>JASJGK010000239.1:0-37746 GCA_033791585.1 SAR324 cluster bacterium | reverse complement strand
AGTGATTGTTAGTAATCACTAAAGATAACACGGCCAATAAAAAATCAGAAAATTACTCCACAAAAGAAGTCCTTTAACCATTAGGGAAACCACACAGGAAAAGGCCGCTGTCTCTGCGGAGAACCAATAAACTACTTCTTTATATCAATGCTCAATAACGTAAAAATTAATGAAAGCTTTTTTTTTAGTGAAAACTTAGTTACATTAACTTAAAGAACGACACTCTAATACTAAACTAGCGATACCCATTGAACTTAGAAAAAATAATCAATCATTGTCACCCTGATCGGTCCAAGATATACCACGAAGCCCATGTGCGGCCATTTCCTGTTTTAGCCAACCAATGCGAAATTTTACAATTTACCCTTTTGCACGAGAAGATGGAGCAGGGTGAAGAATACGAACACCTTATTTCATTGGTTAAACTATTAGATGGAAAACTTGTCAGCGATTCTAGGCGAGCAGTATGCTTTGAAACTAACGAATTGGAAATTCGTTGGCAAAGACATGTGGAGTTTTCTAGTTATTTTTTTTTAAAAAAAGATTGTGGCCGAACCCCTTTTTCAAACAATCCTTTGGATTTGGTCCCAGAAACTTGGTTAAAAAAAATCGAGGGTATTTTAGTCTCGAGTCTACGTGTTGCAATCCAACCTCTAACCATGGACCCGACTAACACACAATCCATTGAAGAAATCTTTGGTCACAAAGAATTGGTAAGCTGCTCTGTTAAACACGGCAACGGCTACATTTGGAGCGATTTTCAATTAAAGGATGATGGTTGCGAGTGGATATTAATTCAAAATGGTGACTTGAACCCATGGCAACTTGGAAGGCTAGCTCAAAGAGTAGTTGAACTTGAAACCTATCGCATAATGGCCCTATTAGTTTCACCTTTGATCAAGGATTTAGGTAAAAAGTTAGATACGATCGACTTTAGCCTTCTTTTGGTCAGTGATCATATCATACGAATCGATAGCTTTGAAGATCAAAAGTTGCTTCTTGGCAAGCTTTCAAGTTTGGCTGCAGACATTGAGCTTCTGAGGAGCACCGACTATAGATTTAGTGCCTCCCATGCCTACTTCCAGCTCACTTTAGAGCGACTGGATGAGATCCAAGATGGTAAAATAAAAGGATATTTTTCCTTCCATGGATTTCTTTCTCGTAGAATCCTGCCTGTCATGCGTACAGCAGATTTTACAAAGCAGAGAATTTCAGATATTTCCGAGCGTGTTTCCAATGCGAGGGAGCTACTCCAAGCAAATATCAATTTAAAAATTGAAGAACAAAATCAGACCCTGTTAATGGATATGGAAAAGCGTTCCACCTTACAGCTCCAACTACAAGAGGCTGTAGAGGGTCTGTCTATTGCCGCCATCAGTTACTACATGGTGAGTTTGCTAAAGCTTATTTTTGGAGGCCTTAAAACCGCTGGAGTGCCGATTAACAAAGATCTAGCCACGGGCATTGCCGTACCTATTGTAATTTTTGTGGTCTGGTATTCTATAAATAAAATTAAAGAACATGTACTAAAAGAATAGTTACTCAACAAAAACGGGAACAGGGGAGTGTTTAATATAGTCAGTTGAGGTGAGATTGCAATAGATACCATCGACCAAGCCCTTCGGGATGGCCTCAAATTCGGCTGCCAAGTGAAAATGACCATAGGTGCAAGTGTGGACAGGGTATTTCGTAATCAAATCCCAAAAAGCAGTGGTTTTGCCCGTTGTGGTGAAGGGGGGGAAGTGCAACAAGAGGTGAATTTTCGATTCAGCCCCAACTTTTTGAGCCAAAGCAACAGCCTGCTCCAAGGCTTGCTCTAAGAGCACCATTTCTTTTTCAAATGTTTTTTTATCTAAGGAATCACCGGCTGGGTCATTAGGTGCCAACCACCCCCTTGTTCCAGCAAAAATGTGAGATCCAATTTTTATGGCCGTACCCATAAGGGCTGTCATATTTTTTGGAAGGTTCCCATTCAGGTCATCAAGAGATTTAAACCAATGATCGTGATTCCCCTTGATGATGATTTTACTAGACCCAGGCAAGTCACTTAGTTCGCGTAAATGAACCAACGCTTTTTCAAATTTTGTTTCCCACGAAATATCGCCACCAATCATAACTATATCAGAGGAATTGACGGTATTACGCCAATTCTTCTTGATTTGATTCATGTGACCCTTCCAAATAGGACCAAAGGACTCCATGGTTCGGTTAGGATTTAAGGAAAAGTGAGTATCGCTAATGGCAAAAATATTCATTTTTAATTTTGGACTAAAAGCCCATTGCAACGCCAAAGGCGACCATTGTACCACCAGCTTCCAAAAAGTCTCCGTCGCTTTTTTCAATTTGTGCATTTACACGGGCCAAAGTGGCCCTCAGTTGCATTACTCCAAAGATAGGAATTCCTAGCTTAAAAAAGTACTGACTGGAGGTAGCAGCTGAGTAGTTAGAACTCAAATCTCCTGTAACCTGTGTCGTTCCGACTCCGCCGCCTACCCCTATGGAGATATCTAAAAATGGCAGAAGGAAAGTATACATATAATCGAGCATTTGCGTTTGGATTTCTGAAGAGTCCGTGTCCGTTAAATTGATCACATAAGACTCAATACCAAAAGTACCTATGACAGGTAACCCAATATAACCGATAATACCGCTCGGCGCCCCATCGGCGTCCAAGGTACCACCGTCATCAGCGGTAGTGAATGCATAGCTTAATGGGATTTCTGCCCCAACAATCATAGTTTCAGCCTGCGCAACAGGTGCGGCCAAAAGCAGCAAAAGAGCAAATATTAGTTTTTTCATATTATTCTTTATTACAATTAAAAGTTTTTAAGTCCGTTTCAGTTATTTCTATCTTAGTTGGGCGAAATTCTTTCGGGAAGCCAGGCCCTACATGTTTCCCTGAAATCACCCCGATCAAGATCATTTTTTGAGTTGAGTCTCTTTTTAGTTTTTCTAGTAAGGGGAAATACATGGGCCCTGTAATTTTATATTCTAGTCTCTTTACCTGGAATATTAAAATTTCTTTTGGGCTATTGCCAATCCATGTTAATCGGCCTTCCAGCAATTGCCGTTCATTTTGGCTGCAATCTTGGGCAAAACTGAGCTGAGTACAGGTACAACAGAGTGCCCAAAGGACTATCATAGTTTTACTACTCACTATTTCGTAATAACTATAAGATCAACTCCAGAAGGCACAGTCACAGTTCTTGTAAAAACACCTGTAGCATTTGTAGCAACTTTCACAAATCGATTCGAATAGGCCTGCACAGCCCCTTCGCTCCCTAAAGTGCTGGGAGTATAAAAATAAGGGGTTCCATAATTAAAAAGATTAATGGAACCCAGGACATAAGTGATACTTCCAATCGAAGAAGAAAAATTACCTCCTGTGTTATATCTATAACCTGAGGCGGCTGAAGTACCAGAAGAAAGCAAGCCCGCAATAGCCCAACCATGAAGCAGGCTTTGCATTGTATGAGCAGATCCATCCCTTTGAGTATATCCCGCTGTAGCAACCCCATCGGTCACAGCTTGGGTACCAGTGTATTCATTTTGTACAATCGCTTGCATCAAATCAGCGCCACCAAAATTTCGAGTCAAGTAAGCACCAAAGGAGTAACTTATTCCATAGCTGTATAAAACATAATTGCCTGAGAGCCAATTGGTTAGAGAATAGTCGTTATAGTAATTATAGTAGGCTAGTCGGTCGCCTGTCATACCAGAAGATCCAGCTGTAGGGTCTGAATAAATCACTCCCCTCGGTCCACTGTTGAGTAGTTTGCTTGCAATTAAGTCCTCTGCCGACATGGAACACATTTCATTGAGCCAAGTCTCCGAACCAGAAGAAAAGCCAGTTGCCAAAACAGTTTTCTGATAAAAGTGGATCATATGTTGGAACTCATGAGCCAAGGTAGATACCATTTCCGCCGGCCAGGTGTCTGTAATATCCCAGTCAGTACCTGTCTCAGTCGCGGTCATGACTGAGTCCATATAAAATATCAGTCTTTCATTAGAATAACTTATAGCAGAAGTAGAGTAGTTATCCTTGCTCCAAGAAAAGCCCAGAACCCCACCAGTTTGTGAATCATCAGCATCGATATCGTAAAATAGGATGTCAATGGTGGTAGCAGCAGATGCTGCAATCAAAGAGCCGCTATAACTGTGAGACCCCCAGGGCACACCGTAGATATTAGTGACCCAGTCATAAATATCATTATTAGAGCCTGTTAATAAAAAGGTATCAGCAAATGTGTCTGCCATTGTTTGGGTGATACAGGCAGACCTTGTACAACCTGAAGTCCAAGAAATATCCTCTACCCAGATGTTAACAGTAATGGTCCCGTCAGAAACCTGTGTCCGCAATGTGGAGGAAATAGTATCTGAAGTAGAGGTATTGAAAAAATCATTGGTAGAACCAACCGAGGCTTTTACTGGGTCAGGCACAACTAGATTGCTTTGGTTGGCGCTTCTTGTAGGTATCGGTGGATTTGCATTAAACTGAGTTGCAATATCCAAGTCCCTACTAAAAGACCTAGGGGTTTGTATTTGTTTGCGAGGTGGGGCAACCAGTGTGGCTGGATCTGTCGTGCCTATATTAGAACTAGAAACAGCAGGGGTTGAGGCGCTGCTTGAAGCACTACTATTTGAGAATACAAAATAAACATCTTTAGTGTCTGTGCCTAAGTCTTGGGAGTATTCAAAAGAACCAGCCCCGCCTTTATCAGTTAAAATAGTATAGGTTCCTGTACCCTCCTCACTGAGAGCTAGCGTGGAAACAGTAGATTCGTCCCTACAGCCTGAAAACACTAATAAAAGAAGAAGTAGAAATAGGAAAAACCGATTTTTTAATAAAATCATGAGTCACTCGCATGTAAATAATTATTTTTTAAATTATCGCCCGTTTATAATATAAACACAACCTTGTGGGCAAACACCCTTATTCTCTCGATCCAAAGAGTGCGCTCCCCACACGAATCATAGTTGCCCCTTCGCCAAGCGCCTCAATAAAGTCACCTGACATGCCCATGCTCAGTTGGTTAAAGTCATTTTTGTGCAATCTTGCCTGCTCTTTCTGCATCATTTCTCGCAATTTTGCAAATATAGGTCGATTTTCTGCAGGTGTGAAGGCAGGGTTTCCCATTGTCATTAAACCTCTGAGATTTAGATTCGGTAATTTTACGATTTTATCGTTAAAATTCTTTAATTCTTCGAATGTAATCAAGCCAGATTTGGTTTCTTCGCCAGTCAGATTCATTTGGACAAGCACATTCAAAATTTTCTCTGCTTTTTGGAACTGAGAATCCAGAGCTATTGCGACCTCCAAAGAATGGAGACTGTGAACCCAAGTAAAGGTAGTGGGGCAATATTTGGCCTTATTCTTTTGTAAGGGGCCAATCAAATGAATTTCTGCATCGCCTGGGAGTTCCGGCCTTTTATCACGGGCTTCTTGGACTCGGTTCTCGCCAAAAACTCGAACACCGCTTGCGTAAGCTTCTAGCAAATCAGCTAGGGGCTTCCTTTTACTAACAGAAATTAATGTGACTTTTTCAGGGTGGGGGCTAGATTCGCGGATCAATTCTTCTACAGAATTTAACCGCTCACTAAAAGTAGACATGAAGGGTTAAACCTTCTTAAAAACAAGAGTTGCATTGGTTCCGCCAAAGCCAAAACTATTGGACATAGCAGTAGCAATCTCTCTTTTCTTCGACTGGTTTGGAGTTACATCCAAATCACATTCAGAGTCTTGATTCTCAACATTGGTTGTAGGGGGAATCAAACTATTTTCCATCGCCTTGATAGCAACAACTGCTTCTAATCCACCAGCAGCACCAAGTAGGTGCCCAGTCATAGATTTACTTGAAGAGATTGAGGTATTTTTAGCTTTATCACCTAATGTTAATTTAATGGCGTTCAATTCATTGATATCGCCAACAGGGGTACTGGTTCCGTGAGAATTGATGTAATCAATATCTGCGCCGTCCAGCCCTGCATCTTTTAGAGCCATAGTCATGGCCTTTTTTGGGCCTTCAGCATTGGGAGAGGTAATATGAAAGGCATCAGAACTATAACCATAGCCTGCAAGCTCACCATATATTTTAGCTCCTCGTGCTTTAGCAAATTCCATTTCTTCCAAAATTAGAATCCCGCAACCTTCACCAAGAACAAAACCATCTCGGTTTTGGTCGTAAGGTCTACTAGCTTTAGCTGGATCATCATTTCTTTGAGAAAGAGCTTTCATTGCACCAAATCCACCAATGGCCAAACCGCAAATTGCAGCTTCGGTCCCACCAGCAATCATAACGTCAGCTTCACCACGCTGGATCATCCGTAAGGCTTCCCCAATAGAGTGGTTTGCACTGGAACAAGCAGAAGTTGTTGTTGCATTATAACCCTTACAGCCAAACTCAATGGAAACAAATCCTGATGCCATGTTAGAAATAGTCATAGGAATAAAAAAAGGAGTGATTCGGCTTGGGCCTTTCTCCTTTAATACTTGAGCATAACGTTCAATATTGGGCAGTCCCCCAATACCTACACCTATAGACACACCTGTCATTTCACCAATTTCATCGGTAATTTCTAGCTTTGCATCCTCTAAGGCTTCGCGAGTAGCCACCATAGCATACTGGATAAAGGTATCCATCTTTTTTATATCCTTTTTGGGGATATGGTCTTCTGCTACAAATCCTTTGACTTCTCCAGCGATCTTAACTTTATAATCGCTAGCATCAAATTTTGTAATACGAGCAATTCCGCTTACACCTTGGGATATTCCAGCCCAGGTGCTTTCCACATCATTTCCTACAGGGCTTAAAGCCCCTAGGCCCGTAATGGCGACTCTTTTTTTCATGACTATTAAAAACTAAAGTTTAGCCCAAAGCTGCTGTAATGTGAGTAACAGCAAGTTGAACAGTAGTGATTTTCTCAGCTTCTTCGTCAGGAATTTCTAATTCAAATTCTTCTTCAAAAGCCATAACCAACTCAACAGTATCAAGTGAATCAGCACCTAAATCATCAATAAAGTTAGATGCTAACTTAACATCATCCTGGGCTACACCCAACTGGTCTACAATAATCTTAATCACACGTTCTTCAATAGATGCACTCATTGATGCCTCTCCAAATCTTTAAGTTAAAGGTTGTTTTTGCAACCCGCATTCGTTGATTCAAGGATTTTTTCACCTAAGCATTGCTCTGTCAATGGAGCATTGAGGTTTTTTACCTGAATCAATTAAAAACATTATATTTCAGCGTTATAGCTTTAAGCTGGCAGCCCAATTAATACATTCCGCCATTAACATGGATCACAGTTCCTGTCACATAACTACTCAAGTCGCTAGCTAGATATAATACAGCACCAGAAATATCACTAGCCTGCCCCATTCTGTTTGCAGGAATGGACTTGGTTATCTTCGCCTTTTGTTCATCTGTGAGTTTATTGGTCATTTCCGTTTCAATAAAACCAGGGCTTATGGCATTGACTGTAATACTTCGAGAAGCAACTTCCTTTGCCAAAGATTTTGTAAAACCAATCATACCCGCTTTAGTTGCTGCATAGTTCACTTGCCCAGGGTTACCTGTGTGGGCAACAACACTACTAATATTGATTATTCGGCCAGACCTTTGTTTGATCATTCCTCTGATCACAGACTTACAAGAATTAAAAAGACCCGTAAGGTTGGTATTTAAAACAGAATCCCACTCTTCAAGCTTCATTTTCATAAATAAATTATCTTGGGTAATGCCGGCGTTATTCACTAAAATATCAATCTTCCCCAAAGCTGTGGTTGCCTCCTCGGCGATTTTCTGACTGCCTTCAAAATCAGCAACATCACCGCACAGGGCTATGACTTCTAAACCTGCGCCCTTTGCCATTTCTAATGTTGCTTCAGCGCTACTGGCTGAGCGACTGGTGAAGGCCACTTTTGCGCCTGCTTTGGCCAAATCCAATACAATGCTTTGCCCAATTCCCCTTGAGCCACCTGTGACTAGGGCCGTTTTTCCATTTAAATCTATCATCATTCCCTTTGTTTAACGGTTATAAACTTTGCAGCAATTCTTTGTGGGTTTCTAAATCTTCTAACGATTGAATGCCGATAACTTTTACGCTTTTATCAATGCGCTTCATCATTCCTGCCAGCACCTTACCATTGCCAAACTCTATAAAGTGCGTCACACCCTCTTGGATCATCAGCTTAATGCCTGTCTCCCAGCGCACAGGCGCCACCACTTGACCTACCAAGGAAGAAAGGAAAAAACTGGAATCTGTTAGTACTTGATTGGCTGTGTTGTTCACGATTGGGAAGCGGGCATTCTGAAATTCAGTTTTTTCAAGGACCTCCCTAAGTTTATTGGCAGCAGGGACCATTAAATCACTATGAAAAGGTGCGGAAACATCCAACATCTTACCCTTGGCTTTTTCCAGCAGGCGTTCCACCGCTGGTTTGTGGCCTGAAACCACAACTTGACCTGTGCAATTATAATTGGCAGGCTTCACAAACTGGGCATCATTACTAACCTCAGCGCACAAAACGCCAACATCTTCGCCGCTTTTTCCAATAATTGCGGCCATTGCCCCAATTCCTTTGGGCACAGCCTCTTGCATAAACTTACCCCGAAGGTGGACGACCTTTACTGCCACTGAAAAATCCAAAACACCTGCCGCCACCAAGGCGGAATATTCGCCGAGGCTATGGCCTGCGGCGAAAGTCGGGGTGATGTTATATTTTTCTTTAAGTATTTCCAGCGCAATGATGGAAACGGTTAAAATGGCTGGTTGGGCATTTTCTGTGGAGGTTAAAGTCTCACTGGGTCCCTCCGAACAGATCTGTTGGAGGTCAAAACCTAAAGCATCATTGGCTTTGGTAAAGTATTCTTGAAATATAGGGGATTTTTCAAAGCTTGTACCCATGCCGACAGCTTGTGAGCCTTGACCGGGGAATAAAAAAGCAACTTTTGTCATAGTATTTTAGCTGGCTGGTTTTAAAAGTTCTTGGAATTCTACTATTTTTTCTTCCATTCTTTCAACCAGTTTAGCATCCCCAGCCCATTGTGCGAAATTTATCCCGTAGAATATAGCGTGGGGGTTACTACTTCCATGGCAGACAATGCCATTTCCTTTTAAACCCAAAAGAGGGGCACCACCAAATTCGGCGTAGTCGGTGCGTTTTTTCAAGCCCTTAAAGGCTTTGCTCATCAAAAGAGCGCCTGCCATAGAAATAAGGCTTTTTCCAATTTCTTCTTTTAACAGGGCTTTAATATACTTAGCCGTACCTTGAGTAGACTTCAACAGGACATTACCTGCAAATCCATCACAGGTCACAACATCAATATGCCCGTCAAAGTATTGTTTTCCTTCGATATTGCCTTGGAAATTTAAAGGGCTATTTTTTAAGATCTCAAATGCGCCTCGTGACAATTCATCACCTTTACCTTCTTCCCCCCCAATATTCAACAAGCCAACCCTAGGATTTTCTCTTCCGTGGATATATTGCATGTAAAGGCTGCCAAGGATGGCAAATTGAAAAATTTGATTTGGAGTACAGTCCATATTGGCACCTGCATCCACTAAGAGGATATTTTCTTTTAAGGTGGGCATGAGTGCACTAATGCAAGGCCTGTCGATCCCAGGAAGAGTTTTCAGCACGAATCTGCCAATAGCGAGCATGGCTCCACTATTTCCCGCGGAGACAACACCATCAACTTCGCCAGCTTTGTGAAGGTTGTAACAAACCCTCATTGAGCTATCTTTTTTGGTCTTCAAGGCCGAAACGATAGGTTCTTTCATCTCTACAACTTGCGTTGTATGGTGAATATTCACCTTGCTTGCATTGTAATTCTTCCCCTCTAATTCTTTTTTAATTAGAGCTTCATCACCTACTAATACAACAGAGATGCCTTTATCTTTAACTGCCTGTAAAGCGCCTTCAACAGGATTCTGGGGATAAAAATCCCCGCCCATTATATCGACCGCGATGGTCATATAATCTAATCAGCTACAGCGATAACTTCTTTACCACCATAGTGCCCGCATTTAGGGCAAACTTGATGACTAGGAGTCAGTTCTTGGCAATTAGAACAGGGAGTGAAATTGATTGGTGCAATTTTCTTGTGTGTTCTACGTGACCTAGTCACTGACTTAGAAGTTTTTCTTTTAGGTACTGCCATGTCTACTCCGAGTTTGGCTTGCCCAAGTTTTTCAACTGGGCAAAAGGTCTGTTTGCGCCCGGGTCAGAGCACTCACATTGTTCTTGGTTTAAATCTATACCACATGCAGGACACAAGCCCTTGCAATCTGATTGGCATATTGTTTTATGAGGAAGGTCTAAAGATGCTTGGTCTTCAAAATATTGACCCAGCTTAACCTCGTCCTCGTCATAATAATCAACATCAGTCATATCTAGACTGAGTTCTATATCGCCTGCTACGCCCTCTTCATCGTGATTGGGCTGCAAACGTAAATCAAAGCTACCGCTCAATTCGATTGGGACCTCAGTTAAACAGAGATCGCAGGTTGCGGTTAATTTTGCTTGGTACTGACCGCCTAAAACAATTTGGTCTTGTACCGTCTTAATTTTGGCTTGGCAGTGAAAAAATTCAAATTGATATTCTTCACCGAGCCTTACTAAATCTTCCTGGACTAAAGAAAAGTCTCTTTCAATCCCTGAGGGGGGAATATCCCTTAAATGAACTAGCATGGCTTCTCAACAAAAGAGAAAATAATAGGCATAAGTTTTTTTGGCTGTCAAGCAACTTTAAGAATCAAGCTTGGGGTTAAGGAGTAAAAATCCACAAAACATATCAGCGAATCAGACCTAAGGCATCCTTTCTAGTTTGAAAAATTTCCCGATACTCCCAAACCTTATCGGTTGGGATCAAATGAATACTGGAAAATTGCTCAAGTTGTTGGATTTGCAAAACCTTTAATTTAGCTAATTCCAACAAGGCCATAAAGGCCAAAACCACCTCTGATTTTTGGTCTTCGCCCTTTACTAAATCCCAAAAAGTCAAAGGCTCACCAGGCTCAAGTTTGTCTAAAACCTCTATAATCTTATCTTCAATGGATTTATTTTCATGCTCCACCTCGTGAGGTTTTTTAAAGGTTTCCCGTGTCAGGGCCATTTTATAGCCCTTAAGGAGGTTGTATACTGACAAATCAGTTAAAACCAACTCAACCATGGAACCTGAGTCATCTCTCTCTGGTCGGCTAAAAAAATCTCTTCCAATTTGATGCCGAAAATTTAATACATCTGAAAGCTTTTGAAATCGGGCATAGAGGATTAACTTTTGGCGTAGTGTCTCTTCAGGGTCAAGATCTTCCCCTTCTGCATCTGGGTCTTCTTCCTTAGGGAGTAATCTTCTCGATTTAATTAGAATCAAGGCCGCGGCGATGGTCAAAAATTCAACCGCTACTTCCATATCCACCTGTTCCATTTCTTCTAGCTGGGCTAAATAAGGCTCACATATAGAGGCCAAAGAAATGGTGTGAATGTCTAGCTTATGCTTTCTAATTAGCTCTAATAATAAATCAAGTGGCCCTTCATAACCACCCTGCTGCACTTCAAATGGATTTAGCGATTGTGGTAGTTCTAACTCAGACATAGACACTTAAAATTAGGGGCGTTCAAGAGGCCTAATTATTAACGTCTATCTAAAATAAAGTAAAGTTCATTTCAAAAGTATTGCTGCTCTATTTACTTTTCCTTTTTTTTTGGATAGAGTATCCGCTTGACCAGAATAAAGAGCAGGCTACTGCTAAATGGGACTGGAGGCAAAAAAAGTACCTTCAGAAACTAATTCCACAAATTTCAACAAGTTGATTAGAGAACGATGAACCAGTTCAGACATGGATTCCCTGCGAACCAAGGACTTTACAACCCTGATAGAGAAAAAGATGCATGCGGTGTTGGCATGATCACACAAATCAGCGGTGAAAAATCTCACGATATCATTGAACGTGGAATAGATATCCTAAAAAATCTTGAGCACCGTGGCGCTGCTAGTGCGGACCCTAAAACGGGTGATGGTGCTGGTATTTTAAGCCAACTGCCCCACAAATTCTTTAAAGAATGGACTGAAAAGTCAAAATCTTTTGAGTTACCTGACCAAGGCGACTATGCCGTGGGCATGCTATTTTTACCAAACGAAGCCAATAGCATAAACCAAATCAAATCCATTTACCAAGAAGTGATTGAGGCCGAGGGCCAAGGTTTACTTGGCTGGAGAGAAGTGCCTACTGACAACTCATGCCTTTCCACTAAAATGCTCCACATGGAGCCTGCAGTCTACCAAGTATTTATAGAAAACAAAGCACCTGATAATGGCGCTTTTGAACGCAAACTATATGTTATCCGCAGACTCGTAGAAAAAGCCGTTGAGGAAAGTAAAATTGATGCAAAAGAATTCTTTTACGTTTGCAGCCAGTCACCCAATACTATTGTATACAAAGGTATGTTCTTAGCTTACCAGCTTGAGCAGTATTACCCTGACCTCCAAGAGCAAAATTTTACTAGTGCCATTGCATTGGTTCACCAAAGATATTCAACCAATACATTCCCAACCTGGAGCCTTGCCCAGCCATTCCGCTTTATTTCTCACAACGGAGAAATTAACACCTTGAGCGGCAACATTAACTGGTCTCGCTCTAGGGAAGCCATATTTGCTGCTGACTACTTTGGCGATGACATCAAAAAATTACTCCCTATTATTCAGGCAGGCGGTTCTGACTCAGCTAGCTTTGATAACTTCTTTGAGGTTTTAGTTGCTGCAGGTCGCACCATGGAGCACTCCTTTGCCATGATGGTTCCAGAGGCTTGGGAAAAAAATAATGACGATGAAGATTTACGAGGTTTTTACGAATACCACTCAGCAATCATGGAACCGTGGGACGGGCCTGCTGCTATGATTTTTACCGACGGAACTCGTATTGGTGGTGGACTAGACAGAAACGGCCTGCGACCCATGAGATATGTAGAAACACACGACGGCTTTTTTATTATGGCTAGTGAAGTGGGCGTGATCGAAACCCCAACGGCAGATGTTAAGGCCAAGGGCCGACTGGGGCCTGGTATGATGCTTATGATCGACACAGACGAGGGCACAGTTACCCTTAATGGTGAACTTAAGAGACAACTTGCAACCCAGCAGCCCTATAAAAGATGGGTTGAAGAGCAAAAAATTTCTTTATCCAAGCTACCAACACCGCCTAGTGTGGGCCAGCCGAACTATGCTAAATTGCGTTTGGAACAAAGAGTTTTCGCCTACACTTACGAAGAGTTACACAGGTTAATCAAACCTATGGCCGAAACAGGGACAGAACCAACTTACTCCATGGGTAACGATGTTCCCTTAGCTGTATTGTCTCAAGAACATAAATTACTTTATAATTACTTTAAGCAAAACTTTGCACAGGTTACCAACCCCGCCATTGACCCCATTCGTGAAGAATTAGTAATGTCACTGCGTTGTCAAGTTGGTGGTGGTTACAACATTTTGGATGAGTCTCCTGTTCTTTGTAGAATGCTAGAGATCTTGCAGCCCGTTTTAACCAATGCAGAATTAGAGCAGCTAAGAAACATCAACCACTCAGGTTTTAGAAGTCAAAATATTGACATGGGTTATAAGGTCAACGAAATGAGCCTAAAAGAGGCTATTGCTGATCTTTGCCAACGTGTTGTAACAGCCGTCGATTCTGGTTGTAGATTAATTGTCTTAAGTGACAGGTGCGTAGATGAAAACACAGCACCCATCCCAACCCTACTGGCAACCTCAGCCGTTCATCACTTCTTAATTAAAGAAGGAAAACGTGGGAAACTAGGGATTATTATTGAGTCTGGTGAAGTTCGTGAAGTACACCATTTTGCCCTCTTGTTAGGTTATGGCGCTGGCGCAATCAACCCCTACTTAACTCTAGAATCTATCACCCAACTTAACGTTGGTGGTGAGTTACATGATGAATTAGATAGCCAGACAGCACAGAAAAATTACATTGGCGCTGTTCACAAAGGATTAAAGAAGATCTTTTCTAAAATGGGTATTTCGACCCTACTCAGCTACCAAGGGGCGCAAATTTTTGAAGCCGTTGGCTTGAGTAGTGATTTGATCAATGAATACTTCCCTAAAACCAATTCAGCAATTGAAGGCATTGGTATTGAGGGAATTGAAAAAGAAATAAAGTTACGGCACGAACGTGCCCACGCACCTGAAGCAAAATCCTTCCACAAACTTTTGACCTCAGGTGAATACGCTTGGCGCAAGCAAGGTGAATTCCATGGTTATAACCCTGAATCCATTATTTTGCTGCAAACAGCAACCCAAGGTGAAGGGGATTACCAGTCCTTTAAAAAGTTTACTGACTTAACAGACAACGGGTCATACCAGTCTCTACGTCACATGATGGAGGTGGATTTTTCCAAAGCTACACCCATCCATATTGATGAAGTAGAACCTGTGGCAAACCTTTTTAAACGATTTGTTTCTGGGGCCATGTCCATTGGTAGTATTAGCCGTGAAGCCCACGAGGCCATTGCCATTGCTATGAACTCTATTGGTGGTAAATCCAACAGTGGTGAAGGCGGAGAAGACCCTGCGAGATTCACCTTGGATGCCAATGGTGATAACCGCAGAAGCGCAATCAAGCAGGTTGCCTCAGGTCGTTTTGGTGTGACCAGTGAATATTTAGTTAACGCCGATGAATTGCAGATTAAGGTTTCCCAAGGCGCAAAGCCTGGTGAAGGCGGTCAGCTTCCAGGCTTTAAAGTAGATGAGTATATTGGCAAGATTCGCCACACCATCCCAGGTGTAACCTTAATTTCGCCTCCTCCTCACCACGATATTTACTCTATCGAGGATTTGGCCCAATTAATATTCGATTTAAAAAATTCTAACCCTTCCGCTGCCATCAACGTAAAACTTGTGGCAGAGTCAGGCGTAGGCACAGTTGCTGCTGGTGTCAGTAAGGCCCGAGCCGATATTGTTACTATTGCTGGACACGATGGCGGAACAGGCGCAAGCCCAGCGACTTCCATTAAGCATGCAGGGATACCTTGGGAAATTGGCCTCGCTGAAACCCAACAGACCCTAGTACTAAACGGTTTGCGTGGTGGGATTAGGGTGCAGGTAGATGGTCAATTAAAAACAGGCAGAGATGTAATCATCGCTGGCTTGCTTGGTGGTGAAGAATTTGGTTTTGCAACCAGCGCCTTGGTTATTTTGGGGTGTATTATGATGCGCAAATGCCATCTAAACACCTGCCCTGTAGGTGTTGCCACCCAAGACAAAGAGCTTAGAGCAAACTTTAAAGGCAAATCAACAAGCATCATTAATTTCTTCACCTTCCTGGCTCAGGAAGTGAGAGAAATTATGGCGCAATTAGGAATTAAGGACTTTAATGACCTTGTAGGCCAAACCCAGTACTTAAAAATGCGTACTGAAGTTGAAGAAAATCACTGGAAAGCAGAAGGGTTGAACTTTAACCGCCTCTTCTACAAACCTGAATTTGACGATGCCAAGTACAGAAATTACGAGCCTGCCAAGCACAATTTAGAAAATATCCTAGACAAGGAACTGATCATCCGTGCAAATAATGCTCTAGAAAAGCAAAAGCCTGTGCGAATTTCTCAGGTGATTAAAAATAGAAACCGCACCGTCGGCACTATGCTAGGTTCAGAAATAACCCAACGCTTTGGTGGAGCTGGCCTCCCTGACGACACCATTACTGTTGATTTCTTCGGGACAGCAGGGCAAAGCTTTGGCGCTTTTATTCCCAACGGTTTAACATTAAACCTTAAGGGTGATGCCAATGACTATGTTGGTAAGGGTTTAAGTGGCGGAAAGATTATTATCTCTGCACCTGACGAGTCTAAGTGGAAAGCCAGCGCTAATATGATCGCAGGCAACACTTTGCTTTATGGTGCTACCAGTGGGCAAGCCTTTTTCTCAGGCCTTGTAGGCGAGCGTTTTGCTGTAAGGAATTCAGGGGCAATAACTGTGGCTGAAGGCTGCGGCGACCATGGTTGCGAGTACATGACAGGTGGCGTTGTGGTGATTCTAGGCGAAACAGGTAAGAATTTTGCTGCTGGTATGAGCGGTGGGATCGCCTATGTTTACGATCGACACAGACAATTTAAAAAACGCTGTAACCAGAGTATGGTTGACTTTGAGGCCGTAACAGACGAGCATCATTGCCAGAATCTCAAGGGGTTAATCGAGAAGCATCTTGAGCTAACTGGCTCTAAAAGAGCAGAATTCCTGCTTGAAAATTGGAAGAAAAATTTAAAAGATTTTGTTTTAGTCGTTCCTGTTGAATACAGAAAAATTATGGCTAAAGAATTTATGAATAGTTTATCTGCGTAACTAGCAGAAAAAATGTCTTTGTGACCAAGGAACAAAAAAATGGGAAAACCAACTGGATTTTTAGAGTACGGGCGTGAAAACCCCAAAAAGCAACCTGTTGACGAGCGAGTGCAACATTGGTGTGAATTCGAACAGGGAATCACAGACCGAAGACTTAGCACCCAATCGGCTCGCTGTATGGATTGCGGGGTGCCCTTTTGCAATAATGGCTGCCCAGTCCAAAATTTAATTCCTGAATTTAACGAATATATTTATGATGGTCTTTGGAAAGCTGCTTACGGCACCCTACAAAGCACCAACAACTTCCCTGAATTTACAGGTAGAATCTGCCCTGCACCTTGCGAAACATCATGTTGCGCCGGCCTTACAGGCGACCCTGTATCTATAAAGTTAATCGAAAAGTCGATCATCGAAAAGGCCTTTGCTGAAGGCTGGGTTAAACCCCCGATCCCCGTAGAAAGATCAGGTAAAAAAATTGCTGTTGTTGGCTCAGGCCCCGCTGGCCTTGCGGCAGCCGCCCAACTTAATTTGGCTGGTCATGAAGTTGTGGTATATGAAAAGAGTGAAGTCCTAGGGGGGTTACTTGCCCTTGGGATTCCTGATTTTAAATTAGAAAAACGCATCATCGACCGCAGAATCAAGGTAATGGAAGCCAGTGGCATTGTATTTAAAACCAACTCCAATGTTGGTGGGAATATTTCAGCCAAAGATCTTGAGACAGAATATGACTTCATTTGCCTAGCAGGTGGCGCTGAAAACCCAAGAGACCTCCCCCAGAGGGACCATAAAGTCCTAGGCATTCACTTTGCCATGGAATTTTTAGTCCAGCAAAACCGCAGAGTTGGGAAACGAAAAATTGAAGAACCTGAGATTTCAGCAAAGGGCAAAAATGTTATTGTTCTTGGTGGTGGTGATACAGGTGCCGATTGTGTGGGAACCTCTATCCGCCAAGGAGCAAAATCTGTTACACAAATTGAGATTTTACCAAAACCACCTGGCTCTAGAACCGACAAGAATCCTTGGCCAGAGTGGCCCTTGATCTTTAGGACAGCCTCATCCCATGAAGAAGGCTGTAACAGACTTTTTTCCATTGCTACCCAAAAGATCAATGAGAAAAATGGCAAAGTAAACAGCATAGCCTGCGTAGAAGTAGATTGGGCACAAGACGAACAGGGCAACTGGAAAATGACGGAAAAGGCAGGCAGTGAATTTGAGATGAAAGCTGATTTAGTGCTTCTGGCCATGGGTTTTACAGGTTCCGTCAAGCCTGGTTTGATTGAAGCATTAGGATTGGAATTAGACAGCCGTGGAAATGTCAAAAATGCCTTGCACAAGACCAGCAAGGATAATATTTTTGTCGCTGGCGACATGGCAACAGGTCAATCTTTAATTGTTCGAGCCATCTATTCGGGGCGGAGCATGGCAAAAGAAGTAGATACAGTCATCAAAGGCTACACACACCTTTCATAAAGTTCAGACTATGGAATATAATTTTTTGAGCCGACCTAGAAGAAATAGAAAGAGCGCTGGAATTCGAGCCCTCGTTAGGGAAAACACCTTGACGACAGACGATTTAATCATGCCGCTTTTTGTGATTGAAGGGGAAAAGAAAAAGGTCGAAGTGCCTTCTATGCCTCGTGTTTACAGATTTTCTTTAGATGAGTTGGTTAAAGAATGCCTTGAGCTTTATTCCTTAGGGGTAAAAGGTGTTGTGTTATTTCCTGCTCTCGATGAGTCCTTAAAGGACAAGGTGGCAACCGAATCCACCAACCCCAATGGGCTTTACCAGAGATCACTCCGAGCTATAAAGCAGGCAGTGCCTGAAATGACTGTGATTACTGATGTGGCCTTAGACCCCTATTCATCTGATGGGCACGACGGCCTTGTTAATGAAGATGGTGATATTTTAAATGATGAGACCTTAGAAATTTTAGCCCGCATGGCTGTATCCCAGGCCCAGGCAGGCGCTGACATCATTGCTCCATCAGACATGATGGACGGTCGGGTGCAAGTGATTCGTGAGGCTTTGGATGCTGCTGGTTTTACTGGCGTGGGAATTATGTCCTACACCGCCAAATATGCTTCTGCTTTTTATGGACCCTTTCGGGATGCCTTAGATTCGGCCCCTAAAAAAGGCGATAAAAAAACCTACCAGATGGACCCAGCCAACATCAAAGAGGCCTTACTTGAAGCCAAACTGGATATTGAAGAAGGTGCTGATATCATTATGGTTAAGCCAGGGCTTCCCTACTTAGATGTGGTTGCTAATTTAGCTATGATTTCTGATGTTCCCGTTGCTGTTTATAATGTTTCCGGGGAATATGCTATGCTCAATGCTGCTGCTGAAAGGGGATGGCTAGATTATAAACAATCTGCACTAGAAACCTTGCTTTCATTTAAAAGGGCTGGTGCTGATATGATTTTAACTTACCACGCTAAAGAAGCTGCCGTTTGGTTGTCGACAAAAGATTAGGTTAGCTGAAAAAGAATTGGCTCACAGCTCAAATATAGCTAAGCAAGCCTACCCAAAATAGCCCGCAAGATATTGGGCTGGTTTTCCAGCTCAAACGTCCCCGCCCCATAACCAATTTTATCTATCGTCATACTTGGCAGTGAAGGTATAATTTCACAAAGTCCTTTTAAAATTGCTGCACCCGTTGGGGTCGTCAATTCAAAAGCTTCATTGGACTCTCTAATGGGCAAACCCTTTAGGATTTCCAAAGAGGCAGGCGCTGGAATGGGGTATTTCCCGTGGGAACAGTCGACAGATCCTAAACCCAAGGCAGGGGGTGTGGAGTAAAGCTTCGGCATTCCTAGGTCTTCCAGAGCGATAGCAACGCCAATGACATCCACCAGGCTATCAATGGCACCAACTTCATGAAAATGGACCTTTTCTTTTTCCACTCCGTGAATTTTGGCTTCTGCTATTGCAACTTGATCCAGTATTTTGAGGGATGTTTCTTGGACAAAGGGGCTAAAGTTAGCACCTAAAATTTTTGCGCTCAAACTTTTGACAGACTGGTGGCCCAGAGAAGGCCAGGGTTTGGCTAAGGAAAAATGAAGCCCTTGGACTCCTTTTTTGATCACCTGTTTAAATTCAAGATTTAACTTACTTTTAAGGCCCAGTTGATTTAAAATTTTTTCTATTTTAGCGGGGTCAGCCCCTAAGTCCACAAGGGCCGAAAGAGTCATATCACCTGCGATCCCACTAAAGGGGTCGAAGCAGAGTATTTTAGTCATTTACTTAAGGCTTCCATTATTTCTTGTCGGCTCTTTGTCACCTTTAACATTTCTTCGGTCCAATCTGTAAATTTTTGCTCAATTACTTGACCAAATTCAAACCACTCCATCACCCTGTCTAAAAAGGCATGCTCTGCAACGGTAAATTTAGAATCAGAAACTACAATAACCACCAATTGAGTGTAGATATTGCCCAAATCTTCTTTCGTTAAACCTTCAGGGATATTTTGCATGCCTGGAAGCTTGCCTTGCATTTTCAAAACTTGGGTAACGTGGCTTTTTTGCTCAGGAGATAAAAAATGCAGTATGGAAAGTAGGTAATTCATTTCATCTTGGTCAATATTTCCATCTGATTTTATAGCTTCAACAATCAGCTTTCCAAACCATAACTTTTGGTCTGGTGTAAACTTTTTTACAGGTACATACATAGTTAATCCTCATTAATAGCGTAACTAAAGCGTAAAACTCTTTCTGAGTTTGTGCAAGTTCTCTATATAACTTTTCTTTAAATGTTTTTTTGGCTTCCCATAGTTTTAACTTTTTTTTAAAGTAATCTTTTACCTAAAATACAAATACAATGACTCAAATTAAAAAAACCCCCCTAAATAAATGGCACCATGAAAACGGAGCCAGAATGGTTGAATTTTGTGGCTGGGATATGCCAGTTCAGTATGAAGGCATTATAGCAGAACACAAGGCTACACGTACCACAGCGGGACTTTTTGATGTGAGTCACATGGGTGAAATTTTTCTTAGAGGCCCAGACGCTCTCAATAATCTGCAAAGACTCCTGCCAAATGACCCCTCTACTTTAAAAATTGGCCAAGTTCAGTATTCACCAATGCTAACGGAATCAGGTGCTGTTGTTGATGATTTAAGTATTTATAAGTTTTCAGATGTTGAATATTTGCTCTGTGTGAATGCTTCCAATGTGGATAAAGACTTTGCTTGGATTCAATCCCATTTGGAAGGCGATGTTACAGCAACAAATGAATCAGCTGACTTTGCTCAGATTGCGATCCAAGGCCCTAAAGCGGAAGAAATTTTAAGTTCTGTTTTGGGTTTAGATTTTTCAGAATTAAAATACTGGTGGTTTCAAAAGCATGAGCAGCAATCCCAAGAGCTTATCATTGCTCGTATGGGCTACACAGGGGAAAAGGGTTTTGAGATCTTTTGCCCCAATGATGTAGCTGTCCCCCTTTGGGAAGAACTTATGGCTTCAGGCAAAGACCTTGGAATCCAGCCCATCGGGCTGGGCGCACGTGATACCTTGCGCATGGAAGTTTGCTTCCCACTTTATGGCCAAGAATTTACAGATTCAAACTCAATCTTAGGGGCTAAAGTAAACCGCTTTTTAAAATTGGATAAGCCCTTTGATTTTATCGGGAAAAAGGCTATTTTAGCCTCAAAAGAATCTAAAGATTACAATCAACTGGTTTACTTAGAGTTGATTGATAAGGGTGTGCCCCGAAGCCACTACCCTGTAATAAATACTGCTGGCGAATGTATCGGCGAAGTAACCAGCGGAAATATGTCACCTATGCTAGGCCGTGGAATTGCCATAGCCTCTGTGAAAAAAGACCAAGCAGATGCATCAGAAATGTTCATCCAAGTTCGCAATAAAAACCTAAAAGCCCAAGTTGTAAAAGGGCCTTTTGTACCCACCCAAAAATAAGGAAATCCATGGAAATTCGCATCGACCTAAAATACACTAAAGAACATGAATGGCTTTTAATAGAAGGCTCAAAGGCCACTTTGGGAATAACTGATTTTGCCCAGAGCCAATTGGGTGATATTGTTTATGTTGAACTGCCTGAAGTAGGCACCCTTTTCGAAGCTGATGAGGCCATTGGCAATATAGAATCAGTAAAAGCTGTTAGCGAGATTTTTTGCCCTGTTTCAGGCGAGATTTTAGAAATCAATAAAGACTTAGAAGATACCCCAGAGACTGCAAACAGTTCACCTTATGATGAGGGCTGGATGATCAAAGTTAAGATCCACCCAGGGGATTTGAATGATGCTGAGCTTATGGATGAAGAAGAATATGCTGAGTTTGTGAAGGCCCAAGGATGAAATATTTTCCCTTTAGTAAAGAACAGCAAACAGATATGCTCAAAACCATTGGGGTTGAGCATATCAGTGAGCTTTTTTCTGCTATTCCAGAGACGATCAAAATTCAAGGCGATTTAAAAATCCCAGAGGGAACCACAGAGTTTACTTTGCAAAGGGAAGTTAAGGCTAAATCTAGCTGCTACCCTATTGATCATATCAGTTTTTTAGGCGGTGGCAGTTACCGCAGGTTTATCCCTACAGCCATTGCCCCTGTGGTTAATCGGGCTGAGTTTTTGACAAGCTATACCCCTTACCAGCCAGAGGCCAGTCAGGGAACCTTACAAGCTATGTTTGAATTCCAGACTTTACTTGCCAACTTAACGGGTATGGATGCTGCTAACGGCAGTATGTATGAAGGTGCAAGTGCCGCAGCCGAGGCTGTAATGATGGCTGCACGCATTAACCCTAAGAAAAAGAATGTGTTGCTTTCGAGTGCCATTCACCCTGAATACCTAGAATGCATCCAGACTTACCTAAAATACCAAGATTTAACCTGGGAGTTAATCCCGGTACTAGAAAACGGCCAGACAGATCTAGCCGCTTTAGAAAGCGCCATTGATGACAACAGCCTTTGCAGCATGCTGCAAATTGTAAACTTTTACGGTGTGATCGAAGACCAGAAAAAACATGGCGAAATTGTAAGCGACAAAAAGGTTTTAAACTTAGCCTTGGTTATTGAAATGACTTCCTTAGGCTTGATCGAAGCCCCCGGTGCCTTTGGTGCTGATATTGTAGTGGGTGAAGGCCAGTCTTTGGGTTTACCTGTCTCCTTTGGTGGACCATATTTGGGAGTCTTTGCAGTAAAGGCAAAGCACATCAGAAAAATGCCAGGCCGCCTAAGCGGGCAAACGGTAGACACAGAAGGCAAGAGAGCCTTTTGCCTCACCTTGGCAACTCGTGAGCAACATATCCGCCGTGAAAAAGCGACCAGTAACATTTGCTCCAACCAGCAACACTGTGCCTTGTCTGTAACCATGTACCTGTCCTTATTAGGTAAAAATGGCCTTAAGGATTTAGCCCTAATGAATTACAGCAAAGCCAAAGAGGCCAAAGAGGCCCTAGCCCAAGTGGAAGGTGTAACCCTTCGACATATTACCTCTCATTACAACGAGTTTGTTATTGATCTAAAAAAGCCCGCCCTAGAAATCTGGGAAGCTTTAGACAAAAAAGGAATTTTAGCAGGCGTGCCTCTGGTGTGGTTTGATGAAAAGGATACCCATGGCTTATTGGTGAACCTAACAGAAATGAACAGAGCAGAAGATGTAACTAACCTAACAGCAGCTTTAAAGGAAGTATTATGAGTCCCGGAAGAAAAGGTTTAGTACTGGCAGAGCCACTTTTATTTGAGCATGCTGCAAGTGCAACTTCAGGCATGGACCTTCCTGATTGGGATGTTGCAAAATCTGCAACCACTGAAATCCCTGCTCATTTACTCAGAAAAAGTGAAACAGGCTTGCCTCAGCTATCCGAGCCTGAGGTTGTGCGTCATTTCACAAGGCTTTCTACTTACAATTACTCTTTAGATGCAGGGTTTTACCCTTTAGGTTCTTGCACCATGAAGTACAACCCAAAAATCAACGATTGGGTTGCCAGTCTTGAAGGCTTTGCCAATGCACACCCCTATGCTCCTTTTGAACATAATAAGGGTCTGCTAGAAATTTTATGGGAACATAAAGAGCAATTAAAAGAAATCAGCGGCATGGATGAAGTTTGCCTTCACCCCGCAGCTGGTAGTCATGGTGAATTACTAGGGATGATGCTCATTTGTGCTTACCACGAAGATCGTGGTGATTTCAAACGCACCAAAGTTTTGATTCCTGACTCGGCTCACGGCACCAATCCTTCTAGCGCTGCTATTTGCAACCTTGAATCAGTCACCTTGCCTTCTGGGCCTGATGGCTTGATCGATATGGAGGCACTTGATAAATTAATGACCGATGAGGTCGCTGGGATCATGCTCACCAACCCTAACACTTGCGGGATTTTTGAGATCAACATGAAAAAGGTAGCTGACTTGGTTCATGAACGAGGTGGTCAGGTTTATTTCGATGGAGCTAACATGAACGCCCTTGTAGGCATTGCCAGACCAGGCGATATGAATGCGGATGTGTTGCATTTTAATGTGCACAAAACCTTTTCTACCCCTCACGGTGGTGGTGGTCCAGGTGCTGGGCCAATCGGCTTAAAAAATCACCTTGCAGAGTTTTTACCTAAGCCTGTATTGACCAAAAAAGAAGATTTTATCTTTCAGGATTTTAATAGACCCAAATCCATCGGCAGAATCCGCAGCTTTTATGGCAACATTGGCGTTTTAATTCGCTCTTGGGCCTTTATTAAAACTTTAGGCGGCAAAGGCTTAACTGAAATGACGGGCCAAGCTGTCTTAAGCGCAAACTATATGAAGGCCAGGCTACAAGAAAAATTTCATGTACCCTTTGACAAGCAACACTGCATGCACGAAGTGTTACTGACAGACAAAAACCAAGAGGCTAGCACTTTAGACATGGCCAAAGGCTTAATTGAAAGGGGCTTCCACCCACCGACAATTTACTTTCCCTTGGTGGTGCAGGGGGCATTGCTCATTGAGCCTACCGAGACAGAATCCAAAGAGTCTTTGGATGCTTTTTGTGATGCACTGCTCGAGTTGGCAACAAAGAGCTCTGAGGAGCTGCATCATTTACCTGAGACTACCTTTGTCCAGCGAGTGGATGAAACCTTGGCCGCTAGAAAACCTATTCTAAAATGGGATTTAAAACCTTAGAAACTTAAGGGTAAGAAACTCAACTTCTGCTAATCAAAAAAAAGCCATTTGTTCCCTTGGAGCAAATGGCTTTTTTTATGCCTTGAGAGTCGAATTTCCCCAAATTAATACTTACATTTGGATAAATGCTTTTCTAAAAATAAAAGTCTTGGGAAACATGCAATTGATGAGGCTTTAAAAGTCCCTTCAACTTTTAAGCAGAGGCTTCATTTGTGGGAAGTTTTTGGAACCCACACTCAGCCATAAAGCCTTCAATCTGAGATTTGCTAAAGGGCTTAGTCAGGTAAAGATTTACCCCTGAGGCAAAGGCCTTTAATATATCATCTGTATAGGCACAAGAGCTTTCCATAATCAGGACAGGTTTGTAGCTATCATTGTTACTCTCTACTTCCCACTTTCTGATAAATTGCGCTATGTGATAGCCATCCAATTCAGGCAATAGAATGTCAATAAAGAGTACATCAAAATGCTCCCCTTGCGCCACTGCCTCTTGGAAGAGGCTAATGGCTTCATTGCCCTTTTCACAGACAGATACTTCGCCAAAGGAACTCAGTATCGTCTTTAAATAAAAACTACTGGCCTTATCATCTTCTATTACTAAAATTTTGATGTCTTTTATCATAGTCTGCGCTTTTCGGCTTATACTTCTTTTTTATAGCATAAGATTTAAAAAGGCACTATCCCTTTTCATAAAAACTTAAAGTAGGTCTGGGTCTACAATAAATTTGTGTTTTTTATAAGTCCTCAAAATGAGACTTTTTTTTGTGCATTTGCAGTTGCTTATGCAGCTAGCATGATGTATTTCTAAAAATAACTGCATATCATGCACTCGATATATAATTAGTTACGAAACAAAAACGGACAAATATGAGCCTTAATACTCTCCCCCCTATTGACCAGCGCATTTCTTCTTGGGTTGAACTCCAGAGACAAGCTAATAAAGGGTCTAAAGAAAAATACGACGTTTCCATCACTCTTTCACGTGAATTTGGATGTGAGGGTTACCCCTTAGCCTTGAAGCTAAAAGAAGACTTAGAAGCAAAATGGGGCGGAGAATGGACTATTTTTGATCAACTCCTAATTGACAAGATATTATCAGAAAGACAAATTTCCGCACAACTTTTAGCAAACATTGGCGAAAGATCTAAGTTTCTCGATACTTTAATCGCCAGCTTAAACCCACGCTGGAAAACAGACCAAGATCTTTACGAAATTATGGTTGAAACCATCCACAGCTTAGCCCAAAAAGGGCGCTGTATCTTTGTTGGTCGCGGGGCTGCTGTTGTAACCCAAGACCTTAAAAACTGCTTTCATTTCCGTTTAGAAGCTCCTAAAGAGTTCAGAACAGGTAGCCTTGTTAAAAGATTAAACCTCTCCCCAACCGAGGCTGAGGCTTTAATAAAAACACAAGAAAACCAGCGTGAAGACTTCATCAACCATTTCTTAGGCGTTGATCTTTCTGAAATGAGATATTACCACTTAAAATTTAACAATGCTAAAATTCACAAAAGTGAAATTAGTAAGATGATGCTCCAGACTATTGAGAATTTTTTAAGCTAGAATCTTCTTTTACCTCATTGGATTAAAACTATGGCCGAAGAAGAAGAAAAAAGACCAACTCCCCCTGATTTAAATAAATCAGAGGAGGAGGAAGCTGAACCTGAAGAAGGTTCTGAGGATTCGGAAGCTACCTCTGAAGAAAACAAAAAAGCTGAAACTGCTGCCGAAGGGGATACTGCCGAAGGAGAGCCCCCTTTACCGTCAGAATCAGGCCCAAAAACCCAGTTAACAGACCAAGAAAAAGAAGCCTTGATGAAAGAAATTTTATCCAAGGAAACCTTTATCGACCCCCTAGACCCTGAGTTAATTGTCAAGGCTTACTCCGTCTATGACACTGACCCTAATAAAGTCATAAAAGCTCTGATTACATCCTTCCAATCTTATTGTAAAAAAGCCATCCGAGAAGCGGCTATTTTGCGGAAAAAAAATCATATTGCCATAGCTACCAGTGAGGAAGCAGAGCAAATTCGTATTACTGCTGTAAAAGAAATCAATGATTCCATTGCAGGGGACTTGTCATTTGAAAGAACCTTGATGAAGCTTATATTCAAGATTACTTACTGGAACTGGCTCTTATTTGGACTGAAGGATATTTTCAAGGAACAAAGAAAATTACCGGGGAACCCCATCAACAACCAACTGAATATTCGTTTTCACAAACTAAAAGCGGAAAAGGGATTTAAGACTGTTGCTGATCTGGTAATTTACGATATCACAGATATCTTGAATCACTTCAAAGCAGAAATTACCTCCAAAAATCTTTCTATTTTTGGTTAGTTTTTGTTGATTTTGGCCCTTGTCAAAGGCTTTCACAAATAGTTACTGACAAGGTTAGAAATCACCAAGATAAAATCAGAAGCCTCTGACATTACAGTTCCATTCAAAGATAAAACCACCAAAAAAAATTCTGCCCTTGGTTGTTTTTTTGAGACTTAGCCTACCAACGGTTTAATGCCGAACTGGCCTAGAAAGGTCGGTATACCACAAGCACAATTACAGCAATCAAGATCACAGTTGGGACTTCATTAAAGACCCGAAAAAAAACTTCCGGCTTTTGATTTTGGTCCTTGGCAAAGGCTTTCGCATAAAGCCCACAAGCAAAATGAAAAATCACCAAGATAAAAACCAGACTTGCTTTGGCATGTAGCCAGCCGGACTCTCGCCCATAACCAATAGTCATCCACAGAGCAGCGCCAGAAACAACAGTAAGAATCATAGCAGGCATCATTATGGCTCGGTATAGCCTCCGCTCCATAATTTTAAAGCGTTCATTGCCAACTTCATCAGTGGTAGTGCAGTGATAGACAAACAAGCGGGGCATGTAAAACAGGCCTGCAAACCACGAAATAATTGAGATTAAGTGCACTGTTTTTAGTAATTCATAACTCATCAGGATTTTTCTGGGAACTAGGTAGGCTATTGGCTTTGAGTATACTTAAAGCGGGAATTTTAGACAAAAAAATCCCTAAAGTTCAAAAAAACCTTAGGGATTATTAAATAGTTTTTAGCTATTAACAGCTTCTTTTAACTTCTTTCCTGGGCGGAATTTAGCAACAGTCGCTGAAGGGATATCGATCTTTGATCCAGTCTTTGGGTTTCTTCCCTCACGTGCCTTGCGGTCAGTAGTGGTAAAAGTTCCAAATCCAACTAGAGTTACGTTTTTGCCATCAATCAAGGCACCTTGGATTGATTCTAAAACAGCGTTTAAAACTTTTTCAGTTGCTGCTTTTGTTGCGCCTGCAGAAGCGGATGCCTGATCTACAAGCTCAGCCTTTGTAATATTCTTACTCATCGAAAATTTCTCCTAATCGGTGATCTATTAACTTATGCTAAATGTAGTGAAAAGTATTAATCATTAATTATCACCTTTCCTGCAAAATGCAACTGAAATCAGCCCTCAGGGCAGAAAAAGTAAGAAATTTATGAAAAAGGGTTTGATAAAATAATCGTTTCTTCCCTCTTTGGCCCAGTGGAAACCATACCCAATGGAACCTCTAAAAGTTCAGAAATACGGTTCAGATATTTGATCGCATTTTCCGGTAAGTCATCCCAGTTTGTTGTGCCTACAGTATTACTCTGCCAGCCAGCAATCTCTTCATAGACAGGTGTCAAGGTTGCTTGGACCTCACTATTATGAGGTAAGCGTGTGTAGGTTTTACCTTGAGGGTCTGTGTAGGCCACACAAAGCTTAATCACAGCTAACTCATCTAAAACATCTAGCTTAGTAATTGCCAATTTAGTTAAGCCATTGACAGCGACAGCATTTTTCAACATACAAAGGTCAAACCAACCGCATCTGCGAGCTCGCCCCGTTGTTGCTCCAAACTCGTCACCAACCTTGGCCAAGTGAGCACCGTCATCATCAAACAACTCTGTTGGAAAAGGACCTGAACCAACACGAGTGGTGTAAGCCTTAACCACACCAATCACGTCTGTAACTTTATTGGGAGGCAAACCACTACCAGTACAGGCACCGCCTGCTGTGGTATTAGAACTTGTAACATAGGGAAAAGTTCCATGGTCGATGTCTAAAAAAGTACCCTGCGCGCCTTCAAATAACACCTGTTGGCCTTTATCCACCGCCTCATAAAGCATTTCTTGCCCATCCACCACAAAGGGAGCGATGGTTTCATATGCTTTAAGCAGATTTTCAAAAACATCATTGGCAATTAAAAAAGGACCTTCATATTCATACACATGCTTTAAGATCAGATTTTTATCATTAACAACACGATCAACTTTAGCCTTAAAGGCTTCAGTGTTTTCAATATCAATAAAACGGATGCCCTGGCGACTTACTTTATCTTCGTAAGCTGGGCCAATGCCCCTCACGGTTGTTCCTATTTTATTTGCTCGCAGGCGGTCTTCCCGCGCTTGGTCCAATGCCTTGTGATAGGGCAGAATCAAGTGAGCTGTATCAGAAATAAAAAGCTGGCCTGTTGGGTCCACTCCAAGATCTTTCAAATAGTCTAATTCTTCAAGAAAAGCTTCTGGGTCGATCACCATTCCGTTGCCCAAAAGGCAATTGGTATTCGGGTGCAACACACCGGAAGGGATCAGGTGCAAAACAAACTTTTTATCGGCGTATTTAACCGTGTGACCAGCGTTATTTCCGCCTTGAAAACGTACTACAAGGTCAGCTTTTTCAGCTAAGATATCAACAAGTTTACCCTTGCCTTCATCACCCCATTGAGAACCAATTACGATTGCATTTGCCATTTTTTAACCTTTAGTTGAATGGACCACTTTGCCGCCCACAAGTTGCACTTGCCCACTTGCGACAGCATTGAGGACCTTTGGAAATAACAGATGTTCTTGGTTTAGCACTCGTGCGCTCAAGACATCTTCAGTATCATCTTTTAAAACAGGAACTGAGACTTGATCAATGATCGCCCCAGTATCCACGCCATTATCTACATAAATCACAGTGCAACCCGTCTCACTTGCACCATCTTCAAGCACCCTACGGTGAATATGCAAGCCCGGGTATGCAGGCAGCAAGCTGGGGTGAATGTTAATCATTCTCCCTTCCCAGGCAGCCACAAATTCATCACTCAAAAGCTTTAAAAACCCTGCAAGGGCTATAAGCTCTACCTTGGCCTCTTTTAAAGCGGCGACGGCTGCTTTTTCAAATTCCGCCTGGTTCACTCTTTTTTTATAGGGAATGGCTAAGGTTGCCAGTCCTGCTTTTTTTGCCCGCTCCAAACCATAAGCATCCGCATTGTTGCTGATCACCAAAACCAGTTCAAAGCTTGGGTCTTGAATCTTTTTAAAGTCGATCAATGCTTGTAAGTTTGAGCCATTGCCCGACACAAAAACCGCTGTGCGCATTTAGTAACCTTCTGGCTGGCTGGCAATTACTTTTTGTTCCATCTTCAAGCGATATTCTTGGTGGATGCGCTTTAGTTCCGTGTCTTTGGTGGCTAAAATTTGAATAGCTAACAAAGCTGCATTTTCACCGCGACCGATACCAACTGAGGCAACAGGAATCCCTGGTGGCATCTGCACTATGGAATAGAGAGCATCTAAACCGCCAACATTTGAGTCAATTGGAACACCTATCACAGGAAGCAACGTCTTAGAAGCCACAACGCCTGGTAAATGGGCAGCAAGGCCCGCAATAGCGATGATAACAGCTGCGCCTTTTTCTTCTAGTTCATGAATAAAGTTAACAGCTCGCTCTGGTGTTCGGTGCGCGCTGGCAACGAGCAACTCAAAACCCACTCCAAATTCTCTGAAAACATCAACCGCCTTTTGGGCGACTTTCATATCTGAGGCCGAGCCTAAAATAATACCTACTGAAGTCTGTGCCGATTTTTCAGCATACAAATTTTTCAAACCCTTAACCCCGATATCCTTTCGATATTGCATTTCTGGCCATGAGATCTGACTTACTAGCTTATAGGCTTCGTCCAGTGCAGCGGGTAAATCTTTACCGATAGCAGTGCAGCCTAAAACTCTGCCACCGTTTGTGACTGTCAAAGAACCATCTTTTTTTGTCCCTGCATGGAAGACCATTTTTTCATCACTGAGGTCTAAATTCTCTAGCCCGTTGATAGAGTACCCCTTTTTGTAGGCCTCAGGGTAACCACCACTGGCAAGCACCACATTTGCGCAGGCTGCATCCTTCCAACGCAAGGGCACATCTTTCACGCCGCCCTTGGCACAGGCCATGGAAATGGCTAGAAGATCAGAATCCAAAAGCATCATCAAAGGTTGCGCCTCAGGGTCGCCAAATCGAATATTATATTCCACAACTCGAGGCATGCCGCCTTCGATCATCAAACCGATATATAAGACACCTTTGTAGGGTGTGCCCTCTTTTTTCATGCCTTCTATAGTAGGGACAACCACTAAATCAATTATTTTTTGTTCCACTTCAGGGGTCACCACAGGTGCTGGTGAATAGCAGCCCATCCCGCCAGTATTGGGACCAAGGTCCAACTCTTTTTGTCTTTTATGGTCTTGGAGTGTGGGCATAGGAACATAGTCATTGCCATCGGTGAAGATAAAATAGCTGGCCTCTTCGCCATGCATAAATTCTTCAATCACCACCTCAGCGCCAGCTTGCCCAAAGGCCTCATCTACCAACATGGATTTCAACCCTGCCTCAGCAGCATCTAAATCTTCCAAAATCAAAACACCCTTGCCCGCTGCCAAGCCACTGGCCTTAATTACATAAGGGGCCTTTAAGGTTTTCAAGTAGGCAAATGCAGGCTCAAAGGCTGTAAAGTTCCCAAAACCCGCTGTTGGGATTTGGTACTTCTTCATAAAATCTTTGGAAACAGCTTTAGAAGCTTCTAATAGGCTAGCCTTGGCACTAGGTCCGCAACAGGCGATTCCAGCGGCTTCAAGGGCCTCTGAGATCCCATCTGCTAGGTAATCTTCTTGGCCGATGATCGCCAAGTCTACGCCTGTCTCTTTCGCTTTTTTTACAATCTCAGGGATATCAGTTAGCCCCCAGCACTCGCCTAGATCTACCATCCCAGCATTTCCTGGTGTAATAAATAGCCCAGTTAACTGACTAGATTTTTTAGCCTGCCAAGCTAGGGCATGTTCACGTCCACCGGCACCAACGATTAAAACCTTCATTTTGTTCTATTTATGTATGGAGAAATGTTTTTAAGGGCAAAGGCTAAAATTGTAAGATAAGAGGTAAGTGGTCAAGGATAAAGTCAAAAGATTTTTCCCTTATTAAATCAAAGGCAAGTAAAAAAGATGATTTTAATAGTATTAAAGTTCAGTAAGTTACATATAGATTCATTTCTGCTTTTTTTACCTTTTTTGCCACCTTATTTTAATTGGGGAGTCCTTTTTCGAAGTAAGGCACAGATATTCGATTTTTTTGCACAGAAAAAAAGTGTCATTCCTCACAAAAAAAATTAAATTTTCCAAAAAAATCGGAGCAAACCAAGCTATATTCTAGTTTTTCACTATTTTTGGTGCTCCTTGCTCCTCTTAGGAAAAACATGATATACAAAGTGCTGTAAGTTGATTTTTACAACTATTTATAACATGATTCGCCCCCCAGTATCATTATGAAAAGATTACTTTTTGCCTTCCTATTTCTGCTTTTAAGCCATTCCAACTCTATTTTCGCTAGCCCCTTAATTCTTGATGAATCGCCCCAGGGCAGGTTTGTTGTTGGACCCTCGATGGAAATCCAAGAAGATGCAGATGGCGTGCTTCAATTCAGCGATTTTAAGCGGCCAGAAATCCAAGAGCAATTTTTGCCAAACGCAAAGGAGAACCCTAATTTTGGTTTCACTAATTCTGTTTACTGGGGAAAATTTACCGTTACCAACCAGCACCCCCAACAAAAAGAATGGGTATTAGAACTCAATTACCCTCTCATTGATTTCATTGATTTATGGGTTCCTGATGCAGAGGGGCAATACCAAAAGCGCTCTTCTGGTGACCAACTTCCCTTTGCAAATCGAGAACTAAGCTACAGAAACATCACCTTTCAAATACGTTTGGGAGCGGGGCAAAGTAAAGAGATTTACTACAGGGTCAAAACCCAGTCCAGCATGCAAATTCCCTTAAGTATTTGGACAACAAAAGCCTTTGCCGAACACATTAACAATGCTCTTTACGGGTATGGGATCTATTATGGGGTCATGCTTTCTATGATTCTTTATAACCTTTTTATCTACATCTCGGTTAAAGATCAAAGCTACATCTATTACGTTTTTTATATTTTAAGTTATCTGCTGTTTCAGATGTCACTCAATGGCTTAGCATACGAGTACCTCTGGCCCAACAGCACTTGGTGGGGCAATGTGGCCATCCCCATTATGCTCTGTTTTTCTTTGATAGGTGCTGTTCGTTTTGCCCAGACCTTTTTAGGCATCGCCACAGGGCTACCCAAAATAAATAAAATGATGTGGGGCCTATTGGGGATTTTAGGGCTTTGTATCTTAACAGCCCTTTTTGGTACCTATGCTATGGCCATCAGGCTTTCCACAGCCGTATCTTTGCTAGCCGTTGGTTTTATTGCCACTGCTGGCATTCGCATCTGGGTGCAAGGCTACCGGCCTGCGGCATACTATTTATTTGCGTGGTCCTCTGTTTTAATAGGCTCCTTAATATTTGCTCTAAAATCTTTTGGGATCTTGCCAACCACCTTTATCACTTCCAATGGGATGCAAATTGGTTCCGCTTTAGAGGTGTTACTCCTAAGCCTAGGCCTGGCAGATCGGATTAACGTCATGCGAAAAGATAAATATTTGGCTGAAAAAGATGCCCGTGAATCCAGTCAACAGGCTTTAGAATCATTAAAAATAGCTGACCAGCAAAAAGAAGAAAACATAAAAATCATCCAAGAGCATTCCAAGACTCTTGAGGCTAAAGTTTCTAGCAGAACCAAATCCATAAAAGATCTCATGGATAATACGGGTCAGGGATTTTTATCTTTTGGGTCAAACTACATCGTAAACAAAGAGTACTCCAAAGCCTGTGAAGTTATCTTTGGTGAAGGCCTAGAAGGGCAAAATGCCCTTAGCCTTTTATTTGGAGCCAATGTTGAAATTGAGGTTGATAAACTCAATGAGCTTATAGATATGCTCTTTACAGGGACAGATATCGCCCTAATCGATGCCCTGCTACCTGCTAGAGTATTCATCAATGAAAAGACTCTCTCAGTAGAATTCAAAGTCATACCAGGGGAGACTGCCGCTGACACAAAGATTATGGTCATCCTTACAGATATTACTAAGGAAGTTGCCCTTGCCGAACAGTTGCGAGCCGATGAAGAGCGGCAGGCAATTGTTGTAAAGGTAGCGACAGATAAAAATGGTTTCTTACAGTTTTTAAGAGAATTAGAAGAACTTTTTGCCTCAATCCAAAACTCCCTCATTGGGCCGATTGAAGAATTTAATATTGATTCTGTCATGCGTTGCTACCACACTATCAAAGGTGGTTGCGCCTCATACGGTATGGTTAAGGTCGCCAAAGTCGCCCATGAAATTGAAAACATTTTGGCCCCTGTTGCCAAGGGCACCCAAACCATTGACCAAGAAATATTACAGGTCTTGCGTAAAGATACAGGGACGTTAGAAGAGGTTCTGCATAACATTTTAGCCGATTTAAACGATATCATCCCCCCTGAAGACCGAAACCTAAAACAAACTTTTTATCGTGTTTCTGATGAGAAAATTATAAAATTAGAAGAATTTATGCTCAACCGCATTGGGTCAGAACACCTTGCCCTAATCAAAGGCGAGATCGATAATTTAATCGCCCAACCGCTTGGCCCTATGCTCAGAAAGTATGCAACAGCGGCCGAAGAATTAGGGAACCAGCTCAACAAAACCGTAGAAGTTTCCATTAAAGGTGCAGAAATCGAGATCCCTGTGCACAAATTCGATAGCTTTTTTACAGCCTTCATCCACCTAGTGCGTAACTCAGTTGACCATGGCCTTGAAGATTCGGGCATGCGAGAAATGATGGGCAAAAAGCCACAAGGCCAGATTCGCATTGAAGCCGAGTTGGATAAAACTGACCTAAAACTCACTGTTGCCGATGATGGCGCTGGAATTGACGCTGAAAGAGTGTCAAAAATCGCCACTGAAAAAGGGATTATTACAGAGGCCCAAGCGGCGACCCTAACGGCAAAAGACACCTATGACTTAATTTTTGCCCCTGGCTTTTCCACAAAAGAACAGGTCACAGATGTTTCTGGCCGTGGAGTGGGAATGGATGCCGTTAAAAGCGCCGTAGAAGACCTACAAGGGAGCATCAACATCCAGAGTGTGCAAGACGAAGGAACAACTTTTGAAGTCAGAATCCCCTTAGGTCCGCTAAAAGTGGCAAATTAAGACGCGAATCTGCCTAGCATAGATAAAAGAAATATATTAGCATGGGTCCAACAACAAAGCGGCCCATGAAACTAAAAATATATTTATTCTTACTAATATTCCTGATCTGTAGTGGTGCCGAAGCCATTGCCGATGAGCCCCAAAATAACCTCCTAGACATTAGCCAAAGCGATTGGCCCCAGGAGAGTATTCCTTTAACTGGCCCATGGAAATTTATTCCAAATGTTTCTACTTTAGAGCAGATTGCTCAGGAAAGAGCAGAGACAAAACCTGTCACCTTCCCGCATCTTTGGAGTGATCACAACCTCCCTAGGCAGGGTTTTGGCGCTTATATTTTAACCATTCGCCTACCTAAAAATTCAGAGCATACCATGCTCCGAATTACTGAAATCAACAGTGCTTACAAAATCTATGTGGATGCGGATTTAATTGCTGAGCATGGGGTTTTTTCAACTAGCTTTTCAGATGCAAAGCCCGACTACCGCATTCAATATGTTGAAATTTCACCGAGCCATAAAAGCACCATTACCTTGACCCTTTTTGTTTCAAATTATAGTCACTTTTTTGGGGGCGTTAGGCGGGCGCCAACTTTAGGCTCATTCCAACAAATTCAGAGTTCTCGTTTCAAACACCTAGTGGCAAATATATTTTTGTTTAGCGGCATTGCCTTTATTGGATTTTATCATTTTTCTCTCTTTTGGATTCGGCCCAAGGAAGTCTATACTTTATTCTTTGCAGCCACCTGCTTACTGGTTGCCCTAAAGACTTTCCTGACAGGGGAGCAGGCCTATAGCTTTCTTTTTCCTAACTTAGACCAGAACTTTTACTATTCTTTAAGGGTATTCTGCGCCGCGCTAGTGATACCCGTCCCTATTAGTTTTGCCAGGCTTTTATTTATCCCCCAGTTGCCTAAACTTTTTGAAAAAACCTATTACTGGATAGGTTTTGGGATGATTTTGGGAACTATCATCCTCCCCCCTCACCTTGCAACCTTCGGCATCAGTGTTTCTCATGGCGCAATACTTTTAGGCCTCCCCTTTTTCCTTTATTACATAAATAAAGTCAGGGGAGAGAAGGCCTATGGGTTCCATGTTTTTTTGATCACCATTATGGTCATGCTGGCTACCTTAGTAAATGACATCCTGTTTTTTCGTGGATTCATCCACACCAGTTATTTTATGCCCTGGGGGTTTTTTATCTTTTTTCTCAGCCAGTCCTTAATTTTAGGAACCATGTCCACAAAAGCGGTAAAATCGTCAGAGGAGCTGTCGAAAGAAAAAGCTCTTTTAGTGGCAAAACTAAATGATGTGAATCAATATTTAGAAGCAAGGATTAGGGAGCGAACAGCGGAGTTGCAAGAAAGTGAAGCCCGCTACAGGCAATTGGTTGACTTAAGCCCCCTGGCAATTTTGGCAACCATTGATGGTAAAATTATTTTTTGCAACGATGCTGCGGCAAAGTTGGCGGAAGCAGAATCAACAGCAGACTTGTATGGAAAAGAGATCAGCATTTTTTTACCTCCCGATGAAAAGCCACAGGTTATAGAGCAGATTATAGATCTTTTTAAAAATAACAAAACCTCTCATGTTTTAGAGCAAAAAATCCAGACCTTAGCTGGAAACCGAATTTTTGTAGAGGTCAACAGCGCACCGATTCAAAGTCATAACACCCAAGCTCTTTTGACTGTGATTCGAAATATTTCAGAGCAAAAAACCCATGAAGAAACCTTAAAATCGGCCAAACTTGTGGCCGAGGATGCTTTAAAATCAAAATCGGAATTTTTGGCCACCATGAGTCATGAATTGAGAACCCCTCTCAATGGGGTTATTGCTATGGCCTTTTACCTGCAAGAAACGCCTTTAAACCAAGACCAAAAAGAATCGGTAGATATCATTTCTAACTCGGCTGAAAACCTTCACTCTATCATCAATGATATTTTAGATTTTTCTAAACTAGAGGCTAATAAGGTTAAGCTGAACATTGATAATTTCCAGCTTGATAACTTTTTAAGCGAGTGCACCAGCCACTTCAATATGTCTGCCAGTAAAAAAGGTTTAAAGCTTATTTTAAGTCAAAATATAGACAATCCTATATGGTTGCAGACTGACCAACAAAAGCTAAGGCAGGTTTTAGATAATTTATTAAGCAACGCCATCAAATTCACTCTCAAAGGGTCCGTTACAATTTCGGCCTTGATTCCTGAGCCTGGGTCAAATTACATAACCTTCTCTGTGAAGGATACGGGTATCGGAATTGAAGAAGAAAAACTCAGCTTTATATTCCAGCCCTTTGAGCAGGTGGACAGGTCTGCAACCAGAGCCTTTGAGGGAACAGGTTTAGGCCTGACAATTTGCCAACACTTTGTAGCTCTGCTTGGGGGCGCTATTAAGTTAGAGAGCGAGCCTCTGGTAGGTTCCAACTTTAGTTTTACCATTCCCTTTCAACTAGGGGAAAAACCAGAAAAACAAAACCCTGCACCTGCCAGCCTAATTCCAAATTTAAAGGGGAAAAAGATTTTGATCGTGGAGGATAACTCGGTGAATAGCGAAATTCTCATCAAGCTTTTAACCAAGGCCAAAGCAGACTACGAACTTGCATTTAATGGTCGGGAGGCCATCCAAAAGCTATGTTTAGAAAATTTTGACTGCGTATTAATGGATATCCAAATGCCTGTTCTAGATGGCTACGAGGCTACGGCTATCATACGCCAAAGAAGGGAACAAGTCTTAGACCCACAAATTAAGATTATAGCCATTACAGCCAATGCACTTGAAAGTGACCGTGCAAAATGCCTTGCTGCTGGAATGGATGATTATATCTCAAAACCCTTTAAGACAGCCGCTCTATACAAGAGCCTAGAGAATATTCTAGAGCATTCTAATTAATTTTAGACAAAAAAAAAGC
>JASJGK010000238.1:0-10891 GCA_033791585.1 SAR324 cluster bacterium | reverse complement strand
TCCCTTACAACAGGCTTATGGTTCGTTACAAAGAAAATCTTACATTCAGGATAAAACTTGAAAAAATCCTTGAAGAGGAATCTGGCGGAGACTGCATCGCCTCCTGTTAACTGCTTCACAAGTGACTCTTTTAGTCTTTTGCCTTCTTCTACAGAATCAGCGCCTGCATCAACTGGAATTGAGATAATTCCCTTTGTTTTGAACAGCGCAAATAAAGCAGATATGGTGGAACAGGCAAGAATTAGATAAACAGCTTCCATAATTTCTTCAAGTTTGAATTTATTAACAGATTAAGCCCAAAGGCTTGAGTATTTAATAATTCATTAGCACAGAAAATCTGGTTTGGGCAATCCTTTAGACAGAGAATGTAAAATTCTTTTAATGGCTTTTTCTTTAAAAGCGCTTTTAAAAAATGGGGGGGGGTGTTAGTTCTGGGGGACAACTTAGAAACTTTGACCAACTGGCGATGAGGCATTCCTAAATCCGGGGGGATGGACCAGATATAGGGACCTTTATTCACCGCCAGTTGGCAAGTTTGTGAATTTGATTTCACTAAAGTTGACAAACTAAATGAAAGTTTTGTGCCACAATAACAGGTGGGTCCAAAATTTATTATAAATAATTGTAATTACTGAATATTTTTGCGATATCCTGCAATATATCCTGTGCAAATCTGAGACAAAAAACTCCATGGAAACTACCTTTACCGTTAAAATTGAACAATATGCACCACCTGGACGGGGTATGGGCTACCATGAAGACAACGCTGTCTTTGTACCCTGCGCCTGTGTAGGGGATGAGCTGGAAGTAGAGATGGTTAAGGAAGGCAAGGGTTACATTGAAGCTAAAATAGTTAATGTAATCACAGCTGGCCCAGACCGTATAGAACCTGCCTGTATGCACTTTAATTTTTGTGGTGGTTGCGATTTGTTGCACCTCTCTTATGAAAACCAAATTAAGCTAAAAACAGCTATGCTGGCCGAGACCTTAAAGGGTTACGGCCTAGAGCTTACCCCTGAAGTTACCCCCTCACCTGAGATTTGGCATTCTCGCCATAGAGCAAGCCTTAGGGCCGCCGCAGGTAAGTTGGGCATGAATGGCAGGTGGAGCAGCCAGCTAGTAGAAATCAAAGATTGTAAGTCTTTGAGTAAATTGATCATTGATAAAATCCCCGACCTAAAAGCTTTAAAAGATATTGAGGCCTCTTACCCCATAATTGCCTCACATAGTGGGCAAACCTTGGCTGGAAAAAGGATTATCAAGAAAAAGGAACAAGAGATCCAAGGCCTTGCCCATGCTGTTCATGAAGACTATGGCTATGGTAAATTAGAACTCTTGGCAGCGGGATTTGCCCAGTCTAACCCACTGGTAACTAAGATTATTTTAGATGATATCAATGGCAATATCAGCCCTGCTAAATTGGCAGTAGAATACTACGCTGGGAGTGGCACCATAACCACTGCTGTAGCCAGTAAATGTGAGCAAATTCAAGGATTTGAACTGTCTGTGTCAGCGGTAAAAGCGGCCAATCGCAACGCTACTAATTTAAAATTGGAAAATATCACAGTAACCAAAGGCGACGCAAAAAATGGCCAGATCGCAATAGCTACGGACTTACTAATTGTAGACCCACCAAGGGCTGGCATCGATAGACCCTTGCTTAAAGAACTCAAAAGAAGAAAACCAACTGAGATAGCCTACATGAGTTGTAACCCAGCGACCTTTTCTAGGGATTTGGCCGATCTTTTAGATTTTGGGTACCAAGTTAAATTTATCAAAGGCTACGACATGTACCCCCATTCTTATCATTTAGAATGTTTGGCTGTTTTGGCTTACCCTAAGGGCTAGGAGCCTTTGCTGTTTTTTTAGGTTCTAGTGGCCTGAAAAAACAATCTAAATTTAAAAAAATTATTATTTTGCATTAAATCTCAAATCGATGAACCTTAGGTGTCGTTTTTTGCATCAAATCCCACTTTTTTGCACTTTCTGCACTTTCTGCACTTCATAGGGATTGGCAAAACTTAAGGTGATTTCCCCATTTAGTTTCTAGGTCAGAAAATCTAAAATGGAAATCACTAAGACCTAAAAACTTAGTTTAAAATTCTAGCTTAGAAAGCTAAGACAAAAATTCTTGGCTAATAAATCCCATTCAAAAAACCCAATCAAAATATCTAAGATTTTTTTTTAAAAAAGTGACCAACAAAAAAACTAAAGCATATATTCTCTGAAAAAACTGAAGGATAAAAAGTCACTCCATTCTTATAAAATCTCTTTTTGCCAGGTCTACCTTTTCCTATATTTTATTCCCTTTTAAAAGCCCTGACTTTTGCGGATTATTTTTTTAAACCGACCCGCATTTTTCGGCTGATTTGATCAATTAGGATATTCAGAAGCCCACTAAAAACGATTAGCGCAAAGGCTTCATCCAGATGGTCTAGCGCCATGGCGCTATCAATAAAAAACCCCAGGCTATAGACCCCCAAAATCCCTAAAATTGCCGATTCCCGAAAGATCACCTCCCAGCGGTACAGCAAAAAGGCCAAAAATTGACCATAAATTCGGGGGAGCACTTCATAAAGATACAAATTTATCCGTTTTCTAGGGGCTGCCATGTCGAAAGTAATTTGGTCCGCATTTAGCGAGGAAAGGTGCCCAAGGATAGCCCCATTATGGATGACCAAGGCTATAATCGCAGGGAGCATCGAAGGCCCCAATAGATAGATAGCGATATAAGCCAAAAAATACTCAGGGGTACTGCGGAGGATCACCAAAAAAAACCTACCACCCAATTTAGACCTACCAGCAAAGGTTTGACTGGCCAAAGGAAATAAAATCAAAGCAAAGATGGCTGATAAAGCCAATGAAATCTGGGTAAGAACCAAGGTGTTTACCATGCCCTCCCAAGCTTGCAGGCTTGCCAAATCCCAGAACCACTGGCCTAAACCCTCAACCCCCTTGCCCGCCCGCAGCGGCCAAGGCAGAATATCAGAGGTAAAAAACCGTTTGGTATTTTCCCAAGAAAAGGAAACTTCTTTGGATATTCCAAAAAGGGCAAGGCTAACCCAAAGTAAAAGTAGCTTGGGTCTGGCCCAAGTTTTAAGTGACAGCACCAAGAAATAAAATACATAAAGCAGGGCAAAGGCTTGCCCGTATTTTGCTTCTCTAAACCAAGTTTCTAAATGATATCCTAAGGTTGGTAAACCGATAAAACCCAAGATAGCGCTAGAGCGCAGAGCACATTCAAACCTGTAGCTAGTGTAGTGTTTTAATTCTTTGAAAAGGCTTGGCAAGTAACCATAGAAAAAACGGCTGATGGAATCGCTACCTTGTGGGATAGCTTTCAGAGGCCTTGGGTCGGCCTCTTCTAAAATTTCTGCATAGACCTTGGCAAAGATTCCCGCATAGGGAATGGCAATAGCCAAGACCCCGCAAGTGGGATTTAACCCCACCAAGGGCATAAGTAAAAAGGCCCAAAATAATTCATGTATGGAACGAATAAAGGCGCAGGAAAGACGGATAAAAAGATGAGACCAGAAAAGAGCCAAAATCCCACCGATCAAACCACCTAAACAAGTCCCAATCAAGGCAAAGGCAACAGTGTTAAATAGTGCCTGACCAACCGATGCCAATGGCGAAAAGTCAGGGGAGATAGCCCCTGAAAACATCCGACCCAATTCTACCCAAGGCTCTAAGGTAGAAACTTCTAGGTCAGAAAAAACCACGCCCACTAGGGCCAAAGCCAATATAAAAAGAGACCGCTTAGCCATCATTGATAAAGCTTGTCTAACATTGATTGAGTAACCTCTGTCGATTCTAAATCAAACTGGATCTGCCCCGCTTTGATACCTATGATTCGCTTTGCCTTTGCCAAGGCCAACTCTACCGAATGCAATGATACTACAACCGTTTCCCTTTGAGTAAATATCAGGTCCAGCGCTTTAGCAGCCGTCACAGGGTCTAAGGATGACACAGGTTCATCAGCCAGTAAAACCTCCGCCTTGCGAAATAGCGCCCTAGCGATGGCCGCTCGTTGTTGCTCGCCACCTGAAAAAGAACCCATTGGCTCGGTCAGCCTTTGGGAAATGCCCAGATTTTGTAAGGTGGGCATCATTTTTTCTTTCATCAACTTTTGCGGAAAAAGCAGGTTGAGTAAATTGTAAAAAACGCAGTAGTGATCCAGTGCGCCCATGTAGACATTATGAAAGAGGCTCAACTGGGTTACCAAAGCTTGGGCTTGGGGCACAAATGATTTTGGCAGCTTGGTTAAGGTAAAGAGTTCTTTTAAGAGTGTTGTCTTACCTGCCCCACTGGGGCCGATAAGGGCGACCTTTTCTCCTTTTTTAATGGTCAAGGAGATATTTTTTAAGGCGACCTTTTCGCCATAAAGGCAAGTGAACTCTGTCAGTTGTAAAATACTGGGCATTTAACGGAGGATTCCAACAGCCTTAGCGGTTTTTGCAATCGGGTCGTAGAGACTATTTTCCGCCTTAATAAATTTACCTCGAGGGAAGCTGGCCAGTAAATCTGGGTCAGTGATACCGAGCAAGGCAGCTTGCACTTTTTTAGTGAAGCCTTTGCCGTATTTTGCATCGACATCGCCACGGATGCTCCAATTGTAATCGGGGTAGCTTGGTGTTTTCCAAAGGATACTCACCTTTTTAGGGTCGATCTTGCCTGTCTTTAGTTCTTGCTCATAAACCTGAAAATTCACAGCCCCCACCTGATAGGCACCCGATTGCACCAAGGCTATGGTTTTGGAGTGGTCACCGCTAAAGCCAACCCTTTTGAAAACCTTTCTCGGTGCTTGGTTGTTAAAGTTTTGGCGGATATAAAATTCAGGCATCAACCTGCCTGAAGTGGAGCCTTTTGAGCCAAATGTAAAGGTCTTGCCTGCAATTGCTTTGGGGAAGTTTTTAGTAGGTCGCAAGCCAGTGCTGTGATGGGCAATGATATAGGTGACAAATTCTTGGTCTTCTTTTCCCTGGGCGATGGCCTTGGAGCCAGCTACCGACATGCGAGCTTGCACGCCTGAAAGCCCACCAAACCAACTCAGTTGAATCTGATTATTTTTAAAGGCGGATACTGAGGCGGAGTAAGACTTTACTGGTACATAGGTCACCTTTATTTTGAGCTTTTTTTCTAGGTACTTGGCAACCTTGCTAAAACGCTGCTCTAGGCGGTCTGTATCTTGGTCAGGGATGGCGCTAAACTTTAGTTCTAAAGCCGATAAGGGTTGAGCAAATAGCAGCAAGGTTAGTATTAGGGTAAAAAAAGTCTTCATCTTAGGTCTCAATCGTGGGTCTGGGGTTGTAAGTCTGTAAAAAAGTAAGTCAAATTGCCTGGCCAACAACAGGAAATAAAAGATGACTCAAGCATTGACAAGCATACCCAACAAAAGGGGGTCCATCAATAATAAAGCATGTAGGAATATCTGACTAATTTGATTTCTTGGTTTTTTTTAAACTTAAAAAACTAACTAAAACCGAATGCCACTCGTGTTATATCTTGAGACTTTTCCCAAAGGGTAAAAAATACCAACGGCATGCTTTTGTTTTTCGTGCCAATAACCATAGGTGGTTATGTCCACCTCTTCCTCTGTTGCCTCTTTCACCACAGGCTCAGATTTATTGGCATCAATTTGGGCCTCTTGCGCAAAAGTTGGCCCACTAACAACCAAAGAAGCTAAAAGCAGCAACACAGTTTTGTTCATAATCCTACTTCTTTTTATTGTTTAAAAGAACCAACCGAAGCCATTTCTTGCAATAAACTGAGGTTTCTCAAACTTTACTTAAAGCCTGGTAAAAAAAATCTAAACCGTTAACCCCAATTTAACTTGGTTTTATGAGCTTAATAACACGTAAATTAGGGTGTGAAAATTTCTGTGGGCAAGCTCTAAAGATACAAATGTATTTTAAGCGATTATACTAGGGCCTGCGGTGGGAATATTTTAAAGGGGAATTTTAAGTTCCCCTTTTGAAGCCTTTAACATTCAAAATTAGAATCTGTGCTTCTGCTGCTTAAAAGTAGAAGCCTTTAACATTCAAAATTAGAATCTGTGCTTCTGCTGCTTAAAAGTAATAGGCAACTGAAACAGAAACGCCAGCATCAATTACTGAAGTGTAGGTGTCAGTATCAGCAATATATTCAATTCCTGCATTCATGGTATGGGCCTGTACACCTAATTCTATGCTGTCACCAAGGTTAAAGTTGAATGGTAAAACTATAACCATAGGGGACACAGTGCCTGTTTCTGAGGCAACAATATCAGTTGTGAAGGTTCCACTGGTTAAAGTAACTGTGTGGTCATAGGTTAAGGAGTTACTAACGCCGATTCTTAGTTGTGGCTGAAAACTGGCTATGGAACCTATGTTCAAGTTATAGCCAACCATGCCAAATAATCCAGAAAAGGCAACTTCTTGGTCAACGGCAACGGTGAAGGTGTAAGCAACGCCGCTAATAGTTAAAGTTCCCGTATCTTCTGAAGTTCCTGTTGCGGTGTAGGATTGCATCCCAGCACCAAGGATGAGATTAGATTCAAAAATTTTAGAGTAGTAAACGTTTTGCATTGTCCCCGTGGGGGTTTGGTCGAGGGCGTAAGCATCTGTTTCTGCATCAGTTGAAGAGAATGTAAAAGTTCCGCTCGTTGTGCCCGCCTCAACATGAAGGCCTTGCCTTGCGCTTTGGGCAAAAAGCCCTGTGGTACTAAAAGTAAATAGTATGCTTAAAATAAGTAATCTTTTCATGGTGTCCCCCTAAATGTTGTTTTTTATTATGCTCTATATTCATACATAATCGTCGTTTATAAGTTTGATAACACAAAAAAAATAAAGTGCAAACATTTGTGGTCAGGCAAAAAGGAGGTAAAAGTATTTTATTGGATTATACTTGGATCTGCTGCTATTATTTTTTTTGAAGGAAGTGGGGTAAAAAAGGCAGTTACCCCAAAAGAAAAGAAACCTAGAGGAAGAACCTCTGAGATCAGTAGTAAAATTAGGCTAAAGGTTAATCTTTACAGCCTGAGCGGCTCTGGTGGCCTTGGCTCTAGCTTCATCGGTGTTAGTGCCACGGGCTAGGGCGACGCCCATGCGCCTCTCGCCTTTAACCTCAGGTTTGCCAAAAAGTCGAATTTGCGTGTTGGGTTCTTTCAGGGCCTCATTCAAATTGGCGAATTCCACGTTATCCGAGTGACCTTCCACCAAGATCACGGCCGAGGCGCTTGGCCCAAATTGGGTGATGCTGGGTATGGGCAAGCCTAAAATCGCCCTTGCGTGAAGGGCAAACTGGCTTAAGTCTTGTGAGATCATGGTAACCATACCCGTGTCATGTGGCCGAGGCGATACCTCACTAAAATAAACCTCATCGCCTTTTATAAATAGCTCCACGCCAAAAATACCCCAGCCACCGAGAGCTCCAGTCACTTGTTTGGCTATCACTTGGGATTTTTTCAAAGTGACTTCTGTCATCTCTTGCGGTTGCCAAGATTCTTGGTAATCACCGCCCTCTTGCCTGTGGCCGATGGGGTCTAAAAAGCTAGTCCCGCCCTCATGGCGTAAAGTTAACAGTGTAATTTCGAAATCAAAATCTACAAAGCCCTCTAAAATCACCTTTTCAGCCTTGCCACGGCCTGCCTCTAGGGCGTAATCCCAGGCTGCCTGTGCATCATCCATAGATTTAAGTAGGGATTGCCCCTTGCCGCTAGAAGACATGACAGGCTTTACCACCAACGGCAAACCAACGGATTCAATGGCAGCAAAGAACTGGGATTCTGTTTCTGCAAACTCATAGGGGGAGCAGAGTAGGCCTAACTCTTCGGCGGCGAGCCTCCTAATCCCTTCTCGATTCATGGTGGTTGCTGTGGCCTTAGCCGTGGGGATGACCCGGTAGCCTTCGGCCTCAAGCTTAACTAACTCATCTGTGGCAATGGCTTCAATCTCAGGCACAATTAAATCTGGTTTTTCAGCTTCCACCAAGGCCCGTAAAGCTGTTGCATCGAGCATGTTAATCACATGGGCCTTATGGGCAACTTGTGCGGCTGGGGCATTTTTATAAGAATCCACAGCAATGCACTCGACCCCATAGCGCATGAGTTCGATGATTACTTCTTTGCCTAACTCACCAGAGCCTAGGAGCATTACTTTTTTGGCCTTTGGCGATAGGGGGGTTCCGATTTTAGTCATTTTGCAATCTATATTTAAGGGTATATTTAAGAGTATTTTTGAGGGCGTGATAGAGAGTATCTTTAAATATCTGCTCTAATGGCAGCTATTTTTGATGGTAGTTGAGCAAAGGCTTTATTAAATGTTGGGCCAATTGCTTCAGTTTCTTTTGTGGCTTTGGTTTATAGTATAATGTAAAAGAGCCTGTAAACTGCTCATTGTAATAGTCCAGTTCTAAATAATTGGGTGGTTTATTTTGAAATTTTTTGATTGGTCGGTCAATTAAATTAGCTGATTTCCCAGTTCCATCATAGCCAACAGTTAAAAAAGGGCAGTAGGCTAAAGCTATTTTAGGGGAAAGCCACTGGTAATAGATATTGGCAGTGGGGCCAAAACCACAGCGGAGGGTCTTTTGGCAGAGATCATCTATGAGCAACTCCATTTCAACAAAGAGTGGTGCTTCTAAGACTTGCAAGGCTACCGAGGCCTGTGGGCTAATGTTAAAATAGAATTCTCGGCCTAAAAATTTTAGTTTTTGTTCCATGGGCTATATTTTAGCATAGAATTTTACCCAAAGCAAGAATGCCCCAATTGCTTTGCCCTTGGTAGCTCTCCTTGGGGTAAGGGTGGTTTTTATTAAAGATAAGCTTTTTTGACAAAGGACCAGAATGCCCCTAGAAATAGTCCATGATAAAACAGATTCTACTCATTTTATTCCTAAGTCTAGCCTACTTAGGCCCATTCAGCAGCACGGTAAAAGCCCAAACTCAGCCTAAACAATATGAGTGGGTTTTTCTCGGCGGAACCTTGCAGCCTATTAATACTGAACAAGGGGTGGGTACGCCAGTGGTGATCATCAGGCACCAAGACCCAAGTGAATTTAGGAACCATTTTCTATTAAAAACCGCCATTTTAACCTTCAGCCAAAAACTGAGTAAAAAGATGGATTTTAATTTCTTTGCAACCTTAAGAGTGACAGGAGATTTTAATGGCCTTTACAAAGAGGGAGTGAAACAAAAAGGCCCCCAACTCTACGCCGACTCTATGGAAAATAGCCTAGCCTACCGCTTTTACGGGGATGATGCTTTAAGGGCTATTAACTTAGAACTTGGTTTAAAGGACTATATCTTTTCAGCAAAAGAAGGAGCTAGTGATGCGGATAAAGAGGTACAGGGTTACTTTGAAGGGCGCGTGAGCCTAAAGGGAAATTTGACAGCCCAAACCAAGGAAAGGGAAAAGAGTCTCTTTTCCTTTGATCTTTCCAGCTTAAACCGAGCCACTGACACTACCTGGGCCTTAGAGCGAGTTAGGCAAACCCAAAGCCAGAGGTACTTGGCGCAATGGGAAGGGCAAAAGACCAGTGGCCAGGGGGTTACAAATGCAAAAATTGAAGCAGGGGCAAGTGATAAATTAGACTTTATGAACAGCTTCAATGTTGGTGGGCTAGCTAGCATCATCCAAGTGCCTGGCTACTATCGTAACGAGTTCCGCTGTGATTCTTTTCAACTGATTTCTCTGGCCCATGCCTTCCCCCTGACAAAGAAAAGAAAGATCACTTTAAGGTATGTCGAGGCCCAGGTTAGTACCTTAGACTTGATCAGCAGCCCTCACCAATCCTTAAAAATTCAAGGGGCCAATGTCGGTATCTTTTGGCCAGTGCAGGCGTTGAAGGGTCTGCCCTTGGTGGTTAGCTATGGGCAGGGGGTGAATGTCACTAGTAAAATGGCCGAGAAAAATCGCCAAGAGGTATTTTTTGGCGCTGCTGCGGCCTTCTAGGCTCAAACATTAAAAGCAACTCTAAAATAAATACCCAAACCTAGAGCCGACTCCAATTGAGGGAGATTAAAGGAAGACCCGTTTCCTCAATAGTAGCCACTAATTTTGTTAGGTAAAGATGTGATTTTGGTTTGTGTTTTATGTTGAGGTGGTAAAGAATTTCCGTTTGGTTCTTCTCATAATTGCGTTTGAGGCTTTGCTTGCGAAAGATCAAATTTCTTTGGATGAATAGTTCTTGTAAAGGGGTTAAATCGACACCGTTAGTCACAACAATATGGAGCTTAAAGTAGCTATCTTTAGGGTATAAGGCTTCAATCTTAGGAAAGAGCAATAGGCCCACTAAGGCAATAAAGGAAGTGGCTAGAGCCATCAAATAAAAGCCTGCACCTGTGGCCATGCCGATGGAAGCCGTGGCCCAAAGGCAGGCGGCTGTCGTTAATCCACGCACATTAATGCCTTCTTTGATAATCACCCCCGCCCCTAAAAACCCAATCCCCGTAACCACCTGAGCGGCTATCCTTGCGGGATCTGAGAAAACCCCAATGGCACCTTCCCCAACCAGCCGATGGCCAGCCCCAGCAGATATAAGAATAGAAAGAATCATAAAGCTGGCCGAGCCTAAAGAAACCAGTAAATGGGTTCTAAGGCCCGCTGGGCGACCGTGAATCGACCTTTCCGCACCTATAATACTGCCTAGGATGCCTGCGAGGCCCAAACGGATGAGGATTGTTAAAGGGTCGATGTCCATCATATCGCCTTGCAGCATTGATCCATGTTGTATTAGAAACTCTGGCATCATAAATCCTCCTGTAAAAGGTTAGGGAAATCACTAAAAACAGCCGTAGCGCCCCAGTCAAAAAGTTCTAGTATGCGAGACTTTTTATTTGATGTGTAAACTGCCACCTCGTAGCCTAAGGCTCTGACCTCAGTAATTTCTTTTAGAGTCACGATTTTCGAAT
>JASJGK010000237.1:0-4997 GCA_033791585.1 SAR324 cluster bacterium | reverse complement strand
CCTTGAAGTAGATCCTTTTTTAAAGCCTTTTTTGCATCACTCATGATTTTTTACCAGCGGCTTTTTGAGAAGGTAAAAGGTTATTTTTTTTCAATATAAGCATAGCATTCCTCAATCTCCTTTTCAATTGGATCATGCTTGATATATTCTGGGCCACCAACACGTAACCAGAAAGTTCGCCATCATCGCCTGAGATACTAGCTGCTGAAACCATAACGGGTAATTTTTCCCCCTCTTTGTTTTTATAGTATGTTTCCATGCGGTCGGCGCTGCCCATAAATTCTAAGTCTACAGTGCCACCTTCAAACTGAGCCAGATCAAAAAGTTTATCTACTGGCTCACCGACCAGTTCATCTGAGGGATAACCCAAAAGGTAGCCCGTTGCGTGGTTGCATTCTTTAATTTTCCCTTCCTGGTCTAAAATGACTAGACTACTGCTAACCGCTTCTAACACAGAGGCAAAATAGTCACGGCTTACAGTAGTCTTGGCCAAGTGGTCTGCCATTTTATTGAAGCTTCTTGCAAGCTCCCCAACTTCGTCATTGGACCTAACCTTAACCTGAACATTAAACTGGGTTTTGGCGATATCGCCCGTCGCTTCAGCCAACTCCATTACAGGTTTTGCTATTTTACCACCCATTATTACACCAATCGCCAAGGCCCCCACAAAGGCCAAAATCCCAAAAATTAAAAAGGATTCATCTGCCCATATTATCAAATGATGTAGCTTGGTTTTAGCTTGATTAATTTCTTCTTCTTCAAACTTTAGGGTTTCTTCTAATTCTTTTTCTAAAGCCAACTCCGATGCCTCTAGTTTTTCCATTACCTCAATAACAGGCAAGCCATGCACACCTTTATGCTTTATGGTTTCTAACTCTGAAGCATACTCTATAACCTTTTCCCCTAAAGCCTTTATCTTATCATGGTATTCTTTAAACTTAGCGGGGTGTTTTGCCGTGGTTCTTTCAAAATGAGCCAAGGCGTTATGGTAGCCTTCCAAGTTTTTTTGGTCTCGGCCTTTTTGGGCTGCGTAGGCCGGGTCTTTGCCCTTATGGTGCCCTAGTTCCGCCTGTAACAAAGCATATTCAAGGCTTGAATCAGTGAGGATGGCTGAAGAAAGTTGTAACTCTTCTAGAGATTCAATAACAGGTAATCCCTCGTTAATCACCTCATCAAACTGTTTTTCAATTTTACCGATGGTCCAAATCGCAAGAATAGCCAAGGCAACTGTGAACAAAGCGAGGCTTAAAAAGCTAAGGGTGAGTTTTCCTCGTAATTTCATGGGAACCTAGGTTAATATTGTAAATTTGCCACTAGTATAGATTTAATCGATAGACAAGGGTTTACTAATGCAGGAAAAGGCAGGGTAAATCAGGACATAGCAGGACATCATATCTAACCCGTGCCAGGAACCAGAATGACCGCTTAAGACTGACAGTTGGAAGGCTAAAAAGCCAAACCTAAATTAACTGCAATATCACCAAAGGTATAGTTGTTTTCATCGTCACTGGCATTGATCCCCTTGACGCTCAAACCCAAAAGAGCATGGTCCCATTTTTTATCTATGTTGATCGAAAAGGCAAGGGAAGCTTTCCCTAATCCAGAATAGTCGAAGGCCTTTTTTTCGCAATAGGTTTTTATGCCCTCTATGCTCAAAGCTCGCTTTTGTGTGTAACAGTCGGGATTTGAGCTTTGTGTGTTTTCAGTTAGGTAAAGGTCTCCGTCTGCTGCAAAGCTACCAATACCAAGGCCAAAACCAATCATAAAATAATTACTAAGGGAGGAGTCCCCCCATAAATAAAAAAGAGTAGGGATGATAAATACTCCCTTGCCCTTGGCAGAAGTACCAAGATTTAACACCTCTTGCGTGTCGCTAGAGCTATCAGCCCCTCCGCCTGTAACAATCTGACCTGTTACATTAACTTGGCTGTAATTTAAGATATAATTATAACCAAAACCTCCATTAGAAAAGAGATTGGGGCGGCTTGAGTATTTTACAAAAAGACCGCTACTAGAGCGATCATAATTTTCTGTATTTAAGTCCCCTTGCTCACCTGTCTCCTTACTTTGCACGCCAACAGACTGGCCGCTGTTGCTATAGCCTAAGGCAAAATAACCACCAGTCTGTGAGCTTTGCGCAAAGAGACTAGATGCATTTAAAAGAGTGATTAGAAAAAAACAGGGTACCAGTACTTTTTGAAACATACAAAGGCCAGAAGCTAGGTTTGCTGAATCACTGTACCGTTTTGAAAGGAATCTAGCAAAGTTTACCCTGAAAGAAACGGGATAAAGGCCATTTACTAAAGTAAACTAGTTGTAGGTTGTTGGTGTAAATGGCAAAAAAGAGTTCGCTATAAGCTGCTACCACTTTTGCCCGTGGCAGGTGTAACAAGAAGGGGCAGAGTCACCCGTTAAGTCAGACCCATGGCATGAGTCACACGTGCCAACAGGGCTGTTTAGGTTAGGGTGATGCATGTAGCCACTTTTGCTGACAGTATGGCTGGCAGGTGCATCGTATGAGCTAGAACTCTCGCTATCCACATCGCCATCATCTGTGGTATCTTTACAAGAGGTTAGAGCAAAAATAAGAATCAAAATTAAAAAAGCTAAACGAAACTTCTTGGATTTTAATTGTATCATCTTGTCCCTAGATTTGTTGTGTAACTATTAGGCTATTTTTCTTTATGATTACTTATGTGCCATAATTTACAAGTTCTAAATGAACTCTAAGTGAAGCCAAGATGAAATATAGTTTATAAATATGGCCGTAGTTTTGTACATAGGAGATTTTAACAGGAGATTTAACCTTAAAAATCATGCCTGTTTTATCTGACTTTGAGCATGTTGTGCTTTGTCCCTAAGCGTGATTATTCAACAAACAATTTCAATATCTGGCAAAGAGGAAACTCTATTCCACCTCACAATCTTTGAGGATTTCTACATCCTTTTATAAGTTTTACGTCAGAGACTCCCTCTTATGGCCTAAACCAAGTTTAGGAGCCATGTGGAAGCTAAACTGTAATAGGGGTGTAAAGACTAGAACATCGCAAAAAATACCTATGCAAGGGAATATTTGAAAAAAAGGCAAGTGGAGGAGGCCCGCTGGGCAGGAACAAAATTCCCCTAACTGCCCTTGTTAAATTATACAAGAATGTATGTAGACAGGCTAATGTGCAGTTTACAAGTCAAAATTAAACAGCTGCTATGCTTTCTTTGTTCTTTAAGTCACCAGCAAGCCAATGCTCAATCATTACCTCTAAAGTATCTTTAACCAAAGGCTTAGAAATATAATCATTCATTCCAGTGGCAAGGCACTTCTCTTTATCACCAGTCATAGCATCCGCTGTTACAGCAATGATAGGTATAGATTGATAAAGGCTTTTTGTATTGTTTCTGATTTCACGCGTAGCATCCCAACCATTTAAAACAGGCATATGACAGTCCATTAAAATCAAATCATAGGCTTCAATTTCTAGTTGCTCTAAAACCTCTTTTCCATTTGCTACCGTCTTAGTTTGATAGCCAAGAGACTTTACCAATCCCTCTATGACGATCAAATTAACAGGGTCATCTTCAGCTATTAAGAGCCTGTTTTTTTTCTTTACTATTGTAAGGGAAGGCTTAACAACGGCAGTTCGCAACTTTTCAGCCCTTGTTGACTCAGATTGTTGAAGGCATTTCTCCATAATAGAAAAAAGATTGTCTGCCAAAAGCACAGGTTTCCGCAAACAGTGAGTAATTCCAAAACTTTTGGCTTCTTTTACAACTTTTTTATGTCGAAAAGAAGTTAAAAGTAGAACTGGAATCCCCTGTAACTGAGGGTCACTAAATAGAATACGGGCCATATCTAACCCATTTAGCTCTGGCATTTGGTAATCTAATAAAATTAGTTCAAATGCGACCTCATTCGGATCTCGCAAAGTTAATAAAGCCTGATTTACGCTTTCAGCGCTTTGGTATTTGATGCCTTCCAATTCAAACAGTTTTTCAAGAAAAATACGGTTAAGGTAGTTATCATCAACAATTAAAACGGTCTTCCCCTGCAAATAGGAAGTATCAATTTTTATCCCTGTTACCTTATTGCTTTTTCTAAAAGGTAAAGAAAACCAAAAGGTGCTCCCTTGGCCAAAGGTGCTCTCCATCCCTATTTCACCCTTTAAAGCTTCCACTAATTTTTTGCAGATTGCTAAACCCAGCCCTACACCACCATATTTTCGGGTGCTAGATGTATCAGCCTGATGAAAGGAGTCAAAAATGGCCTTCTTTTTATTTTCTGGCACGCCTTCGCCCGTATCTGTAACCTTACAAAGCAAGATTAGATCTTTTTCTCTTTCTTTTTGAAGCTCAATTTGAACAGTAATCTTACCTTTATGAGTAAATTTAATTGCGTTACTTATGAGATTAGAAAGAATCTGCCTCAGGCGGTATGGGTCCCCTTGAATCATGTCAGGGACACCAGGGAAAACATTGCAAATAACCTCAATTTCTTTGTTTTCAACTTGTGGAATTCCGAGGCGGACTACATTCTCTAACAACTCGAAAAAGGAAAAATCTACTTCTTCTAATACTAGCTCATCAGCCTCAATCTTAGAAAAATCTAAAATATCTGAAAGTATGTGCATCAAATTTAGACCTGACTTCATTATAAGTTCAATGTGTTCACGCTGCTTATCATCAAGTTTTGTAGCCTGTAACACTTGTAAAAGCCCTAAAACACCATTCATCGGTGTCCTGATCTCGTGACTCATGTTGGCTAAAAAGTCGCTTTTAGCTCGATTAGACGCTTCGGCTGCATCCTTGGCCATTTTTAATTCGTCATTGAGCTGTAAAGCCCTTTTGACTTCCCGACTTAACTCTTTTTTCATCTTGTAAAATGACATTTCTAAATCATAAATTTCATCTTTTGATGCTCTGGTTGTCTGTGGTTCTTGTGTATCTTGTAAAATACTTTCTATGTTAAAATTTTTGGCAGTCTGGGCAATGGATTTAATGGGTTT
>JASJGK010000236.1:0-12943 GCA_033791585.1 SAR324 cluster bacterium | reverse complement strand
GATAACCCCTGCACCGCCTTCCACGTACTGTTGCCACTCTTCATCATAACTGAGTTGAGCCTGGTCGTCGGTTAAATCTTCCGTTTTACTTTCGTCTTTCTCTTCGGTTTTTACTTCTTCATCTTCAGGATTTTGTGTTTCTAAAGTTGGATTTTCAATCAAAGCCTGATCAATCAGTTCCTCTAGTTCAACCCGAGAAAGTTGCAGGAGTTTAATGGCTTGTTGCAGTTGAGGGGTCATGATGAGCTGTTGGCCCATCTTCATCTCAAGACCCATTCGCATACCGACCATATGTATTCTCCCTTTTATCTGTTATAAATTTTTTAATTTGAGTGAGTTACTGGTAACTCTTTCTATCTATGAGACTTTAATATAGGCCCATGAAAAAATAAAATCAAACTTTATCAGTTCCTTTATCCTGTTATAGGCTTTTTTTTCCTGCATTTAAAGCAGAAATGTAATATTTTTTAAGGTGATTAGCTATTTTGGCATATTTTTTATTGAAGCCCCAGCAGTTTGTTGACTAAAAACTTTGAACCAGTGGCGTTGTAGCCCTGTAAACCCCAGTAATTTTTGGCCTCTAGGCGCAGATCTAAAGGAGATTTCAAAGCAATATGAAGGCTATTTTTAGCAGACTCCAATGAAAAGTCCTCAGGATTCCAGTCAGGTCTCAAAAAAGCATCACTAGAAACCAGCAGCAAAAGAGCATTTTCAGCATTTGCCAGAGTGATTAACGATTTTAAATCTGCAGGGCGATTGATAGCCTTGGAAACTTTAATGGCTAAGGTAGTTTCATTGAGCCTTGTCAGAAATGGGTGTTGTTTTTGCCCCGCATTGACCCCACTGACATTTTGGTTTCCAAGGCTACAACAAATTATTCCTGAGGTAAATTTTAACCCTTCGCCCCCTTGTATGAGGCTAGCTTCATAGAGAGCAAAAATATCTTTTTCACTGGGTATGGCAGGTTGTAACTGGGGTAAATTGGCCAAAAAAGCCTGAACTCTTTTTTGCGATTCTTCATTTGGTTGTATTTTTAGCTCAGTTGCGAGCTCCAACTGGAACTCTAAACTCCCCTTTAAACTGAAGCTACTCATCCAGATATCCAAGCCTGCAAGCCTACCTAATCTTACCATTTCGGCAGGACTGTAACTATCTTCTGTCGCTGCCATCTCTAAACAATCTGAAATCACCAAACCTTGGTAGCCCATCTTGACTCGTAGCAAATCGCCTAATATTTTTTTAGATAAGGTTGCTGGATACTCTGGGTCTAAACTCGGCACCCAGAGGTGAGCAGACATGATCATGGGGCAACTAGAATCAATGGCCGCTTGGAAGGGGATCAATTCGGCATTCTCTAATTCTTCTTGGGTTTTTTGCAAGGTGGCAGCTGAAAAATGGCTGTCTTCTAAACTCCTACCGTGGCCAGGGAAGTGTTTAGGGCAGGGTGTAACACCTGATTTTAAGTGGGCAGTAATGGACTCTACCCCACAATTGGCAACTTCAATGGGGTCGGCTGAAAAGGCCCTTAGGTTAATGACAGGTGAATTTGCATCATACAAATCCAAGACAGGTGCAAAGTTCAAGTTTATGCCCAAGCTTGCAAGTAAACTCGCTTGTATTTTGGTAGCCTCAGCAACCAATCTTTTTTTGGAGAGAGAAAACTGAGAAGGGATAGCCAGTTCGCCAAGGCGTTCAACAGCACCCCCCTCTTGGTCAATACCAATTAAAACATCCCCTAAGAGCAGTTTAATCTCTGTGACTAGTTGTGCAGTTTGCCCAAAGGATGTAATGTTACGACGAAAGAGGATGACCCCAATAGGGTTAATTTTCTCTAAATGAATTGCCAAGTCCGGGGTTAAGGTAACCCCTTCAAATCCAATAAGGATTGGCGTTTTGGTGTCTAGCTTTTTTTCTATTAGGTGCAATTTGGAACGACTCATTAAAATAAAAGAAAAAGAATCCGGTTTAGTGCTTGGGTTAATGTCGGGGACTTCGCTAGATGGACTGGATATCGCCTTGGTTCGCCTTACAGGTGCAGGTTTATCGGTCCAAATAAGGCTGGAAGCCTTTCAAACCTACGATATGCCAATTGATTTAAAAGAGCGAATACAAAGTGTTTTTGGTCTTGGAAATTCCCAAGAAATATGCAAGTTGAACCAAGATCTAGGGGCTTATAATGGTGATTGCTGCAACCTCTTTTTAAAAGACTATGGTTTTACTCAGAGCGAAATAGATTTGATCGGTAGCCACGGCCAAACCATTTACCACGTCCATGGCCATTCGAGTTTGCAAATTTCAGAAGCAGAAACCTTGGCCTATAAAACGAATACACCTGTTATAAGTAATTTTCGAGCCAGCGATATTGCCGTTGGTGGCTCTGGTGCGCCTCTGGTGCCCTATCTAGACCAAGTTTTATATGGCGATATGTCAGAAAACCGAGTCCTTTTAAATTTAGGGGGCATTGCCAATTTCACGCTTTTGATAGGCGGAGATACAGAATGTGCTTTCGACACAGGGCCTTGTAATGGGATTTTAAATGAGCTAGCAGAAGTTATTTCAAATGGTAAACAAAACTATGACAAGGATGGTAACTTGGCCAAGCAAGGCAAGGTTATTGTAAGTTTGGTAAATCGCTGGTTAGAGCACCCCTATTTTCAACAGCCAGCACCTAAATCCACGGGGAGAGAGAAATTTGGTAAGGAATGGGTGGCCGCCGCAATAGCCGACTTTCCCGAGCATACTTTGCTTGATATTTTGCGCAGCGCCACATCTTTTGTGGCAAAATCAATCGCTTTGAATATCGATAAGTGCAGCGGTGGCAAAGGTGCAGTCTGGGCTAGTGGCGGTGGAATTCACAACCCTGTGCTTTGGGGTGACTTACAAAAACTATTGGGAACAAGGTTATCTGTGCTTCCTGTGGTGGGGGAAGTTACAGCAGACGCAAAAGAAGCTGTCGCTTTTGCCTTATTTGCCTGGGAGAAAATAAAGGGAAACCCCACAAATTTGCCCCAAGTAACAGGGGCAAATAAGTTGGTTTCTATGGGGCAGATCAGCCTGCCCTAAGCCGCTCTAAGGTCTCTAACACCCGCTAAAATCAACTCGAAAAGCTCAGGCACATCGGCTGCTTCTATACAGCTAAAGGCAATCCGTAAGTCTGTCTTGCCAATGGCGATGGTGCCAACGCCGTATTTTTCTAGCAAGTGCATACGTAAAAGCTCCACATCCAGATCGGCAAATTTCAAGCAGAGAAAATAACCACTGTTGAAGGGGTAGTATTTTAATTCATCCTGATAAGGAGCCTGGTTTAACACCTCCTTCACTTTTAAAGCGCGAGACTTCATGATGTTATGCTTGTCTGCTGCATCGGCGGGGAAGTCAGGGTCGGCTAACACCTTTTCCACAACGGTCTGAGAGGTGTGGCAGCAATTGGAAATGGCCCCACGAATTGAGCCCTTGGTTTTTTCTTCCAAGGCAGTAAAAATCTTAGGGTCAACACCTTTAGGAGCGCCAAAAGTAATAAAACCTGTTCTAAAACCCCAAGCGTAGTATTCCTTGGTTGCACCATCGAGCTTTAAGGGTAACAGATTTTCGTGCAAACCAATAAAACGGCCAAACAAAGATTCTGTAATGGAATCTTCGTAAAAGAGCCCGAAATAAGAATCATCTGAAACAGTCAAAATCTTGGTTCCCGCTTCCGCTTGGGCTTTAATGGCTGCAACAATTCCTTCAGCTTCCGCCTCTTTTGGGGTGTAGCCCGTCGGGTTATTTGGGAAATTTAAAATAATTACTAATTTGCCAGTTTTGGCAGCCTGCTCTTTCATGCACGCAGACAAGGCCTCAACATTAAATTCATCTTGCTCATTAAATAGCTCGAAGGTTTCAATTTTTGCCCCCAGCCTTGTTTCGTAGGTCAAACGGTAATTTCCCCAAAGCTTATTGGGGGAAATGATCACATCGCCTTCATCAATAAAAAGTTCACCAACCAAACTCAAACCATGGGTGATGGCTGAGGTTACAATAGGCAAGCCAAAATCTTTATTTTGTGTTGAAGGGTTCTCTCGCTCCACCTTTTTTTTCCAGCTTTGGCGCAGTGCAGGTCTCCCTGCAGGGGGTGCGTAAGGGTAAACGTCTTCAGCCTCTAAATTAAAAAACTTTTCCGTAGCTTTTAAGTGCATGGGTCTGCCATTTAATATGGCTGTTCCAATTGTTGCGTTGTATTTTTTTGCTAAACTTTTGGCCTCGGCAGATTGGGATAAAATCCCTTTAGGAAAAAAGAGTCTCTTGCCTAGGTTGGAAAGTAGGGCATATGTTGTAGGAGAAAGCTCTTCGATCTCCTTGTTCAAACTTTGGGCTATGGGGTTCATAGGGCTCGATAAAAAAGGTGAACTGTTGAAACTTATTTATTTTTCGTTCTTTCCCATAGCTTGTCAATAGGCCTTGGTATTAAAAGGTAACCTACCATGCAAAAGTCGTTGATTCTGCCCAATCCGAGTGATTTCCCTGCCCTGCAATCTAAGGTGATTTGCTTTGCCAGCTTAGGGCATTTTTTTGGGTTTAAGGATTTTGTGGAGGGCTCTAAGGTTAAAAGCTTTGGCCCCTCGAAAAATTTCACCTACAGCGGTGGTGGGCTGCAAATTAGTGTCATTGGTGGCTTAATCGGTGCTGGGCTAACTATGCTCGCCCTTGAAAATGCCATAGCGGCAGGCGGCACTGATTTTACTTTTTTTGGTACAGCGGGCTTTATTGGGCAAGGCGACTGGGAAGCGGGGAAGCTAGTCAGCCCGCAAAAATCTTGGGATGAGACAGGTATTGCAGGCAAAGTGGGCATTGCTACCTTGGACGCGTTTGAACCAATTTCAGGCGTTGAAGCCTGTTCAGGCATGGTTTCTGTGCCTCATTTTTACGCCATGACGCCAGAAAAATTGGCCCTTTACCGTGGCCTAGGGGCAGATTTGGTAGACATGGAAGTGGCTTTAGCCAACCTATTTTTAAGGTCAAAGGGGTTTGGGCTTAAAGCCCTGATCCAAATTACAGATGGGTTTGACGGTGAAATCTGGCTGGATAAAAGGGCGGAAACTTTTCAACAGGCCGACTTAGAAAAGGCTTTTAGCATTTTGAAGTAAAGTAAAAAAGACCTAAACTCATTTGAAGCTAGGCCAGTTAATCAGTTGACGAATGAGACACTTATTGGATAGGATTTCATGAAGTTCAAGGTGACTTAACCAACCAAATAAAAGCATTCATGACAACAATCATCTCATTTGTGAGCCAAAAAGGTGGAGTAGGGAAAACTACTAGTGCTACTAACCTAGCCAGCGCCTTTGCATTTGGTGGTTATTCTGTACTTTTAATTGATCTAGACCCACAATCTTCAGTTCGTTTTTCTGTCGGGGTAAAACGTGAACTAGACCAAGGCACCTTGCAGTTGTTGACTGAACCTGGCACCCCTATGCAGCGGCTGATTCGCCGCACAGACCTAGAAAATTTACATTTCATCTTTTCTAACATTAGTACCTTGAGTGCCGAGCGGGAAGCCTACGAGGCTACCCAAGACCCTATGGTCTTGAGTGAACGAATTTCAGAAGGCGCCAAGTCTTATGATTTTGTGATCATTGATGCTCCAGCTTCAACCAATAATTTAGTGTTAAATGCCATCTACGCTTCAGACCTAACCATTTTACCTCTACAATGTGAAAGTTTGGCAGTGAAATCTTTAAAGAGATTTTTAGTCAGCTTTAATGAATTGCAAGCAGAAGTGCCTGAGAAAAAATTGCGGATAGCAGGTATTTTAATGACTATGTTTGATAAAGAAAATGAGGTTCACCGTAAGGTTTCCAAGCAAATCTACCAAGCCTTAGGCAATTCCGTTTTTAAAACAATCATCCCTAGAAATGATTCAATTACCGAGGCCAGCGCCTTAGGTAAGTCTGTGATTACACACAAATTAAATTCAGTAGGGGCTACCGCCTACATCCGCTTGATGGATGAACTGGTTGATAAATTTAATTTGCGCTAGTTTTTACGCCCTTAAAATTCACAGCATTCCATATTTTTAAAAAATGAAAGAAACCCCCCGAAGGCGGACCCGACTTTTTGCTTTGCAAATCCTCTTCAGCCGTGCCCAACTCGGCGTTAGTCCAGCCCGTGAAATGTTACTGGCTAAAGAATATAAGCTAAAAGAAGACAATATTCAAAGCGCTAAGGACTTGGCAAACTTTGCATGGGAAAATCTTAAACAAGTAGATGGACTTATTGCAGAAAACCTAGAAAACTGGAGCCAAGACCGCTTGGTCTTGAGTTTGAGTTCTTTGCTGCGTTTGTCTGTCGGTGAGTTGATTAGCACACCTGAGCTTGATGCAAAGGTGGTGATCAACGAGGCCATGGGCATCTGTGAATCCCATGCTGATGCAGGGGCGACGAGCCTCCTTAACGGTGTGCTTCATAAAGTTTCTGTGAAGTTGGGCCGTATTTCTTAGGGGCTAACCCAAAGTTTTTCCCCCGTACTATTTACATACATTGGAAGCCTATTCTTGATAGGCTAACTCTCCAGTCTTTTTTCTACTTTTTAAAATACTTTTAAAAAATTGCCTTTTGTGGTTTCCTATTTGCATTTTCGTAAAGGTACTACAGTCTTCACTCCTACAAGGTAAAACAGAGGCTTATTTATGATCAGGCGTATTCTACTATTTTTATTAGCTTTACTCTTTATGATGACCGGCAAACTATTTGCTGAAACCATCTTTATGAAGAAAGGCGACCCCATCATTGGCAAGATTTTAAAGTATGATAAGGATACTATTACTATCGAATCCATTAAGGATCACGGGATTTTACAGATACGAAAAAGTGAAATCTATCTGATTAATTTTGATTCTTCTTCTGACATCAGATATAAGAAGCACAAAAAGAATTTAGCTGCCAATATAGTTTACCTCAAAAATGGTGAGATCTTGATGGGTAAAATCACTCAGTATAATTCTGAGTTTTTAACCATTGAATCCTTAAAGGGCCAGGGCGTGTTGCAACTTCCAAACTCGGAAGTGAACATGATTACCTCCATGGATACACAGGTCGAAATGGGCCAACGAAGTGGCATTGGGTACATGAGTCACAAGTCTACTCTTTCTAGCCAAGGTGGGCCATCCTCTTACCAGAGTGATATGCTCAGTTATAAAACCTACCTCAGTGAAGAGCTATTTAGCGATATGCTTTTTGCCTTTGGTAGTGCTTCTTATGGTAGTGAATCCCTAAAGGTTTTAGCCTTTGATTACCGTATGGGGTTGATCTTTGAAAAGTATAGAAATGTAATGCTCTATTACGGTGGGTCTGTGGGTTATATGTCCATTACTGATACCGCCAATGGCATTTCAGGCTCAGGAATCACCTTGGGTGGTTTTGTGGGTGCGGAAATGTTTTTTACCTCCATGCCTAATTTTGGTTTTTCTGGTGAAGTGGGCATGACCAGTAAAAATGTTGGAAATTATTCCTCTTTGGAACTTTCCACCTCTGCTTTCCCCGCCCTTTCGGTTCGTTACTACTTCTGATTGCTTGACGGCATTTTAACGGCGGCATAGACTTAAATTTATCTAAATTTTAAGTCTATTACCGCTCATGATACCTCGTCTTCAAACACAAAATTCCCCTGACTTTTTAACGCAAAAATTTCTGATTTCCCTAAAAGCGAAGGCTTTTGAAGGTGAGATCGAATCTAGTTTTGCAGAGAGACTAGCCCTAGCGACCGATAATTCTGTTTATCAAGTTGTCCCTAGTGCCGTTTTGTACCCTAAAAATAAAGCCGACATTGCTAAGGTTTTAACGTTACTGGGTACAGAAGAATTTAAAGCCATCAAGGTAACCCCACGTGGAGGTGGTACAGGGACCAACGGGCAGTCTTTGAGTCACAGCATAATGATGGATCTATCTCGTCATTTGACCAAAGTGAAAGAAATCAATGTAAATGAAGGTTGGGTTTCCATAGAAGCAGGTGTGGTTTTAGACCAGCTTAATAGGGAGCTAAAACCCCATGGCTATTTTTTTGCGCCGACCCTATCCACTTCTAGCCGTGCAACCTTAGGCGGTATGATCAATACCGATGCCTGTGGAAAGGGCAGCCGTGTTTATGGTAAAACCTCCCAGCATATTGTAGAGTTGACCACCTTAGCCCTTGGGGGAGGTGAATTAGTGACCACAGAGATCACGACCGAAGAGCTGGAAACAATTAAAAGCGAAGCTGGTTTTTTGGGAGAAGTCTATAATAAGGTGGATGAAATTATCCAGAGCAACCAAAATTATTTGACTCAATTGCCACAATTGACTCGTTTTTTGACAGGTTACAATTTAAGCAAGGTCAAGGACGAAAAAAGCCAGTTTTTTAACTTAAATTATCTGCTTTCAGGCTCAGAGGGAACTTTGGCTGTCATTGCCGAGGCCAAGTTAAAGTTGACACCTATCGTAAAACATAAAAAATTGTTTCTGCTTAAGTACGATGATTTTTTAGAGGCCTTGGCTGATGCTTCAGTCTTGGTAGATTCCGACCCAATTGCCATAGAGACTATTGACGAGCGCATTTTAACTCTGGCGCAAGATGATGAGATTTTTGAGTCTGTGGGGCCTCTGTTAGGGGAAGATGCCAAGCAGGTGAAAGCTGTCAATTTGGTGGAATTTTCTGATGATACAGAAGAATTACTCAACAAAAAAGTCCAACCCTTGATTGATAGCTTAGAGGCGAAAAAGTCTAAAGCTAGGGGCTATTATATTGCCCAGAATGAGGGTGAAATTGCTGCCCTTTGGGAGCTGCGCAAAAAGGGTGTGGGCCTACTTGGAGCCTTAAAGGGCAAACGAAAACCCATTGCCTTTGTAGAAGATACAGTGGTGCCACCTGAAAATTTAAAGGACTACATCACTGAGTTTCGTGCCCTTTTAGAAAGTTACGGCTTGGTCTATGGGATGTTTGGTCATGTGGATGTCGGTTGTTTACATGTACGCCCCGCTTTGGACATGTTAGATTTAGAAGATGAAAAATTGTTGGTGAAGTTGACTTCAGAAGTGGCTGTATTGGTGAAGAAATTTGGTGGTGTCATCTGGGGAGAACATGGCAAGGGTTATCGTAGCCAGTACTCAGAAACCTATTTCGGGCCAGAGCTTTACCAAGAAATGCGCAAGGTAAAGGGGCTTTTTGACCCTCACAACCAACTAAACCCAGGCAAAATTGCCACGCCCATTGGAGCTTTGGAGCCTTTGGTGGAGGTAGACGGCCCCTTTCGAGGCCTTCAAGATCGCCAGATTCACCCTGATTTACTCAAGGCCTTTGAAACCAGTGTCAATTGTAATGGAAATGGTGCCTGCTTTACTGTGGATACGGCCTCGTTAATTTGCCCAAGTTACCGAACCACAAAAGACAGACTACATTCACCAAAGGGCAGGGCAGTATTGATTCGAGAATGGTTACGGCGTATGAGTTTAGAGACATCACACCTCCAAATTGAGCCTGGCATTTACGCAAAATACAACCTTCTGAACTGGGCAAGACGTGCCAAAAATAGTTTTGCCAAGTATTTTGGGGCCGAAGACTTTTCCCATGATGTGCTCCAAGCCCTAGACGGTTGCTTGGCTTGTAAAGCTTGCCAAGGGCAATGCCCCATTAAGGTTGATATTCCTGAACTAAAGTCGAAATTTTTGAGCCTCTATTACCAGCGCTATCTAAGGCCTATTAGTGACTATTTGGCTATTGCTATTGAAAAGGTGGCGCAGGATCAATCAAGCTGGGCGGAATTTTTCAATGGCCTTTTAGGCCTAAATTTTGTTCGCTCTTTGGTGAAAACTGTTGCTGGCATTGTCGATACTCCACATTATAGTACTGTGCCCTTGCAAGCAGAATTAACAGCTAGGGGCGCTTTGATCGATTGGGGAACAGCACTGTTTCACTATGATTCGCAAAAAACCGTAATCTTGGTGCAAGATGCCTTTACAAGTTTTTACGAGGCTCATATTTTACTCAGACTCCATGACTTTTTAGAAAAACAGGGTATCAAATTATTAGTTTTACCCTTTGCCGAAAATGGCAAGGCCTTGCATGTAAAAGGTTTCTTGAGCGACTTTAGGGACGTTGCAAGATCGCAGGCAAAAAGGTTGGAAAAAGTTGCAAAATATGGCATCCCTTTAGTAGGAATAGACCCAGCAGTAGCTTTAACCTATCGAGATGAATACCCAGAAATATTAGGGCAAGAATTAAACTTTAAAGTTTTGTTGCTCCAAGAGTATTTATTGGCATTTTTGAGCGAACCCCAAAAACTAACCAGTGCCAAGGCGATCAAACTTTTTGCACATTGCACCGAAAAGACTGCCAACCCCAAAAGCGAAGCCCAGTGGAAAGAGGTTTTTGGCAGTCTGGGGTTAAATTTAGAAACGGAATCAGTAGGTTGTTGTGGAATGTGTGGGATCTTTGGGCATGAAGCCCGTCACTCACAGGCGAGCAAAGATGTTTATGAGATGCACTGGGAAGAAAAACTAAAAAAGGCGGCAGAAGCTGGGGCTATAGTGCTTGCCACAGGTTATTCATGCCGCTCACAGGTAAAACGTTTCGAAGGCTTTGTGCCCTTGCACCCTGTGGAACTCCTTTTTGATTTGAGCGAATAATGCGTTACTACATATTGATACTTTTATTGGTTGCCTCTTGTAGCCAGATGGAACAAATACCCCCAAGGCAAGACCCTTTGGTCGGTAAAATCTATAAAGGCTCGGGTCAGGAAATGACACAAGCTGAGGTTTACACCCAAGCTTTAAAATCGGATGTGATCTATCTTGGGGAATCCCATGAAAATAAAGACCAGCACAAAATTCAATTGGAGTTGATAGGCCATTTGATAGAAAAAAAACAAAAGATAGCCATAGGTTTGGAGTTCTTTTATCAGAGCCAAACCTCTTTGCTTATGTCTTATGTCCAAGGGCGGCCAAAAGGCAAACATGGTAAGGTTAAGCCAGGGGCAGACCCTCAAAAGGCCATCCAAAATCTCAGGGAAAGACTTGGCTGGGCACAGGTGGATGATGAGACTTGGGAGAAGTATTTTGCCTTCATCGCCTTGGCAAAAAAGCATGATTTAGTTGTCTTTGGTGCTGACTTGCCACGTTCATTAAACTATCGCATTAGTAGGAATAGTTGGAAAGGCCTCACAGGTCTGGAGCAAATTCAAGCCCCCATGGGTAAGCAACCAACCGCTGCCTATGAAGAACTGATGAAAGAACGCTTTACAGCTGCCCACTGTGGTTGGTCGGAAGAAAAATTGCTGGGTAAACTTTATGAAACTTGGCGAGCAAGAAATGAAGCCATGGCAATTTCTATTGCCAATATGAAACCCCAGGTTGGCAAGGTAGTGATGATTGTTGGTGGTGGCCACGTGGAAAATAACTTGGGCCTTGTATCCCACTTAAAAATAAAAAAGCCCCAGTGGAAGCAAATGAATATTGGCCTCACAGAGATTCCTTTAGAAGAATCAACCCTAGGAGAAATACTGGCTCCTACAAAAAGCCTAAAAGGGAAAAATTTTGGTGTCAGTCATGATATCTTTTGGTTTACAGGTCGTCATTCTTGGGTGCATCCTTGTAAAAGATTTCAAAAACAACTGTCTACTCATAAAACAGATAAAAAATGAAAGATCTAAGCCATTTATTTCATCCTGACTTTAAATCATTACAGCCTTATAGCCCTATTGAACCGCCTAGCCAAATCGCCAAGCGATTGGGGTTAAGTGAGGATGAAATTATAAAACTCGATGCCAATGAAAACCCCTTTGGTCTGCACCCCAGACTACAACAGGTATTAAGCAAGCAGAAGTATTTGCATATCTACCCTGACCCGGCGCAAGTTGAGTTAAGAGCTGCTATCAGTGACTATGCAGGGGTTACACCTGAGCAAATTGTAGCAGGCGCAGGGGCGGATGAGATCATTGACTTAGCAATGAGGTTGTTTTTAGAAAAGGGTGACCAAGTTTTAAGTTTTGGCCCCACCTTTTCTTATTACGATCATGTAGCAGCCTTAAACCATGCGGAGTTTATTTTAGAGCCAAGGGAGGAAGATTTTTCCATTGATATTGAAAAGGTGAAAAAACTGGACCTTACACGAGTAAAGTTGGTTTTTCTTTGCTCCCCAAATAATCCCTCTGGGAATCAAGTGGAAGAAGCTGTTGTGGATTATTTATTAAGGCATGATTTGATCGTTTTGGTTGATGAAGCCTACGGTGAGTTTTCAGGTGTGAGCCTTGTGGAAAAATTAAAAACCCATAGCAATTTAGTTATTTTAAAGACCTTTTCTAAGTGCTTTGCCTTGGCAGGTTTAAGAGTCGGTTACGGAATCACTTCCAAAGCCATTGCCAGCCAGTTGATGAAAATCAAGCCCCCTTACGGGGTTAATGTTGCCGCGGAAGTGCTTTTAAAAGAGGCCTTAGCCAACATGGATATATTTAAGGGCCAAGTTGCAGAAATTATAGCAACTAGAGATTGGTTTTTTGCCGAAGTAAGTAAACTTGATGGAATTCAAGCCTATGAATCCCAGGCCAATTATATATTGTTGCGAATCCTTGAAAAGGACGCATTGACTATTAAAAATCAGTTGGAGCAAGAAGGGATTTTAGTGAGGTATTTTAACCGTGAGCCTTTGACAGGCTGTATTCGGGTTACCATTGGCTTGAAAGAGCAGATGGAAAAGTTGCTGGTTTCTTTAAAGGCTAAGCTTTAAATCTATTTTTGGGGGGAAGTTTAAAAGTTGACTTTGAATAGTTTCAATTCCATCTCTTTAAGAGAATAGTAGTTGTAGTTTTCAGCATCTTCAAAAGCAGCATTGGCGCCGCCAAAATACCAGCCCATCTCAAAGGTAAAGAAAACCAAAGCTGAAGCCTTGTTTCCTGATTGCAGAGCGTCACTGGTAGCCTTAATAAAAACTCCATTTAAA
>JASJGK010000235.1:0-5385 GCA_033791585.1 SAR324 cluster bacterium | reverse complement strand
CCTTGCTTTATTTTGGGGAAAAAGAGGCTGTAATCGAAGGAATTATAAAAAAGAAACAAACGACCCACGAAGTTAAAATCCAAATAATTTCAGGCCATAAACGGGTTTGGGTTGATGGTAAGCTGCTTTCTTTAAGTAGTGAATTTTTACAAAATTTTTTCTCGCTGCTTTTTGCACCTGATCAGCTGACGGCTTACAAAGAAAACCCCCAAGAAAAAAGATCTTTTTTTGATAGAGCCTTGTGTTTGCTCGATTTAAATTATGTAGAAAATTTAAAAAATTTTAACAAAGCGAGAAAACAAAAAAACATCCTTTTGAAACAGGGCAGGGACCAGGAAATTACTGTATGGAATCAACTGATATCCAAATCTGCCCCAAAATTAATTGCCCAAAGAAGATTACTGATAGATGAAATAAACCAGTCTATAGGCGATGTTTTTTCCAATCTAACCCATAGAACAGACAAATTAGAGATTCATTACCGTAGCGACCTAGAAGAAAAGACAAATCTAAGCCCGGAACAAATTTTTGAATTTTACCAAAACCGCTTATCCCAAGAAAAAGAACTGGGTTTTAGTCTACCTGGACCACAAAAAGATAGTTTTTGGATGACTCTCAACCAAAAAAAAGATAAAATGACCTTTTCCCAAGGAGAACAGAGAGTTGCTTTTTTAAGCCTACAATTTGTTTTACGAAAGGTGCTAAAAAGGAAGCTAAATTTTACCCCTATCTTACTTTTGGACGATGTTTTTTCCGAACTGGACCCAGAAGTTAGAAAACATAGTTTAGAAGAAATTTTTAGTAAAAATTCACAGGTATTTTTGACCGCTGCAAGCTGTGATGCCGATTGGTTTAAATCCAATCAAGCAATCAAGGTGGAGCAGGGGAATATAGTTGAAATATAAACAAACACACCAGGACCTTACAAGATGACAGACGCTGCAAACTCATCATATGATGCTAATAATATTGAACAACTGGAAGGTTTAGAAGCTGTTCGCTTGCGCCCCGGTATGTATATCGGTGGTGTAGATTCCTCAGCACTGCATCACTTGGTGTTTGAAATTGTTGATAATTCAATTGATGAAGCAATGGAAGGCCATTGTACTGCCATTGAAGTTGATATTCTGGTAGATAACTCAATTCGAGTAAAGGATAATGGCCGTGGAATTCCTGTGGGAATGCACGAAAAATCAGGTCTACCAGCAGCAACCTTGGTAATGACCAGCCTCCACGCAGGTGGTAAGTTTTCTAATGAAAACTATAAGTTTTCTGGTGGCCTTAACGGAGTTGGGGCCTCTGTAGTAAATGCCCTGTCTGATGAATTAACCATGACCATTTGCAAAGAAGGGAAAATTTATAAACAAACCTTCTCCAAGGGAGTGAAAACTTCAGAGTTAGATATTGTCGGTGACACTGACGTCCAAGGAACAGAGGTGATCTTTCACCCTGATGTGACCATCTTTGACGAAGTTCTTTATAACTACGATATCCTAGCCAACCGTTTGCGAGAGTTAGCTTTTTTAACCCCTGGTTTAAAAATTGTGCTTTTTGACGAGCGAGTGGACAAAAAAAATGAATATCATTTTGAAGGTGGAATCCGAACCTTCATTGAACACATTAATAAAAATAAACAGGCCTTACTGCCAACTTCTATTTATGCTAAAGGCGAGCTAGAAGGCATTGAAGTTGAAGTTTGCTTCCAATATAACTCTAGCTACAACAGTAATATATATACCTTTGTAAACAATATTAACACTATTGATGGCGGAACCCACGACACGGGTTTTAGACAAGCTTTGTTACGCTCTATCAATAACTACGGTCTACAAAGTAAGCTCTTTAAAACTAATGATGACAAGGTTAGCCAAGATGATATCCGTGAAGGATTAGCAGCCATTGTCTCTGTTAAGATTGCAGGGCCACAGTTTGAATCCCAGAAAAAAATCAAACTTACCAATCAAAACGTAAGGGGTGTAGTTGATAAAATTGTTACCGAACAACTCAATACCTACCTTGAAGAGAACCCAGCAGCAGCAAGAAAGATCATTGAAAAATCAATTGATGCCCTAAGAGCCAGAGTTGCAGCGAAGAAAGCCCGTGAATTAACCCGTAGAAAATCAGCCTTAGAAATTTCCAGCTTGCCTGAAAACTGGCCGATTGCCAAGAAAAAGATCCGTCACTTTGCGAATTATACCTAGTGGAGGGCGACAGTGCGGGGGGAAGTGCCAAGCAGGGGCGCGAGCGTAAGTTCCAAGCCATCTTACCACTTAAGGGTAAGATTCTAAACGTAGAAAAGGCGCGATTTGATAAGATGCTTTCATCAGATGAAATCAGGATTATGATTACAGCCATGGGAACAGGCATTGGCAAAGATGAGTTTAATATTGAAAAGTTACGTTACCACCGTATTGTTATCATGACAGATGCGGATGTGGATGGTAGCCATATCTTGACCTTGATCCTGACCTTTTTCTTCCGTCATATGTCGGAAATCATTACCAATGGATACCTCTATATTGCCCAGCCACCCCTTTATAAAACAAAAAAAGGTAAGGCAGAAGCTTATATCCAAAATGATGCTGACTTAACAGACAAACTATTGGATTTGGCTCTTGATAAAATTAAATTTGCTCGTGGCGGCGATTTAAAAGAATTTTGTACCAAGGTAATTTCCTTGAGACAACAAAAGAACCAGTTGACTCACAACCCAAAGTTGAAGGTCATGGTTGATCTCTTTTACAAGAACAACACAAAACTTGAGTCCACCAACTTGAGCCTTGTTTATAAGGTGATGCAAGATATGTTGGCAGCAAACCCAGAAGAGGGTTTGATGGTGAATCTTCAGCCTGAAAGGGAAGAGATCGATATCCTTTACAAGGATAAAAGATACCCAATCGACCAAGTTGACTTGGAATCTTTAGATACTTACGTGTTTAATAAAATTTTAGACCGCTTCATTGAGTTGGATGAGCAGAAAGAAGATGGTAAATTTGTTTTATCTGACGAGAAAGATGAAACAATGCGCTTTTCAGATGCCATTACCATGGTCGATCACATTATTAACGAAGGCAAAAAAGGTGTTTATATCCAACGCTACAAGGGATTAGGTGAGATGAACCCTGAGCAACTTTGGGAAACCACTATGGACCCGAAAGCTAGAAAATTCTTACAAGTTTCCATTGAGGATGCAGTTGAAGCTGATGAAGTTTTCACCACTTTGATGGGCGACCAAGTGGATATTAGGCGAGCCTTTATCGAAAATAATGCTTTAAAAGTTAAAAACCTCGATATCTAAAAAATTTGAACTCTTGGGGGCTTTGGCACCCAAGAATTCAAAAAAAATGGCAAAAAACCTATGAAAGGAATTATTTTAGCAGGGGGCTCAGGAACAAGGCTTTATCCCATCACCCAAGCCGTATCCAAGCAGCTATTACCTGTTTATGATAAACCTTTAATTTACTACCCTCTTTCGACTTTAATGCTTGCGGGTATTAAAGAAATCCTTGTTATTTCCACTCCCCAAGACCTAAATTTATTCAAAAAGCTACTCGGTGACGGGAGTCAATTCGGGGTGCAGTTAAGCTACGCCGAACAGGCGCAACCGAACGGTTTGGCTGAAGCCTTTTTGATTGGTAAGGATTTTATTGGTGATGATCCTGTTTGCTTGATCTTAGGGGATAACATCTTTTATGGGGCTGATTTTGTGGCCTTTTTACAAAAATCAGTGGAACGTGTGTCTACAGATGGCGGTGCCACTGTATATGGCTACTGGGTAAATGACCCTGAACGCTACGGTGTAGTTGAGTTTGATGAGAGTGGGAAAGCCGTTTCCATTGAAGAAAAACCAGTCGAAGCCAAGAGCAACTATGCTGTGGTGGGCATCTACTTCTATGATAATGAAGTGATTAATTTAGCCCAAAACCAAAAGCCTTCTGCCCGAGGGGAATTGGAAATTACAGGGGTTAACCAAGAATATTTAAAAGCGGGGAAATTGCACATTGATCTGATGAGCCGTGGCTCTGCTTGGTTGGATGTGGGCTTACATGAATCCTTGTTAGATGCGGGTAACTTTATTAAAACCTTGGAAGATCGCCAAGGCTTGAAGATAGCTTGCCCAGAAGAGATCGCCTTTGAACAGGGTTGGATTACAGTTGAGCAATTACAGGAAAAAATAGAACTTTTAAGTAAAAACCAATATGGGCAATACTTAAAAAAGCTATTACTCCGTCACAATAAAAATTCGAGACGTTAGTTGAGTAATAAAGGTAAAATCTTGGTGATTGGGGGTGCTGGCTATATCGGCAGTCATGTGAGTCTTTCTTTTTTAGATAGAGGCTATCAAGTCACTGTTTTTGATAATCTTTCTACTGGAATTCGGGAGAATGTTCCCCTTGCGGCTGACTTTGTTTTTGGGGATATTGAAAACTCTGCTGACCTGAGCAAAGTCCTTGAGTCTGAAAATGAGTTTGCAGGTGTGGTTCATTTGGCAGCCTTGAAGGCGGCTGGGAACTCTATGAAAGAGCCAGGTCTTTATGCTAAGAGTAATATTTCTGCTACAATCAATCTGCTAGATGCCATTTCCAAAAGTAAGATCAAACATTTTATTTTTTCCTCTTCTGCAGCAGTCTATGGTGACCCAACTTATCTGCCAGTTGATGAAGATCACCCAACAAAACCTAATAATTTTTATGGTTTTACTAAGCTCGCCATTGAGGATTTACTCAAGTGGTTTGAGCAGCTAAAGGGAATTCATTCTACAAACCTAAGATACTTTAATGCCGCAGGTTATGACAAAGATGGGCGTATTGGTGGGGTGGAGCATACCACAGAAAACCTAATCCCCTTGGTGATGGAAGTTGCTGTTGGGAAGAGGGAAAAATTGATGATTTTTGGGGATGATTACGATACTCCTGATGGCACCTGCGTGCGTGATTATGTTCATGTTACAGATATCGCGTTGGCTCATGTCTTGGCTTTCGAGCGAAGCCAAAAAACGGGTGAATCCTTAAACGTAAATCTTGGCGTTGGCCGAGGCTACTCTGTTTTTGAGGTTTTACAGGCTGCCCGTGAATCTTCTGGCCACGTTATCCCCACTGAATTAGTGGCAAAAAGATCAGGTGATTCCCCAACTACCTATGCCAAGGTGAATTTTGCTGAAGAAAAACTAGGTTGGAAGGCGACCCACTCCAGCCTAAAAGAGATTGTTGAAACTATGTGGAATCAATACCGCAGGGTTTGTTTGACCGATAAAACCAAATAAAAAGTAAAAAAAATGGAAGATTTTTTTAAAAAGCGCATTCAAAAAAGCATTGCAACTTTCCAGGCCTTAGAAAAAGACCAAGAGCAAAATGAACGGCTCATGGAGCTGGCGGATGGTTGCCT
>JASJGK010000234.1:0-10498 GCA_033791585.1 SAR324 cluster bacterium | reverse complement strand
ACCAATAACATCTTGAAACTTAACCTTTTTATCTATTACGAAAGTACCCTTATGCATTAGATCAGAGCCTAAAATGCTTTTGATCGATTGCATTAATCTTCCGTCTTGGCCTTCTATGTATTTCTCAATTGCCTTTTTACCAAAGAGTTTCACATGCTCCTCTTTGTCAAAAAAGATGGCCGAGGGGATAATAGGGCTATCCCCCTCTAGGTTTGCTAGAGCAAACCCAGTATTTTTTTTTAAGCCGACTGTAGAGTTTGAAGTACCAAAGTCGAGTCCACAAAATTTATTCATAAGTAAAAAAAGGTATGCCAAGAGTCGAAAATATCACAGAAAAATTAGGATTTAAAATGTGATAAAGTAAATAGTTTCAATTAATTAGTTGGAATTATTTCTGCATTAGATCTATTTCGATTATTGTTACGGTTAAAAAATACACAAGATTCTTTGATTATCTGACGTGATCCCCACCGTCAAGACGAATCTCTCACAATAATTTCTATAGGGTACTGAACCTTGATAAGATGATCTAATTCCACAGGATATTTCGGCTCAGGTTAGAGCCTGATTGAAGCTTATGGCTATTTCTGTGTTTGGGAATTTTTTAGGGTAAATAAAGAGGATCGCTTAGGACTGGGGTAGCTGAGATTAGTCTAGTGTATTGGCCTCAGCCCTCAGCCTCAGTCACCCAGACCTTTAAAAGAGCTTGGTGCAGATAGGGTGATAGTATCTCTAAAATAGTTTCTGTTCTTTCACTTGGCTCTATTTTATCGGCAATGCTAAAAATACTCCCATAATGAATATTTTTTTCGGGATTGCTAGTTTTACAACCAATAGAATAGCCCTCTTGCAGGATATTCCATTCCTTGACAAAATCCAAAAAATCTTGATGTTTTTTATAAACTTGGGGGTCCAGATTCTCTTTCATTCCCTCAACTTTTTTTTGAGTCTCTGACCAGAGTTGCAGGTGACCAAAACTTTCAGGGGTAAAATTATTAATCATTACAAAATCAATGAACCCTAATTTTAGCTCTTCATAGGCACTGATAAAAGATTCTGGGTAATTGGTTTGGAAAAAATACTCTGCTGTTATTTCCCATTCATTTTCCATTTTACAGATAAACCCAGTCCAATGCTGAAAAGAGATAAGCCTACCTAGCTCCCTGATCAATTCTTGATAAGAATCGGAACTTTTACAGGTTATGAGTCCCGTAATAATTTCAGAAACCTTTACTTGGTCGGAGTTTTCTAACTTTTTTAACTGCAGCGTGCTCTCTGAAAATTCTAACATTTTAAACCAATTTTAGATTAATTATTACCCATATTAAAACCTACTATATATGTAGACTAAATTTATCAAATTAGAAAGTATTTAAAATTAGGCAGCTTAGATATTTCATTTAAGAACAAGTGAAGGTTCAACTCAACTCAATAGAGCCTAAACTAGCGCAAAAAAGAATCCATTAAAAAAGGTAGTTGGGTAAGTGAGAGTCTGGGAGTTGCCGCTTGCACGGCAACGAAGTAGGTCGTAGCTTTCTAGCTAATTTTTTTAAAGAGCGGGCTGCCTTTTTTAGGGGCATCACTTGCGTTGTTGAAAAAGTTTTCCATAAAGATATCCCTTTCAAACAAACGGCCCTTCATCAGTGAGTTAATCACTGAATCCACCATAGGCGGTGGCCCGCAAAGATAGGCTTGGGAGCCTTCATACCTCCCACCAAACCTAGTACTTAAAACATTGTCAGCGTAGCCGACAGCCCCTTCCCAAGCCTCACTACTTTGGCCCACCACTGGAAAATATTCAAAGTTTTTATACTTTACTGCCAGGGCTTCAAAGTGAGATTTGAAATAGACCTCCTTTGGGTTTCTGCAACCATGCACCAAGGTGATTTGTTCGGTGCAGCCTGTTGCAAGTAAATCTTCAATCATGCCCTTTGGGCTTGAAAGGCCTGACCCACCAGCGATAAAAATCATTGGCTTTGCGGCGCTACGACGAACAAAAAAGTTGCCATAAGGCCCGCTAAAATTTAATTCCATTCCTAGCTGCAAATTTTCATGCAGCCAAGTTGTGCCAGCGCCCCTTTCAACGAGACGAACATGAAGCTCTAAAATCCCTGTTTTCTGGGGTGCGTTGGCAATGGAAAAAGCCCTTGTGCCCTCCACACCTTCAATAGTGAGGTTAACATACTGGCCTGCTTGGAACTTAAATGAATCATCAACCTCTAACTCAAATCCTTTGATGCTAGGGGTGAGATCCGTAATTGCTATAACCTTGCCAACAAAATCACCTACAGAGTGACGCAAGGCATCCTTCTCTTCTTCTAAATCAGCTTCCACAACTAAGTCGGAAAGCGGGGTGGCGCAACAGGCCAATATTTTACCCTCTTGGCGTTCCATATCCATAAGGGCAAAATCGCTGGCATGACCATGGTCAACTTCACCATCTATAAGATCAATCTTACAGGTGGCGCAGTTGCCGTGACCACAGGCAAAGGGTAGCCAAACCCCGCTGCGTAAAGCAGCATCTAAAATGGTTTGGCCTTCTTCTACCTCTATTTGCTCACCGATTGGCTCAATGGTGACAAGGTAACTCATGGCGTTACCTACACACCAACACCACTTGCAGACACCAATTCAGGAGTCTGCAAACGGATTAAGGATTTATGACCCACGCCATGATCAGCAAGGCTTTTTTCCCAGTCAATTGTGGTTGCCTTGCCGTCAATATTCCACTGGGCGGTATCCCAGTTGATTTTATCATAATCTGGATGAACGCCCATAAAGGTTTTCATCACTTCATCGCGTAGTGCGATAAAAGGCATTCCCGCGGGAAGCGGAAAAGCCATCGCTGAGCAAAACATAACATGGTGGTCCCAACCGACATAAACCAACTGGTTTCCATGAAAGTTTTCTAATTTGTCACGGGATTCTGCTTTATACCCCGGCTTCAATGCTTTTACTGGCATTTTATTCTCCTAAAAATTGTTTATAAGGTTTAGTGTTTGTCCTTCATCCATTGGTTCCATCTTGTCTCTTCTGGGGAACCTTCATAGGCCATGTTGTCTGCGCCCAAGTTGTATTTGTACCATTTTAGTACATCTTCAATCTCGGCTCCGCCGCAATTGCCTTGGAAGATCTGGTGAACAGGCAACCAAGCTTGTTTATACTTTTCAGGCTCATCATCAAAAATATCCTTGCAACCGTCAGAGCAAAAATGGAATTTTTCACCTTCATAATCTGAGCTTCTATAAGAGATCTGAGTCGGGTCATCCATCTCGGTAAAGGCCATGGGTACTTCACAGACATTACATAAATGAGGCAGCCCATTATTGTAAAAACGCTCTCCATTTTTGGCTTTTTCGCGGTAAAGTTCCAACCTTGGTCGGTAGTACTTATCAAAGGTATCTGGGTATTTTTCACTCAACCAATCTAAATGCTCATCATCTAAATCAAAGGTGTGAACGCCAGCGGCATGGGTATAGTTATAAAAAATATTCCAAGCTTGGTGGCTGATATGGCCTTTTTCCTCAACTGAAGTTTTCCAATACTTAGGCATACGAATCCCGTAGCGTTCTAGATCCTTAAACAAGGCTCCACCTGCTTCTTCAAAGTACATTTCCCAAGATTCGCCCCAGCTCATTACCTTTTTTGGTAACATGTAGTCCATCATCATAGCTACAATTGTCAGCAGGCGGTAACCACGCCAGAACCATTTATCCACCCATTTTTGGATGATTGGCAGGTTGTCTTCATGCTGCTCTAACATAAACTTAATCACCTCTAAACCTAGGGTCATGTGGCGGGCTTCGTCTGATTGCGCAGAAAAACCAAAGGTTGCTGTGGCCATGTCGCCATTGTGAGCGGCACCAGACATAAAAGGTACAAAGAGTAAGTTGGTTAAAACATACTCAAAGCTGAAACTAATGGCAGTTACAAACTCAAAAGGGCCAGAAGTTCTAGCATCATCAAAATAAGACTTAGGTACAGAAAGATACCATAGGCGATCATGCATATGGCGGAATTGGTGCAGGCCATCAAAAAACTTATTATAGTGGCTGATTGCATGAATTTGGGTCTGTGCATGGCGAATCTCGTCTATCGATTGCATTTGGCAGGCGATTCTTGCGCTTGCACCTGGTAAATGTCTTCCCGCATGGGCAAACCCTAAGTGGGCTTGGTACTCTAGGGGAGTAACGCCTGTAAGAAAAATTTTCACAGCGTTCATATACCGAGCATCACTAATATTTGTGTGACCGTTATTTTGTGAAAAGGCATCGATGATAGCATAAAGTTTTTTTTCTTTTTCTGCTTGGTACTTCCAATAGGCACTCATTGTTAAGCGGAATGGGTCTTCCCACTGGTCCCAATCTTTAATCTTGATTCCCTCAAATTCAGAGTAGGGAAAAATCTCTTCATTGGTTCTATAACTTGGTTCCCATTGGAGGTCACGAGTTTGGAAAGTATACTTATCTTTTAAATTCAGTTTTTTATTTGCATTCATGATTGGCTCCTAGTTTTTCCATTGTAAGATGAATTCATCGTCGGTTTCGTCAATGTTTCCGCCTAAGGTGATCAAGGTTAAGTGAAGTTCTTGTAAGTCAAAATCTCGACCGACTTTTTCTTCGATTGTTTCTCTTTTGATAACCAATTTACCCTCGGCTTCGATGCGCACCATTGCGGGGTATTTAAGTAGTACGGCATGAGGGTTGTCATCTGTAATGGCCTCAATAATGGGCCTTGCATCTTCAATGTCTTGGAGTGCGATATATACTTTTTGGCTCATGGGGGTCCTTATAAGCTAAGGCCGCATTTTGCGACACGTGAGTTAAGTGATTGTGCGGCATCCTTCATGGCTGCGGCGCCAGAAGCACCAAGGGCTTTGTCGGCTAGAGGGGCTAAAGCTTCTGTAGCTCTCTTAGACCATTTTGTGATCCAACTTTGGATCAAGTCCTTATTATATTCTGACTCACCTGCTGCAACATTAATTTCTGCGTCTACCCAGCGCTTGGTTTCTTTCATCCACTGGGTCATAAAATCAGTAAGCATCGAGATGGCTGTCCCACCTTGCTCCTCGATGGAATTGATGATGCTTTCGTAAACTAGGGGGTACATCATCCCGTCTAAAACTAAGTTTTGGGCTACAAATAACTCAAACCAATCATCACAACAAAGCGTGTCTTCTGCCAGGCGGCGTAGTCCTTGAAGGTAAGGGGCATCCATCCACAAAGCTTTCGCTTGTGTAAGTGAGGTGCCTGTATTGCCATCAACAACCAACCCAATCCGAGAAATATACTGGGCAATGCCTAGGTGATCCATGGCATAATACATAGTAGCTTGGGTGGTAACAGTACCAAATCCCTTTGCTGTCATTTCTGAGTTGTTCATATTGGCAGACAAACCCAAATGGCGAAGCGGGAGGATGCACTCTTTTACTGTAGAAATAACGGAATCTGTAAGTTTCTCAGCTAAACCCTTAGAATCAACAAAGTTAAAGTTTGCCTCTGCGCCTTCGTTCATTTTTGCTCTCGCTGCGACATAGGTGCCGTAGTAAAACTGCCTAGGGTCTTTAAAGGCATACCAGTCTTTCATTTTTAATTTAGTACGAGATTCATCAATCAGTTCCTTTTCAGGCTCCCATAAAGGGCGGTAATGGAAGTGGTCTGTTGCTTGAAGGTCGTAAGTGGCTTCTTGGTAACGAGAAGCGGGTTTATCGCCAAAGCGTTCAGCAATATGACCATAGGTATTGCGGATCGGTTTCATTTCGGTTGTTTTAATGTCGACTTGCATTTGCTAATCTCCTATTCAGGGTTCAAATCTAATTTGCCGATGAAGTCGGCGGTTTTACCATGTTCGTTTCTACCGTAGCTCCACTGGGCTCTATCTCGGTCAACGGCTTTGGCTTCCTCTTCACTCATATGGGTAACTTTGTTGTTCGCACAAAACTCTTCGAAGGCTTTCACAGGTAAGACCATCTCTAAATTACAAAGCGGGTCGCCAATTGCGAAATCGAACTGAACAAACTTTTCATCCCTAATATCACGAATGTGGACAAAACATTGTTTCGGGTTAAAAGTTGGCGTTGTCATTTTCCTTCTCCTGTACAGGTTTTCAAAGGTAACTTGAATTTCAAGGTTAAGCCTTATTCTGCAGGCAACGTGCCACTTGAATTTTTCAGTATATATGATTGTTATTTAATGCTTTTTAAGTAATTCAACCAGTTGATCATATGATAAAGGGCCTTGGTGACTTGATGATATGGTAAGCCTGAAGTCTTGCTAAAATGATAAAAATCGGCCTTGGAAAGTCAATATTCTAAAATTAAAAATGGAGGGAATGAGGGTAGATAACTAGAGGGGTGAGGTGCAAATGAAACACCCCAATTAAAAGGGTCTGGCTTACTCGACTATACCAAATTTTTTCAAGCGGTAAGCCATAGCTGGGCGGCTTAATCCTAGTAAACGGGCGGCTTTGGATACAACTTGATCAGAACGACGCATGGCCTCTTGGATCAAATGGTGCTCGTGTTCTTCCAAGTTCATCCCTTGGTCAATCAATTTGGCTATATCACCATTGGATATGGTTGATGCGGAAAAAATTTTACCTTTGGAATTCACCTGATTTTCATCTTCAACTACATTGAAATGGGGAAAAAGATGTTCCGACTCAATATTACCATAGCTTTCAGCTAATATGACACCTCGCTCAACTAGGTTTTCTAGTTCACGGATGTTCCCTGGCCAATCGTAAGTGATTAACTGGTGGAGGCTTCTTTGGGAAAATTCTTTAATATGTTTACTATAAAGGTTCGAATAGCGCTGCAAGAAATGGTTCGCTAAAAGAGGGATATCCGTCGAGCGTTCTTTTAATGACGGGACGACCACAGGGAAGACATTCAATCGATAATAAAGGTCTTCTCGAAAATCTCCCTTTTTTACCATTGCAGCTAGGTCTCGGTTGGTCGCAACGATCACCCGAACATCCACCTTGAGCACTTTTTGGCCGCCAACTCGTTCTATTTCACCTTCTTGCAAGGCGCGAAGCAGCGAGGCCTGAGCAGCGAGAGAAAGCTCACCAACCTCATCTAGAAAAAGTGTACCCTTATCAGCCCTTTCAAAGCGACCAATGCGAAGCTGGTCTGCCCCTGTAAAAGCCCCCTTTTCCACACCAAATAATTCCGCTTCAATTAGGTTGGCCGAGATAGCACCACAGTTCACTGCAACAAAAATTTGCTTTGCTCTCGGGCTAGAAGAATGGGCGGCACGGGCAAACATTTCTTTTCCAGAACCTGTATCACCCAAAAGCATGAGTGTGACAGTAGTAGAAGATGCTTTGGATATCATGCTGCAAGCCTTTTTAAATGCGGGGCTAGCGCCGATCATTTTTTCAAAGCGGGTTTCTTCAGAAATGCTTTCACGTAAAGTGAGTATTTCCTCTTGCATTTCAAAAAGTTGGTCCGCTACATTATCAGGCTCCAAATACTGTAAGATATCATGAGTTTCGTCCCAATCTTCCGCTGGTTTCCCCACTATTTTACAGGCTTCAGCGCCTGTCCCCTTACATTGTACTTCTTTAAAAATTATTTGCCTGCCCATAAAGCTGCTGGTATAGCCAATTGCATAACCTAACATGTGCCAACAAACGGGGACATCGGCCTTGCCCCATTCTTTTAAGTAGTTTTCTGCTGCAAAGGAGTTTTCCCAGAGGTATTCTGCATAATAGTCTCCGTTTTCCAGATCTATTTTTTCTACAATGGCTTTGACCTCAACACATCCCTTGATTTTGTGTAGTTGCGGCCCCAAATGAAACATCTCCAATTCCGTTTGTCCAGCTCTCAATTTTCTTGCCCAACGGGCTTCCACCACCCCTTCAGCAAAACCCATCCGCATCAAAACCCCCTGGGCCCTTTCAAACCCGAGCGTTTGGATCAACTCTTTGCGTAGCAGCTCCATGGTTTCTGTTTGGATTAACATCATTCGGCGATCAGCAAGCCAAATATGGCCATTTTTACTGTCAAAATTGATGCGCTCTAAAATATCGTCGTAGTTTTCTAGTGAAACTGGATTATCGTTGCCCATAGTGGCTCTCTGGGAAAAATGTGGTCATTTTTTTAGATTTTTTTTAGCAGCCTCAGTTTTTGGTTGCTAGGTCTTAACTGCAACGAGAATGCCATTTGCTACCTGTATAATATCATGTAGATAGATTATTCATTGAATTTATGACTTTGTTGATATGATTACATTAGTAATTTAATTTTACCATATGATGAAATTTTGGAAAGGAATAATTAAAAGTTGTGAAAATTGAGTATCAAAAATACAAATTTCAATCATTTGGTAAAGTGGCTTTGGGGAATATGTAACTAACTAAGAATTGCCGACAGGAAAGTTAAAAGAGCGCCCCTGAGAACAGGGGATGGCTCAAAAAAGCTGAGAATATAGTAAGGGTGGGGTCAGGGCTGAGTTGATTGATCTTTTTGAGAGGACTCAGTCAATTCAGGCTGCAATATGTTGAGTACAGCGATATGTTGCGACTCAAGTATTTTTTCAATAATTTCTTGGTTACGCTCAGAAAATTCTAGATCATCGGCATAATTTATAATTGAGCCAGACCATTTTGAAGTTTTATCAATAAAGGTACGGCGGCCTATACTATATCCCTCCAGCAGAATCCCCCATTCTTCTAAAAATTCCCTCCACTGGATGTGCATTTTATAGAGCTTTTCAGGGATAGAACCTTTTTCATCTTGTGTTTTTTTGAAGGTATCTGCCCAATATTGTAGTTTCCCAAAGTGATCTTCACAAAAATGATTGCTGACGATGACATCAAAAAATTCCGCTTGATTCAAGGTATAAGACTCCATAAAATCGCTGGGAAAATTGTTCATAAAGACATAGTTACTGGTAACGGTATGGTCTCCCTCCATTTCGCATAAGGCGGCACTCCAATGCCTATTGCCAAGTAGTTGTTGGAGCTGGGTCATTGCACTGGCAAATGCAGAGCGATCTTTACAAAGTAAAAAGGTTGATTTTAACTCGCTTAGGGATTCATTATCTTCTGAGTTTAACATAAAATTACTTTGATTAAATTAAAGGAAGCCATTAATTAATTAAATAAGAAAGTGAGGCTGAAAGCAATAAATTTATTTTGGTACTGCATTTTATACAAGGTTACTGGGGCAGGTTTTGTTTACTCAGCTACTAGGTAATCAGCAACGGACTTAAGCAATAATTTCTTTTTTATTGGTTTTGACAAGTGACCATTGCAACCTGCCTCAAAGGATAGCGTTTTATGTTCTTCAAGAGCATGGGCAGTTAATGCAATAATGGGGGTGGGTTTTCTCCCTTGTTCTTGTTCCCAAGCTCTAATTTCTCTCACTGCCTCTAGCCCGCTTTTTACTGGCATTTCCATATCCATTAAAACTAGGTCCCATTGGAATTTTTTAAAGTGATCTACCGCCTCTTGCCCATTTTCAGCAGTGACTAAAGTGAAGGGCGTTTTTTTCATAAATATTTCTATCAAGTCGGTGTTGTCTTGGTTGTCTTCTGCCATTAAAATTCGTGCCTGAGGCAGCTTCAAATCAGCAGATAATTCTCTCTTGGGGCCTTTTGAGGTTGCAGCGAGCTTAGCTGGTGCTGTTGAAAACAGCTCCATCATTAAGTTTTCTAATTCAGCCTGGCTAATGGGCTTTGCTAACATACCTGCAAACTTATATTGACTAGGGTTTCTGATCAGAGACAGGTCTCTTTGTAAGGTCATTAAGATGACAGGTGGATTTTCTTGGCCCTCAGGTGGTTGGAGGCTTTCTTGGGAGTCAGAAACACTCTCATCCAGCAAAATAAGATCAACGTCGCCTTCTCGGGCTAATACTGCCCTTGCTACTTCAAATCGATTGCAAGTCATAACCTCTGCGCCACAGTTTTTAAATAGATCTTGTAATACCTCTAAGCTATGCTGGTTATCATCAATGATCAAAATCTTTTTACCTTCCACAAGCTGGCTATGGCAAATTAATTCCTGTTGTTCAGGTGGCACTTTTTTAAATGGGATGGAAAAGTAAAACTGGCTCCCCTCCCCCAATTTGCTTTCTACCCAAATCTTTCCACCCATTAAATTTACTAACTGGTTAGAAATAGTTAAGCCTAGCCCTGTGCCCCCAAATTTTCTAGTAATGGAGGCATCTACTTGGGCAAAAGATTCAAAAACTGCCTCTAGTTTATCTTCGGGGATGCCAATGCCCGTATCCTTTACGGCAAATTGGATGTGAACTCTTGAGGCAGAATCTTCTACTAGATGAGTTTCAATCATAACTTCACCCGTCTCAGTAAATTTTATTGCGTTACCTGCCAAGTTTACTAAAATTTGCCTGATTCTAGATGCATCACCCATAAGGATTTTAGGGGTTTTTAAATCAATTTTATTGATTAACTCTAGGCTTTTTTGCGCCGAGCGGAATGATAAAATTTCACAGGTTGACTCCAGTTCACTTACAATATCAAAGGGG
>JASJGK010000233.1:0-10585 GCA_033791585.1 SAR324 cluster bacterium | reverse complement strand
CCTTTTTTTGTAAATCAGTTTTTAATAAAATTGAATGAACTGCAAAAATTTCATTTTGATCCAAGTTCCGAATCTTGGCATTGGAAATTACCAGAGATTAAAAACTTAGAAATCTCTGGTAATGTTGCTGAATTAATGGCCGAGAAAATTGGATCTCTCGCAAAAACCAGTAAAACAATCTTAAAAAATGCATCTTGTTTAGGCGCTAGTTTCCAATTGAGTACTCTTGCTTTGGTAAGTAACATGTCTCCTACAGACACAGCTGATACTCTTAAATTATGTATCAATTCTGGCTTAGTGCAGGCAATTGGTGATGATTATAAATATGTAGCTGAATTTAACTTAAACGAGGATGAGCAGGCACAAACGACGCTGGATGCCATAACCTACCGCTTTGTTCATGATCGAATCCAGCAAGCTGCTTATGGTTTGCTCGAAGAAGAGGAAAAAACAGCATTACACTTTAAAATTGCTAACATTCTGTGGGAAAAAGAAGCTCATATAGCTGAGTCAAAAAACCTATTTATTGTGGCCAATCAGATGCTTTTAGGTTTGGGACTGGTCACAGGGTTGGAGTTTCGCCTAAAAGTAGCTCATCTTTTTTATCTGGCAGGAATTCGCTCTAAAGCTGCGGCAGCATTTGACCCTGCGGTGCAATTTTTTCGCTCTTCTTTTGCTTTGATAAAAGAAAAGCCATTTGAGCAAGATTTTACCTTTTCCATGTATCTTGGTTTGGCTCAATCTCTTTTTGCTCAGAGTTTGTTTGATGAACCAAGAGAAATTTACTTGGCTCTACTGGAACAGTCCCAAGATCGATATCAAAAGGCTGAAGTATATGATGATTATTTTATTTTAGAAAATAGTAATAATCGTTTCGCACAATCTTTAGAAATTTGCGTCGCTGCATTGAGCCTTTTTGGGATAAAAATTCCTGATAAAGTATATCCCTGGCACTTCTTAGTAGACCTTTTAAAGGCTGCGAGCAGAGCTGGCAAAACAGATTGGAATGAGGTCTTTGCCTGGCCTGAATCTCAGGATAAAGATTATATTTGGTCTTTAAAGTTTCTTTCCAATTTAGCTGGTCCATGCTTTATGACAGGGGACGAAAACAAAATGGCTCTTGCCCATGTTCTCGGGGCCAAGTTGACATTTAAAAAGCAGGAACTTGCACCCATATCCCCATCTAATTTGATTAATTTCGCTATTATGATCACGGTTGGGCTGGGTAAACATGAAGTTGGCTATAATATTGGCCAATTTGCATTGCGCCTTTGTGCAGATAGGTATGATGATCCCCACGTGAGAGGAATCACTCAGTTTATGTTTCATAGCTTTATTAGTTTCTGGAGAAATCACCAGCTAGATGCAAAACCCTTGTGGAACAGTGCCTATCAGAGTTCAATGCAAGCTGGAAATCTAGTTTATGCTGCCTATGGGAATAATCGGATGGCAGGAGAGAGTTTTTACGGTGGGATCCCTCTTCCTCAAATTGTCACCCTTTGTGATGAATATAAAAACTTTTACTTAAATAATGATCTTCCTGACATGAAAGCAAATATTTCTCTTTTTCGTCAGTTTTCCGATGCCTTATCAGGTAACACCCTTAGTCCTTTGGATTGGAATCAGGAAGAATTTAATGAAGAGGTGATCTGGGCCCAATTCCAAGATCATAACTATATTTCAGGGCAAACAGTTTTTACTATCTTAAAAACTTGGGGCCATTTTTTGATGGGTGACTTGACCAAAGCCGTAGATTTTGCAGCCCAAACCCAAACAAGAATTAAATCCGTTTTTGGTATGCCAGAGCAAATGGAGTTTGTATTTTTGCAGGCCATGATTGATGCTCAAGATCTGCCCAACCGAGGTTTTCTAAAAAGATTTACCACCAAAATAGCCATTCGGGCAAAATTAAAAAAGTTAGCCTCTTGGGCTAAAGAAAGCCCCTTGAATTTTGAGCACCGGTATCTACTTGCAAGAGGCATGTTTCATGAGTCTCAAAACCAATTAGTGAGAGCGGCAATGGATTTTGAAAATTCGATTATCTCCGCTAGAAAAAGCCAGCAAAACCATATTGAAGCCCTATCTTTAGAGCGTGCAGGCGAATTACAGATGAAACGAGGTTTTTTAGCCTCTGGGGAAAGCCTTTTAAAACAAGCTCACAAAAAATACCTATTTTGGGGGGCAAGACCCAAGGCAAAAGCAATCACTGAAAAATTTGCTGAATTCGACTTTGAAGAGAAAGACATATCAGGAACCCATTCTTTTACTAGTAGCATCGAAGGGTTAGATGCAATTTCAATTGTCAAGGCTTCCACTCACTTAGCCGAATCAATTCTACTAGAGGATATTCTCCAGGGTTTGATTGATATTGCAGTAGAGAATGCTGGTGCTAACTATGGTGTCTTCCTACTAGAAGAAGATGGGGTCATGAACGTGCAAGCAATTTTGGACTTAAAGGCTGGGAAACGAGAGGTAATGCAATCCATTGCTCTGTCTCAATTCAAAGAGCTTTGTCATCCCGTGGTTAATAAAATTATACTTGGGGAAGAGGCTATTTTGCTCCGTAACGCTGCTGAATACGGCGAGTATACCTCAGACCCTTATATCATAGCTCAAAAAACACCTAGTGTTTTGGCCATTCCCATTCGTAATCAAGGGCGTTTACGGGGAGTAATCTACCTAGAAAACCGACTGGTTTCCGCTGCATTTACCAACGAGCATGTTGTAGTTTTAAAACTGCTCACAAGTCAAATGGTTAAAACGATTGAAAACGCCTACCTTTATAAAAATCTACAGGCTGCGCATGATGATCTTGAAGAAAAAGTGATCGAGCGAACCAAAGAACTCAATACAAGTTTAACAGAAGTTAGTGCGGCTAAAGATAAAATAATGGAGTCCATCACTTATGCAAATCAGATCCAAAAAAGCTTGCTGCCGAGAGAAGATTTTTTCAACCAACTGCTTCCTAACAATTTTGTAATTTGGAAGCCTCGAGATGTAGTTGGAGGGGATTTCTATCAAATTTATAAAGTTGAAGGTGGAATATTGTTAATTGTTGCTGATTGCACTGGTCATGGCGTTCCCGGCGCTTTGATGACGATGATTGCGGCCTCTGCAATACGACAATTCGTTGTGAATGAGAAAATTAGAGAACCCAAAGAATTGCTAAGTCGCGTCAACCTTGCTGTTAAACTTGTTCTAAGTCAAAACCGCAGCGATTCTCTCTCAGATGATGGCTTGGATGCGGCCGTTTGTTTTTTACCGACGGGAAATAAAGAAATTATATTTTCTGGTGCAAAACTAGATCTTTTTTATCAAGAAAAGGGGAAGATTAACCGGGTAAAGGGTAAGAATCAATCCTTAGGCTATCGTCGCAGTAAAGACGATTTTGACTACCAACAGCATATTATCCCAGTAGAGTCAGGCGCTCATTTTTACCTTACCACCGATGGTATTATAGACCAAGAAGGCGGGGCAAAAGGTTTTCCCTATAACAATAAAAAACTGACCGCCCTCTTAGAGGAAGCTCTACAATTGCCCATAGAGAAGCAATCGGAATTTATTTTTAAAATAATCAGTGAATATCGGGGTCTTCATAGCCGAACCGATGATATGGCAATGGTCGGGTTTTCTCTTGATTCAGAGTAGCTAAAATTAATACCTAAGAAAAGACGTGGGTAGAATTGGGTTACCTTGCCGCTGAGAACGGCTAATACCAACCATTCTAGTTAGAATGGAATAATGGTTAAAAACTATTTATCTAAAATGATACTTTTTAGGCGATCGACGCCCTCTTGGAGTGTTTTTAAGGCGCCCACCTTATCATCAACTGCATTTGGATTAAGATGCAGGGAAAAGCCTTTTTCATATTTTTCAACCATTTGCATGCGTTCATCCATTTTCTCAATATAGTCAATTACCTTATAGGTATTTACTGGCTTATCGAAGCCTTTCATAGAAATAGCCTCTTTTTTTTCACAGGCGATTACATCTTTGATTAGAGCAAAGGTTTCTTCACTGATTAAAACCTGCCCTGGCTCAGCCTTGGACTCTAAACGAGCTGTTAAGTTCACATAGCCACCGATTGCAGTGTAATCCATTCTGGTTTCACTGCCAAAGTTACCAACGGTACAAAACCCTGTTGCTATCCCACAGCGAACTTGAAAATTATCCACTACACCTGATTCTGATAATTCTTCTGCAAATGAGCGCACAGCATCTTGCATTTCCATAGCCATTTTTACAGCTGCAAGGGCATCCTCTTGGTGGCCTTTCGTCTCAGGGTCACCAAAAAAGGCTACAATTGCATCACCAATATACTTATCAACTGTAGCGCCATGTTTTAAAGCGATATCAGTCATAGTTGTTAAGTAACGATTGAGAAGCGTTACCAGTTCCTCTGATTCTAGATTTTCGGTAGTACTTGTAAAATTACAGATGTCAGAAAAAAAGATGGTTAATTTCTTCCTATTCGCTTTTACGCTAACTTCATGGTCACTTAAGAAAATTGCGTTATAAATTTGGGGGGAGAGGTATCTTGAAAGCTGGTCCGAAAGTCGCTCTAGTTTTTCATTATTTTTTGCAACATCAGCGCTCATACGGTCGCTTTGCTTAATAATTCGTTCAGAGCGTTTTTGTAATTTTTCGTGTTCTGTTAGCAGAGCAGCAACGAGTTTTTTATCTTCTGAGTCTAATTTTCCAGTTTCAAGTAGCTCTTGTATTTTGCTTTGTACATCACTCAAAGGGTTTGACCTTTCACAACTAAATTAATTGTCATAGCTTCAAAGTCTTCAATAAAGTCTTCTCCTGCTTCTTGTGAACTTTCATTTTCAGCGGCATATTCCCAGTTGATTATAATTTTATGTCCATTTTGTCTCGCTTCATCGAGCATATCAAAGATATCAAAAAAAAACTTTGAGCTGGAGCTATTAAAATATTGGATATCAAAGGTTGCCGTTAACTCCGATGCATCTATAGCTAGATATTCTTTTAACCAAAAAATGAAGGGGTTAAAGAACTTGGGAGTATCCTCAGGGTAGCATTTTCCTCTGATTTCAAAACTAGACGTTTCTCTAGAACCTGAAATGGAAGGTGTTGTGTTGGTTTGGTCAATTTGAAAATTAGACATGGATGATTTTAGATTAAAATATTAAATATTTGCCTCAAGTGAATAAAAGCTACGGCCCTCGCCATTAGCAAAAAACTTGCATTGGATTGGTTCACTGGCATTTCGCTGGATCTCAAGGAACCCCAAACCTGCGCCCCTACTGTGTTGCCCTTCACCAGACTTTCGTAACTCGCGGTACTTTTTTCTTAATTCATCTTTTTCTAAATGACAAATTGATTTGATTTTTTTCTCAATGAATTCTTGGTCCACCGAGTCAATCATATTTCCACATTTTATATAAAGAGTATTGGTTTTTACAATATAACCAACAACCAAAATTGCATCAATTGGGCCTTGAGTCCCCTTTTCTGCTTTGTAGTTAAGAACATTCTGCATCATCTCGATGATTATCGTAAACACTTTTTGGGCAGGTTTACCTGCAATGGTCATATCGTCTGTTTTTTTTTCTAAAGCTTCGATAATTAGGCTTAAAATTTCATGAGATACATAACCACTGTGCACAAAAATCACGCCTTTATCTTTAAGCTGACTATTTAACTCTTGTAAATCCATTATCAATAATATTTTAATTTTTTAAAAAATGTATTTTAAACATAAGGTGATATCTAAAATTTTGTCAAATATAAAAAAAACTAAAAATTCAATTTGGAGTTATTATCAAGTAAAATTATAATCGTTGGCTATTATCAGCAAATTACGGTTTTTAAAACTCACTAGCGTCTAAAACTATGACCTGAATAACATTATCCTTAAACCAACAAATTTTCGAGTTTTAAAAGAATTTACTGATCAGCAAATTTTAAACTTAACGTACAAGTCAAAAAAGCACCTCAGACTGATCGGTTCCGATACCTAAAAGCATCTTTCCCTTTTTTCTTTTTGGGTAAAATGGATGAATTCATTTGTTTTGACTGGTATGCTGCCTGGTTCAGAAAAGAATGTAATAATTCTTCAGATTGGGCACATTGCTGTGACAGCCATATATAAACTAAAATTTTAGAATGTAACTAAAAATAGGCCTCTAGGCACAGGTAGTAGCACACTTAGTGGTCACACTTTCTAAACGAACCGATTTAAAAGTCTTGTTAAATCAATAGATAGACTAGGTTGATTTTTGTTTGGTCACGACTCCGATTGTCGCCTTCATACAAGTTCCTTAATAAATTCAAAGACTTATAGATATTCAAAATCACCGAAAATTTGGGTGTTTTTGTGCCTTCTCCCTTCTGTATTTTTTCTCCTTATCACCTGATTTCACTTAGTGTTTGAGTCGATATTTTCCTAATGTCTTATTGGGTAAACTATGTGGCACATCTGGTTGGACATTCTAATTTTACGTTAATAAAAAACTTGCTTGCCTCCAAACAAATTCGGATCATTTTGAGAAAGAAAGGGATTAACATCTTTATAAACTGAGTCTGCAAGTTCTTGCTCTTCATTCCAAAATGCTAATGGCTAGCTAAGGTGTCTACGATACTGGGGGAAGTTCAAAGAGCACGGTTCTAGATTTAGAACAGGGCTAACCCAGTAAGCAGGTCGCTCACTGGTTAGTAATAAACTTAATACTCAGATTGAGTTTTATTTTGAGATTGTTACGTCAGAAGGGCCAAATAAGATTGTGTAGTCTGCAAGCGCACCTACATCACCATCTTTGCCTGGGATTCCAGTTGAGCCACTAGAACCTGCGTTAACTGCTAAAGTAGCATTGGTAGTGTTTGTGTCCCCAGAACCGCAGAAATTATCAAAGTCATCACTGGTACTGCTGGATGAACAAGTGTAATGGGTTCCTGCTGCTTGGTTGGTATAAGTTGTGCCAGAGGCAACTAAGGTTACATCACTAGCAAAGTTGGAACAATAAGAAGAGCCTGATGCCGTGCCTGTATACTCTGTTCCGCTTTCTTGGCAGATACAGTTGGTTTTTGAACTACTTTGTATATAGCAACCAATGGCAAAGTCTACAGACGATTTTGTGAAATCTGTTGAAGCCTCAAGTGTAACGCTAATTGTACCATCAGCACCATCGTCACCCTTGCAGCCTACCATAATAAATGCAGCCATAATTAGTAAAAGAAATATCCTCATTTTATCCTCCTCAGGTTTTTAAAATTAACATAACTCAATGAGCATTATAGTACAAAGTAGGGGGGGGGGCAAGAAAATTAAATTTAGAAGAATAATTCATTAATATGAATTACCTTATATTCTTTTCAAAGCAGTTAGTATAGTTGGTGGTAAGAAGTTGTACCCCAATGTTGAATAATGCCTTCCACATATTCAAAAACACAAGTTCTTGCCCCTCTTTGGAGGCTAGGTGGGTAGAATTTTTGAAAGAAGGCTAGCTGTACGTCGTCAAGCCTTTTGGGACAATTTGACTCAAAAATTAAGAGAGACTTTGCCTAATGTCAGCAAGCATTATTGCCTGCTAAAATACCACCCTAATAAAAGTTACCAACAACCCCCTGTACAAACTCCCTAAGTCCTATAACTCTAAGTCATGGGAACTTACATCATCAAGAAACGACGATCCTCTTCTTACTACTTCCGTGTAGTAATCCCCTTAGACCTGCGCCCAATCCTAGTTAAACGAACCATTGTTATATCCCTAGGAACAGGGATTTTACATCAGGCCAAAAAACAGGCATCCTTTCTTTACGTTATTACTCAGCAAATATTTGAACAAATCCGAAAGTTCCCAACCATGAAACAACTTGATCTAGATGGAATCAAAACGATTTTAAAAGAACGATTAAAGTTCTACCAACAGGATGCAAAGGAGGATATCCAAAGGGATAACTACCTGATTTCGGATCAAGAACGAGAAAGTCAATCTGCCCACGAGGAAATCAAACTTGCTGCAACGGTAGAAGTAGCAAAGATGGGTAGTCTCTTTGATAATATGACCCAAGGTGTACTGAAACATCATGGCTACGAGATTAAAGAGGATTCTAAAGAATACAACCTGCTTAAAAAGAACCTCTTTGGGTTAGAACGTAACATCAAAAACTACCGCCAAGGCCTTTTAAGTCGTGAGATAGAAGACGAGTGGAATCTGTTAGGTTCCTTAAACTCAGATGAACCACCTCAATCAATCCTTACTCGTCCTGCACCAATTGCTGCAAAATCCCAAACTAAAACTCACTCTATTTCTAAGGTTATTAACAATTTCTTAGAGGAGAAAAAACGCACTGAATCTTTAACGGAGTAATTTTCAATTATCCAAAAATATATTAAAAGGTCAGACTAAATTGGCAGATGCCCAACTTGGTAAAGATACAAAACAGGCAATCCTTTAGACGATATGACCAAAGACGTTTTAATGAATTATGGTTTTGAGATTTCCCAAAAATCCAAAGAATATGGCATACTCAAAAAAGGCCTTTTGGAACTTGAGCGTACAATCAAGGAATACCGCAAAGACACATTTAAAGAGAAAATTAACAATCAAGTAATTTTTTTTACACCATTGAGTTTTTCTCTAAAACCTCAAACTACCCCTTTAAATATTGAACCATCATCAATACAGGTCGGCTATGAGAGTGTGGGTCAATTTAGCCGTGAATTTAAACGCTACTTCGGTGAGCCTCCAAAAGATTTTGCTAGGCGCTAATAGCTTTACTTGAAGAAAGGTCCTTAAAAAATTTGTCACTTCCAGAAAAATCCAATTCAAATGTTTAGCACTTGTGGGGAAGTCACAATTTCTGTCAGAGTAAAGTATGAATTCGAAATTTAAAAGCCTTTGGCAGTTTGGGGCTATTTTAAACAGACGCCTCACCGAACGGGCCAAGATGTCCGAACATTCTATCATGATCGGCATTGCGTTGATTATTGGGGTCTTAGCGGGCTTTGGGGCCGTGGGGATTCGGGCACTTATCCATTATGTATCCGACTTCAACTTTGTCGGCGAAGGCAACCTGTTAGAACGCATAAGTGCCACTCCTTGGTATTTCAAACTATTTATACCCATGATGGGGGGCGTTTTGGTCGGGCCTCTGATCTACTTCTTTGCTCCTGAAGCTAAGGGCCACGGTGTGCCTGAGGTAATGCAGTCTGTACTCACCAAAGGGGGGATTATTCGCCCTAGGGTGGCCTTGGTCAAGGCACTGGCCTCTTCTATTACCATCGGTACAGGTGGCTCGGTCGGCCGTGAAGGGCCCATTATTCAAATCGGGGCCTCTTTAGGTTCTACCGTAGGCCAATTTTTTCATATCTCCTCGCACCGCATTAAAACTCTCGTTGGTTGTGGAGCCGCAGCAGGAATCGCCGCGGCCTTTAATGCACCCATTGCTGGGGCCTTGTTTGCCGTTGAGATCATTCTAATGGATTTCGCAGTGGCGCAATTTTCGCCCATTGTAATTTCTTCGGTCATGGCAACTGTAATTTCTCACCATTTTGAGGGTAACTTTGCCGCCTTTCAGGTGCCACATTACGAATTAGTAAACCCCTTAGAGCTCTTTTTTTATGTGATATTAGGGGTGCTTGCAGGCGTGGTTTCCTTCCTTTTCATCAAGGTACTTTATGGTTTCGAAGATTTTTTTGACAATAAGGTAAAGCTTCCTCAATACGTTCAACCCGCTTTTGGCGGCTTGGTGATTGGTGCCATCGCCATTATATTTCCGCAGGTTATGGGGATTGGTTATGAATCGATCAATTTGGCCTTACAGGGTCAAATTGCCATGGGCATCGCTTTTATTTTGATTTTTGTTAAAATTCTAGCAACCTCGGTTACCTTGGGCTCTGGTGGCTCTGGTGGCATCTTTGCCCCTTCTTTGTTTATGGGTGCCATGCTGGGGGCTTTTTTCGGCCAGTTGATTGGCGCTTATGCCCCTATGGACACGGCTACCGCTGGTGCCTACGCATTGGTGGCCATGGGCGGCTTAGTGGCAGGCACAACCCGTGCGCCTATTACAGCCATCATCATCGTTTTTGAATTGACCAATGATTACAATATTATTCTACCCTTGATGATCACCTGTATTCTAAGCACCATCATTTCAGCTAGGTTGCAGCGGGAGTCTATTTACACTTTGAAGCTGTTACAGCGAGGCATCAACCTGAAAGAAGGTGCTGAAACAAACCTGATGAAATCCATCTTTGTCCGCAGTATTTACAAAGAAAACGTAACGTTGATCCCTGAAACCTTGAGCTTTCGTGAAATTGTAGAGCGACTTACAGGCAGCGCTGACCTCTACTTAGTCGTTGAAAACACTGAAGGTGAGGTAACAGGCATCATTTCTATGCATGACATAAAAAACTTTCTTTTTGACAGCGAAGAACTGCAAGACATTGTCATAGCAAAGGATGTGGCTCACAAAAACTTTGGCCTGGTCACCCCGGATAGCAATTGCCAAGAGGTAATGGATAAACTATCCAATACCAATTTATCTGGCTTGCCTGTGGTACAAAAAGAGGGCAGCAAAGCTGTGATTGGCGTGGTCTGGCATAAGGATATTCTACATG
>JASJGK010000232.1:0-9053 GCA_033791585.1 SAR324 cluster bacterium | reverse complement strand
TGGCACGACCGAGAAGCTAAGGCCCTGAAAGAGGCAAAATTCTAAAAGGGAAAACCTCTTAGAATTAGGCAGGGCAATGATTTGGCTGCAATTACCAAAATAGTGATTACTTTGGTTGTGAATATTTAGATAAAACAGTGGGAGATTTGTAGACAACAGAGGTAATTTCAACCTCAATATCCCCCTTAGGAACACGAATCACCACCTCATCCCCAGCCGACTTTCCAAGTAAAGCCTTGGCAATGGGGGACTGAACAGAGATCATACCTGCTTTGATATTCTGCTCATCTTCACCAACCAGCATCCAAGTAGTGGTCTTTTCCGTATCCATATCTTCGTAGGTAACTGTGGCCCCAAAGGTGATTTTTTTCTCTTTGATCGAACCCACATCAACTGCCTCACAATGGGCTAGAAGATGGTTTATTCTCTGGATTCGGCCCTCGATAAACCCCTGCTTTTCTTTGGCAGCGTGGTATTCGGCGTTTTCCTTTAAATCCCCATGGGCACGAGCAACCTCAATAGCATTGATGATGTTGGTCCTCTCTACCTTAATCAGGCTTCTGTGTTCATCTTTTAGGCCCTGGTAACCTTCTTTAGTAATAAGTATTCGTTCCATATTAATCGTAATTCCTTAAATGGCAAAAAGATCGCTAAGATCATCCATGTTTAGCATATCTTCTAGGGAGTCATTCACCCCTACAATGTTGTCTGCTAAAGCTTGTTTTTTATTTTGTAACTCAATGATTTTTTCCTCAATTGAGTTTCTGGTAATTAGTTTATACACAAAAAGATGGTTCTTTTGCCCAATTCGGTAAGCTCTATCTGTCGCTTGCGCTTCGGCTGCTGGGTTCCACCATGGGTCGTAGTGGATTACGTAATCCGCTGCCGTTAAGTTGATCCCTGTTCCCCCTGCTTTTAAACTAATTAAAAAGACAGGGTATTCGTCACTTTGTTGGAACTTATTAACCAAATCTTCCCGATTTTTACTGGTTCCGTCTAGTTGTAAGAACGGAATATTTTCTTTTTTTAGATCGGCATGCATCAAGTTCAGCATTTTTACAAACTGACTGAAGACCAAAACTCTATGCCCTTCCCCTACAATTTCTGTAAGAGTTTCTATAAAAAGTTTATACTTGGCGCTCTTTGGGGGGTCTGTTCCCGATAAAGCACTCAATCTTGGGTCGTTGCAGATCTGTCTCAACTTTAATAGAGCATCAAAAATAGCGATTCTAGCGCCACGGACCCCACCAGCAGAAATCTTTTCTTTAACTTGCTGGCGAACAATTTCCATTACGCTATAATACAAGGCCTTCTGTTGCTCATTCATTTCGCAATACAGGGTTTGTTGCGTTTTTGGCGGCAATTCTTTGGCCACATTTTGCTTTAAACGGCGTAAAATAAAGGGTTTGGTTTGGCGGCGAAGCAAGGAGTGATTTGGCTTCTTTACCTTGTTTTTGCCACGTTTTTTCGGGCGGATGTAATCACGCTCAAATTCTTTTAAGGTTCCAAAGAAGCCTGGCATTAAAAAATTAAACTGACTCCAAAGCTCAGATACTGAGTTTTCAATGGGGGTACCCGTCAAGGTGATGCGACGATGGGCATGGAGCTGCATCACAGCTTGCGCCGTTTTAGACCGCGCATTTTTAATATTCTGGGCTTCATCTAGAATAACCACTTGGAATTCTAATTCCCCGAGCCAATCCATATCCCGTTGTAAAAGGCCATAGGTGGTGATGATCAAATCGGCTTTGAGAGCAGAATCATAATGATTTTTTCTCTTTTGGCCGTGGAGTAAAACTGCATTTAGGTCAGGGGTAAACTTTCGAACCTCTGCCATCCAGTTTGTCACTACCGAGGTAGGGGCGATAACTAAATTTGGTAATTTTGAGCGGTGTTTCTTTTTAATGATCATCAAAAAGGCAAGGGTCTGCAAGGTTTTACCTAGACCCATGTCATCGGCTAAAATCCCACCGAAACCAAATTCATATAAGAAGCAAAGCCAGTTGACCCCTTCTCGTTGGTAATCGCGAAGCACAGCGTTCACCTCTTTCGGGATACGCTGCATGCGAATTTTTTTGAAGTTGCTGAGCTTTTCAAGCACATCAACCCAGTCTTCATCGTGTTCAGAAATAGTGGCAGCGGCTTCAAGCTCACTTAAAAGCCCCACTTGGAATCGGTCCACTTGCAAGTGTTCAATTTGGTCATCCTCTTCGCCTTTGGAGGGCTTTTTGCCCTTAGAAGTTTGCACCAATCGGTTTAAGATGGGGGCGTACTTTTCAATCCAAGTGGAGTCAATAACTGCGATACCATTGCCCGATTGCAACTGGATGGCATCCTCATTATTGTGCCACATTTCCACCAATTTTTTTAAGTCATAGAGCTGGCCGTCGATGGTCACAGAAACATCCACATCAAACCAATCCACCCCAGACTTAATTGAGGTTGCAATTTCAGGCACTAAAGATCGAGTTTTCCACTTACGTAATTTTGCGCCACCTAAGTAAACCACCACATTTTCGGGGTGATTGTCGGTCAGCCTGCCTAAAACAAACTGCATAGACATATCTTCACGCATAGAATATTCATTCATGCCTTCATCTACCCAGCCCGTTTCGACCAGCTCATTCCGCAATGCCTGCTCTTGGGCGAAGTCTTTGGGAACGTTGTACTGTTTTTTGTCTAGTTCTTGGTAGAATTCGTCGGCATTTAGGCCGTAAGGGTAGGCGTACTCGCCGATGTCCGTCACCATAATGACATCCATCCGCCCCATTAAGACACCCTTCACCTCCCAAATGGTCATACGACCTTGGATTTTGTAATTAAACAGGGCGGAAACCCGCAAAACCCCTTGGGGGTCATGGATCTTAATATTTCTTTGCTTAAGGTAGGGTAGAGCTGCTGAATAAAAGTCTGAAATCTCGTGCTCTTCAACCACCACGCCTGCAAGGCTATCATTTAAAAGGCGGCCGCTGAGCATGCTGCCGATTCTTGAAAGCTGGTCGTCTTTGAGTAAAAAACAAGGAGCCATGCCAATGGCTTTTTCACGGTAATTATCTTTTTCTTTTAATAGCCGAAAGCGGCCTTTTTCGTTTAAAATCCCAATCTCACCACGCAGTACATATTGGTTATCGTTTTTAGGGTTTCTTTTTACAGTTAGACGAAACTCGATCTGTTTTGAGTTAAAAAGAGGCTCTTTATTATAGCTGTAGGTATAGGGGTACTCTTCTGCTAAAATCAATAGCTGGCTTGCTTGGTGCCGTTCCAAGGGATAAAATCCATCCATCATTTTTCCCTTAGTGATAGCACTCATCACTTGGAAAAGTTTGGCTGTTTTGGGGCTAGCGTTACCGTTGATTAATCTTGAATTTTCAGGGTCATGGTTTTCAAAGACCATGGCCATTCTATTTGTATTAAAATGCTTCGTTTCTTCGTGTAAGTGAATGGTTGCAGCATCTTCTGGCTTTTCAAAGAGTTGGATCTTGCTTTCTGGTTTATAAAGCCAATACTTCCAATCCTTTACCTTTCTAGCCGCAAAATTAGGGGACTCAACAACTTTAGAATCTAAGAAGACACAAGAATGGGTAGGATACCATTCAGCCATCTGGTCTTTAAACAAATCCCATTCATCATGGGGAACCAAGACCCCGTTAAAGGAATCACGGATCATCTTTGCTGGAATGGTGGTCGGTAAAATTTCATAATATTGAAAATCATAGATAATGGCCTTGGGCAGGCCAAACATCATAAAACCATTTTCATCAAATTCTTCTGCCACGATGGGCACACGGACTTCCCCTTCAATATGGAAGAAGACACCAGCTAAGACTCTGTGGTTTGCAAGTTCGTGGACTTGGATCTCGTATTCTACCTTTTTAAAAGAATTGCGTAAGGGTAGTTGAGAATCGCCGTAATATAAAAAAGGATGGCCCAAGAGCAAAAAAAGCAAAGAGTGGCTATCCCGACTAGAAAGCACACAGGGATTGGGAATCTCTTCTTCTGGATCGCGTAAGTTATGTTCCTCATCGCAAATGAGTTTATTTTCATCCAAAAAGGTCTTTACTACCCAGCCTGGATTATTGTTGTTATCCAATAGGGATTTAGAGATCTTTTTGATGGGCTTTTCGTTACCCCACCCACGGATACCGTAGCGTGATCTGTTGAAAGACCAAATGAATTTTTCTTCTAGCTCAGGCGTAACCGTGTGTTCAAAGCGAATGATTGTGTGGATATCGCCTACTTCAATGGGAATGGTGTCAAATCCATGTTCTTGTTTCCAGTCTTTGAAAGAAAACTGGATAGCGTCATTTTTAGTTGCTTTAGAGGCAGTTGTTGGCGGAGGTGGAATGTCAACAGGGGCATTCTCTTCAAAGTTGATGGTTGCTTTGGGCCTTTTCCAATCTGGTTGCGCATCTATTGCGACATCAAAAAGGTCTTCTATAATCTTTTCAATGGGTTCACCCTTGTCTTCTAAAAGGTAAAGTGCTTGGCCCTCCCAGTCGTCATATTGACCTAGGTAGTTGCCAAATTCAAGACGCAGGTCTTTTGATATGGCCTTGGCCCTTTTTAAGGCAATGATTATAGGGTGTTTTGGGGCTAGCTTCTTCAACTTTGTGTTTTAACTTGAGCGGTAGAAAAAAATTACGATAGAATCTATTATAATATACAACTAGGAGGCTATGGCAAGCCTATTTTGTAAATTCTGTAAGATTTTTCAGCCCAACCTGTCCTTTTTCTAAAAAACTACTTTTGTTTGATTGCCTGATTAAAACGTTTGGGGTATGAATGAAACTTATTTAAGTCGAGCTGTTTGTCTTTAAAAACCTAATATAACTTAAGATGCTACAACATATTTTAAAGATCTTTTCTAACGATATCGCAATTGATCTGGGCACCGCCAATACTCTTGTCTACGTTTCGGGGCAAGGTATCGTGATTCGCGAGCCTAGCGTTGTGGCCGTTAAACATATGCCCAATGGTGAAATGAAAGTTTTAGCCGTTGGTAGAGAGGCTAAAACGATGCTAGGGCGGACCCCAGGAAGCATCCAAGCCATTCGCCCAATGAAAGATGGCGTTATTGCTAACTTTGATGTGACGGCTGAAATGATCCGTAGCTTCATCAAAAAAGTACAAAAAAACTCAGGACTACTTAAATTTAGACCTCGTGTAATTGTTGGTGTGCCCAGTGGCATCACCCAAGTTGAAAAAAGAGCAGTGAAGGAATCAGCTGAATCAGCAGGGGCCAGAGAAGTTTATTTGGTTGAAGAGCCTATGGCTGCTGCCATTGGCGCTGGGTTACCCATTACCGAAGCTAACGGCAACATGATTATTGATATCGGTGGGGGAACCACTGAAGTTGCTGTTATTTCATTAGCAGGCGTGGTTTATTCCAATTCTACAAGAGTAGGTGGGGATATCATGGATGAGACAATTATCCAGTATATCAAAAAGCGCTATAACCTCTTGATCGGTGAGCGAACTGCTGAGCAAATTAAAATTACCATCGGCTCTGCCTTTCCTGTTGATGAAAACCAAACTATGGATGTTAAGGGGCGCGACCTTTTAACAGGTATCCCTAAGACTCTTATTTTAAGCAACGAAGAAATTCGTGAATCCCTAGCTGACGTCTGTGAGCAGATTGTTTTAGCTGCAAAAAATGCTCTTGAAGACACTCCCCCAGAATTGGCCGCTGATATTGTGGACAAAGGCATTGTGCTTGCTGGTGGTGGTAGCCTTCTTAAGGGATTAGATATCTTACTTCGAGAAAGAACAGGCCTGCCTATTATTTATGCTGAAGACCCTCTTTCTTGTGTCGCACTAGGCGTAGGTAAAATGCTTGATAATATTGACCTCTTAAAAACTATTGCAGTTGATTAAAACTAAAATTTAGTTATTTTTTAATTTACTCTTACATGCTGTTTCATTGATTGAATTTGAAACGGCAACACACCTTTGCCCAGAGTATTTTTTACATGTTCAATTTTTTAAAGCGCCAGCGTTTTAGAATTTCCATCGGCTTGATCTTCCTTACTTTTATTTTGATGCTTCTTGGGCAAGCAGAAGAGGGGAGAGTTGAGAATTGGTTCGCAAAGTCTCTGCAAACCATTGCCTACCCCTTCCAAGCGACCACTAATTTTTTTATTGCAGGCTCTAGTTCCCTTTGGAACCACTATATATGGGTGCTTGGGGTTGAAGAGGAAAATAAAAAGCTAAAAAAAGAGCTGGCTCGCTACAAAGAAAATCATGCCAAAACCCAGGAGCTGCGACTTGCATATGATCGTCTTTTGGGTATTTTGAATTTTGAAAAAACCAACCCAGATGAAAAAATCTACGCAGAAGTCATTGGAGAAACCCAAGATAGTTTTTCTAAACTTTTAATTATTAATCGTGGTGCCAATGACGGGATAAAAAAGAACTTCGCTGTGGTAACCCCCATTGGGATTGTCGGTAAAATCCAATCTGTGACCCCATTTCAGTCGGTGGTGCAGTTGGTTACAGATTCTAGGTCTCATTTTCCAGCTTTAATCCAAAGAACTAGGCTCAAAGCTATGGTCAAGGGGAACCTTGATGGAAGCCTTTCCATCAGTAATTTTCCTCGCCGAATGTCCATTAAAATTGGCGATATGGTGGTTACTTCAGGGCTTGCGGGAATCTTCCCCAAGGGCTTTCCCATTGGGCGGATTTCTAATATTGAAAAAAAAGAATTTGGTCTATTCCAAAAGGTGACCTTAAAGCCCGTGGTAAGCATCAACCAAGTAGAAGAGGTTGCCATTATTTTATTAAGCCCAGGAAACATTCACCAACCTTTATTTACAGAGGTAAAGTGAGAGCCACTTGGATTGTCATAGGTAGCCTCCTCTTTGCCTTGTGGGCGAAAACCAGTTTTTTTTACTATATTCCCTTGCTTAGCCCTAATCTCTATTTGCTCTTTGTTGTGCTTTTTATCATCCGTTGGAAAGGGCCTGAGGTCTATTATATTGCCGCAATCTTTGGCATAATGGCCGATGTTTATTCCACAATGTCCTTTGGGGTCTATGGATTTTCCTTTTTTCTTATGAGCTTTCCTTTGCGCTGGTATGCTATAAAAATGTTCCAAGGGAGTGTTTTTAGTCTGCCCATTTTGGTCGGGTTTTTAGGGCTGGTATTAAAATTGATTATTTTTGTAGTTGGGATAGGCGCAAGCCAAGAGGTAGGCCTGAAGGTCGGTTGGATTCGAGAAATGTTGCTTTTTGAGATTTTACCTACAGCCCTCCTCGCCCCATACGCTTACACAGCCTTAGTAATTTTAGAAAAAATGGGCAATATCCGTCTCCATGAAAGGAAGTTTTGAAAGAAGAACCCTTAAATAATGATGAGCTGCAACTCTTTAATCGGCGTGATTTTATTGTTAAGGGAATCTTAAGCGTCCCTTTGACAGCGATAATTTGGCGACTCTGGGATTTGCAGATCAAACAGGGAGAAAAGTTTAAGGACCTGAGTAAGGGGAACCGTGTTCGTATCAATTCTGTTCCTGCGCCTCGTGGCTTGATCTATGATCGTACCGGGACAATCTTTTCTAAAAATATCCCTAGTTTCAATTTGATGTTGGTGAGGGAAGATTGTGAAGATGTCCCCACGACCTTAATAAAATTAGCTGAAGTTTTAAAAATCCCCTTGAAGCTGTTAAATGCCAATTTGAAAAAGTTTGGTAAGGTGCAAAAGTTTCAATCCATCCAGCTTTATAAAGACCTTACTTGGTATCAAATGGCCTTGGTTAGTGCCTACCAAGAGGAATTTTCAGGTATCAATATAGAGGTCTCCCCTCGGCGATTTTTCCCTGTAACCGAGTCAGGTGCGCACCTGATGGGGTACATGAGTAAAATCTCTAAAAAACAACTGCAAAACCTACCCCAGTCTAAAATTATGAGTGCTCGGATTATTGGGCAAGATGGGGTGGAAGGCTATTATAATAGTGATTTGATTGGGACCGACGGCGGCGAGCAAGTTGAAGTCAATAGCCGTGGGCGAGTGATCCAGGTGATGGATTCCATTGAGCCAACCCCGGGTAAGGATATGGTTTTAAACATTGATGCCAAACTGCAAAGCAAGGTGGAAGAAATCCTAGGGGATAGAAAAGGTTCTTGTATTTTGATGAATCCCAATAGTGGTGAAGTTTTTTGCATGGCCAGCAAGCCCAGCTTTAACCCTAACGAATTTAGCCAAGGTTTGAGCGCTAAACGCTGGAAAGAAATGAGTAATAACCCAGACCACCCCTTAAACAATAAAGGTGTCCAAGGTGTTTATTCCCCAGGCAGTACCTTTAAAATGGCCGTTGCCGCTGCAGCCTTAGAGTTAGGGATTATTGACAGCCATACAAAACACACCTGCGAAGGGGCATACAAGTATCAAAATTTTACCATCCACTGCTGGAACCGCCATGGTCATGGTGCCTTGAATGTAACTCAAGCCTTAGAGCGTAGTTGTAATATTTTCTTTTATAAGTTGGGGATGGAAATTGGGGTAGATCGTATCAAGGAATATGCCAACAGAATGGGCCTAGGCCTGCCGACAGGTGTAGACTTAATGCATGAAAAAGTTGGGGTGATGCCTTCCAAGGCTTGGAAGAAAAAGCGTTTTAATCAAATTTGGTATGTCGGTGAAACCTTACCTGTTAGCATTGGGCAGGGCTACGTAACCTCGACCCCCTTGCAACTTCTAACCTATATCAACTGCATAGCCACAGAAGGCAAAAAGGTGCAGCCAAGGATTGTAAAACAGGTATTGGAAAAGTCTTCTGATTTGGAATCGGTGCTCCGCAGCCCCGCAGCAGACCCTGTTTTTGAGCCTGTTGGTTTTCAACAGCGGACCTGGGATATTTTAAAAGAAGGCATGAGAAAAAATGTGCAAGGTGCTGGTGGAACAGGTCGCTCGGCAAGGAGTTATGCTGTTGACATTGATATGGCTGGGAAAACAGGAACAACTCAGGTAGTGAGCCACAAGACCAGAACCAGGCTACGGGCCCAAAATAAAATGGAAGAGCGCTTTTTTAACCATGCGTGGTTTGTATCCTTCGCCCC
>JASJGK010000231.1:0-9093 GCA_033791585.1 SAR324 cluster bacterium | reverse complement strand
AAGGCTAAAAGAGAGGCCACCGTCGCCACTCCCATGAGTATATTTAAGTATCTGTCTGTTTTAGGCAAAGCCTTGGGCGTCAAAAATAATCCCTTAACAAAATAACCAATAAAAATAATACTAGTCCCAATTAAGAAGGGCCTGCTATTCTTGGCCACCACAGGGAAGCTAGGCCAGAGGTACTCATAGGCATAACCTGTTAAGCACATGATCACCATGGAGAAGGAAAATGTTGCTAAAATATAGTAGAGATAAACATTTTCACGCACTAGAAAATAGACCAACAGATTGTAAACAATCATCATGGCCATAATCCCAAAATACATTCCAATAAAAGTTTGGGTGTTATGGTCACTGGCATGAAATGCGCCTGCTGACCATAAATAAAGGGGGATTTCTAAGGTGTCACGGCTCTGAATGCGCAAGAGGAGAGTCTGGGATTCACCGCTGGCTAAATCAACAGGAAAAATAAAATGACGATTTTTGAGTTCTCTATTTGTAAAGGGGATAGAGTCACCTGTATGGGTCTCTTGGATTACTTCTTTTCCTGAAAATTGGTAGAGACTTAAATTATCAATTAAAGGATAGGCAAACTCAATGAACCAGTGGCCACTCATGGGCATTTGATTATTCACCTCAAAGGCCACCCAGAAGGTTTTTTCAGAAAACCCAAAGTTAGGGTAATCTTGATGGTTTTGGATAAATTCACCTGCCAAGTCAGAGTCAAAGGCCTCGGATGCTGTTAATGCCTTATTGGATTCAACCAAATACCTAAAATGAGGTGCTAGGCTAAGCCCATTCATCTCACTTTGCAAAGACACTGCACCACCTGCCACTAAGGTAAGGGGGCTAATTAGTGAAGCCACGAGCAAGAGAAGTACTACTTTTGTAACTGCCAAGGATTGAGATTGGGCTGATTTTAGAAACAAAGAAGCAAGTTTAGCTGTCCTTCGCAAATTTTTAAGAAGCATTGGTGTCTCGGTTAAGATCTTATCTTTTTTTGATTTTAATTCTGTTCGGCCTAAATAAACTTTTAAAAAAGACTACTGCTTCTTTACCAAAAAGAACCATCCCTGTCCTTGAAAAATTGCTTAAATCCCCTCTTAGAGACATTTTTTTTGGAATCTAGCCCGATAAAACCATGGCGCTTCTATAGTAAATCAAAAGCAATTTTTGCCTTTAATTCTGGGACTCATGGCAAATAGAGCCATTCAAAATTTTGTTCTTTTCCACTTGTAAGGGGAATCAACTATTTCACCAGGCTTTGTGGCCTTTACTAATAGCTCTAAAGCATCATGAAAAATTGCCTCTTGTTGCTTTACATTAAAAGCCTCACCAAAGGGATGCCCAAAGGGGTATTTTAAAAATAGCGTCCTCGGTGGTTTAATTTTCTCACTAATTTCCCTAGAGATACTAATCCCTACTGTGGGTATGCCTGCTTCTTCAATTGCTCTTTGGACCAAACCGACCGTTTGGTTACAAATTCCTCAGGCGGGGGAAACCAAAACAGCGGTCACCTTATCGGCCTTCAGCCTTTTGATCAATTGGGGGATGCTATTGATAATCAACTCTTCAAGAGGCTTATTTTGGATATGCCCCATGAAGCTATAAACATCTGCCGAAGTGGATTTGATTTTTTTCTCTTTGATCGCTTTTTGGATTGCCGATAAGGGCAAAACAACATTGATGTCTTTTCTAGCGCTGCTATGGTCGTAATAGTTATGGGTGATCATTAAGTCCGATTGAGGGCTTTTTACAGAAAAGGTGCGAAAACTTGCGTCTCCATCTAGGTTTTCCATATCAAAAGGGTGGTCGTCTATGTGGTGTGTTCCTGCTGTGCTAACCACAGCTAAGTGAATATCTTTTAAATTCTTGGGAGCAGGTGCAAAGGGGTCGCCCGAAACCTGGAAGCTGTTAAAATTAGCCCCCCACCTTTGTTTTACCCAAGAGAATTTATACAAACGGATGATAAAGCGATTTACTAATTTTTTCACAGGAAACCTAAATATGTAGTTTTCTGAATATTCTATTCCCCTTGGTTCATCCTGTCAAAGTCTAGGTTTTTTGGGGCCAGCCTTAAGGCCAAAATAAAGGCTCTATGTTAAAAATAGACTCCCTTAATTTCTTTTTCCTGTTTTGCGCCTTCAACTTCAGCAGAGCAGAGGTTTGAGGCTGCCTCTTTAGCCATTTTGTTCATTTCATTAATCCCAATGCCCTCCCAACCAAACCCAATGATTTGTAACGATGGACTTTGTAATTTTTCCCGCCAGTTCAAAAACTGGTCATGGCCCATTTCAGGCTGGGGTATTGCCGCTGTTGGCCGCAATACCTGTGCAAAAAGGGGCTGTTTCGGTAGAGGTAACAACTGGGATAAGTCTTCCATAGCGCTAGAAATTAATTCCTCATCACTCCTTTCCAAGCGTTCAGGGTAAAGCCTTCCCCCGACCAAACATTCTAATAAACCGCCTCCCTCGGGGGTGCGATCAGGGAACATTTTTGAAGAAAATAACGCGCCTAGTAAAAAGCGTTTTTCAACCCTTGGGGCCAAGTAGCCAAAACCATAGGGAATCTCTACCTCAGGGCCAAAACCTAGCAATACATTATAGATTTTAGCCAAGGCAGGAGGTGGCAAGGGAGCAGGCACCAGTGGATTGAGCAATTTCCAAGCTTCTTGTAGTGGCAAGGCGAGCACCAATTGCTTCGCCTCTAGTAAATAATCCCCAGTTTGCACCTGCCAGCCAAAAGGTGCTTGTTTGATTTTTTGCGCTTCTTGCCCCAATAGAACTTCACGATTTTGGGCGAGGCCTTTAATTAAATCTTCCATGCCGCCACTAAAAGATTGCATGCGAGGCAGGCCCTTTTTTACTGGCGCTGTTTCAGCACCCTCACCTTTAACTTTGTTCCCCTTGATCACAGCTTTCAGCACAGAACCAAATGCCAACTCCTTTTCTCGAAGACCAGGCATCACGCCCCCAATGCTCAAGCGCTCAATATCACCTGCATAGGTGCCAGTGATAGCTGCATCAATAAAGGGTATTATGCTAGGCCCAAACCGCAGCTCCGCCCAGCTGGAGACTGTTTGATCTTGTCGCTTAGGCTTAGTAAATAGATCGCCCAATACCCGCAGCTTGGCAGGCCAAGATAGCAACTTGGTGCTGAGTATTTTTTTAGGGTTCTGGGGCAAGCATTCTAACTTTCCGCCCTTGCAGATAAAACGAGAAAACTCTTTGAGTGGTGCTTCTTGGACTTTAGATAAGAGGTCTAAATCACCCAGTAATTCTTGGGATTCAGCGCAGTTATTTAAAAAACCATGGGCACCCCATTCCCCCTGGTAACCCTCTTTTTTAAAACTTTCGATAGCCCCACCAAGGCGTTGGGTTTTCTCTACTATCAAACTTTGGCGGTTCGGCTGCAACTTTTTAACAAAATGGTCTAGGGCTAGCCCCGAAACACCACCACCGATAATTAAGAGGTCTGTTTTTTTAATTTCCATGGGCCTTTATCCGCCTATATTAACTTGGGTTTTATTGTCTAACCATAGCTGAAATGGGCCAGGCAAACAAGGGGTGAGGAAGGGATTTTAATAGGGTAGGGCTAGATGATTTTGGTTTTTAGTTTGTTTAAGACACCGCTAAAAATTTGACCATTTACCTGTAGCACCTTGACCATCAAACTGGGTAAGGGGGGCGCTTTCATCCCGCTTTTTTCCCCAATCAAATGGGATAATTCAAAAACTAAAAGACGGTTGATATTGAGCCTGATCGCCTTTTGGGTTGGGTCAAAAATTTGTTCTAGAGGCAGATGCATTTCTCCCTCAATTTTTTTTGTAAGTCAACTGCACTGGGCTTAGGGAAAGGGATGTTTTCATCCAAGTGGTAGACTTTCAAAAGTGCCTTCCAACTTGCCGCCAAAAGTGGCCCACTGCGAAACAGGTGGTTGGCTTTAGTAAAAATGGGGTTACCCTGAATATAGGCGGGGTGGCTTACCTTGTGTTTGTTAATGAAATCAATTTCTGCTTGGTTCTCTGCTATTTTTTTAGATAAATCTATAGGGTGTGGCCTGTGTGAGACCAGCTGTTCCTTTAGCCCAGCAAGATGCAAGAGCTGTTGTGCTTGGGCGTCTTCTTTCACAAAAACCCCAAATTTTGTAAAAAATGGGTGCCTTTCAAAGCCTTGCCAAAGATCATCAAAAAACTGATCTGTCGCCCCAAGTTCCACTAAAAATGCCATCATAGAAATATTCAAGCTTATTTGGCAGTGGCTATTCCAGCCGCCAGTGCTTTCTAAAGCCTTGGCATTTTCAATTAGAATAACTCCCTTGGCAAACATATTGTAAGGGTCTTTGATTGAAGAGTACCCCCTGCGGTAAAGAAATTGTTTGATAATCTTCTCCACTTCCATAGTGGGCAGGCCAAAGAAAAATTGATAGTTCCTAATGGACCCCGTGACAGTCACAGATTTTGGGCCAAGGTTAGTTTCAGAAAAGATAGAAAATGGCAATTCTCTGCCCACAAGGGCGGAAACCTTGCGCCCTAATTTTTGTTTCATCGTTTTTAAAGTTAGCCCACCTGGGATCTTCACTTGTTGGGCATAAGAAAAACCCCAAGCAGAAATATCACAGAGGGCGTAGGCGTTAGAGCCTAATTTGGTAGAAAAATTTTGCAAACCATGACTGATCAAATCTAACCTGTCGGCCCGCTCTTGGAATTTTGGGTTTTTTAGCCGGAGGTTTTCTAAGGAATGGTCTGACTGGATGCTGTGTGTTGATTGGGCTTTTGGCGCTTCTGTAGGCTCAGAACTTTGGCTGGATTTAGAGCTTACAATAACTTTTGATTCTAGTGGTTCTACCGAGTTTTTAGCAGGCACTTCTGCCAAGGATTCTTGTTTTTTTTGAGTGGTTTCGTTAGTAGCAACACTTTGAGTGGTGATTGATCTTTCCATATCCCCTCATGGCCTGAGTCCATCTTGCCTATAGGATACCGCAATATTCCTTGCTATACAAGATTTATTTTCCTCTCTAGTCGCCATGGTCATAGGGATACTAGACTTCTGTTTTTTATAGTCTATTTCATGTATCCTACAATACAATTTTAAAAAAAAGGTAAACAATCTACTGCTAAAGCGGCTAGAGCTACCTTTCAGTCATAGGTACAAACATAAAGATAAACACTCGACCCTGTGGTAGAAATATAACTAGAACCCAAGTCACCACTATCAGAATCAAAGTTACTAGTGTCTTCTGTATCTATTTTTATGTAGCCTTTTGTTGACGAGTAGGGGCAAGATCCATTTTTCATAATAGTGAAGCCTGCTGTTTCTAGGTTGCTGCTATTAAAGCCACTGGCTGTTTCGCACACCTCGAGATAAACATCAAAAGATTGGATGTAGCTATCTCCGTAGGCGCCAACCACACTGCTATCTGTATTATCCCTCTCCCCTGAAACCCGAACTGTGCCAGAATTTGTGCCCGTTGGGCAGCTTCCGCCATTTCTCAAAAAAGCGAAGCCAGTAGAGACTGCATTATGCAAAGAATCGTTAGCATGGCGCTCTAAACTGCAAAGTGGAATCAGCATTCCATAAGTTTGAATTCCAATATCGCCCCCATAGGTTGGGATAGTGTCATTATTAATGGTGTCTTCTGTATCCAAGTTTATGTTGCCTGCTGTGAAATTAGTAGGGCAGCTTCCACCAGAGCGAATAAGGCCATATTTAGCGCCCTTAAGCTCGTCAATACGGCTATCATTATCTGTAATATCCACTGATTTACTTTCCAGCGTAGCATCTAAAAACTTTTCATCAGTGGTCTCAAGGGTGAAATCAATTGTATCGCCACGGTCGTCGTCATCATCAGTATCATTCACTGCCGTTACGGTCACTGTTTTGATCGTTCTCCAATTGTTTGCTGTAAAAACCACTTGTTCCGGTGAAAAAGTCACCTGATCATTGGCGCTGCTTAGGGTTATGGTAACATCCCTGTAGGGTTTGAAATTCGAGGTGATTTCAATTTCAGCGGTAGCCCCGCCCTCAACGGGAGTCACACTTATATCTGAAACTGAAATCATAGCATCTGTTCGGCTTGTAAGGGTCACTTCTGTCTCGTTGGCATTGTCACCAATCCTTTGCTCCCCGCAGGAACTAAGTAACAAGGATACAAAAATAAAGAGTAAGACCTTCATTTAAAACCTCACGTTAAAATGAATTCCCGAATTCCCATAAGCGATAATGGGGGTTATTTCCCAATTTTTTTCTTCGCTGATCGCAGAGTCAATCCCGCTGACAAATAATATAAAACACTCCACACCAATGGCTGTTAGAGTAATTTGATCGGCAAGGTTGATCTGTTTTTTCAAGTTCCTCATATTCTCAAGATTACCACTGTATAAGGTTTCAATGGCCATCAATCTTTTAGTGCTTTTGGTAGTTAAATACTCTGCTGCCAGAAGCTTATTCTCATCAGCGAAACCATTGTATTTTTTTCCATCGTAACTTGCTTTGGCCGCAGAAAAGATTGCTGTGGTAATCAAAAAAGCTTGGGTCGTCTTCCCCTTAGCTAATACCACTTGAGGCACAGCTAAAAAGGACAGAACAAATACGAATAGAATTGAAAATCTAAATTTAGATAAAATCATTGGGTTAGGCATATTTAGTTACTACTTTAAAGGCAAGGGTTGCTGCTCCAACTTATTTAAGCTTGCGGCGGCTGAAGTCTATATTCGTATATATAGCCCCACAAAGTTCAATATTTATATTTCACAAAGTGAGTTAAAATTCAATATATTTCCCTATACTGACTCGATATTATCAACAATTGAACCCCTTTATGCTCCTTACAAGGTTATTTGACACAACAAAAAAACATACCATAGGGTATGGAAGAAAAACAAAAGAACATGAAAACCAAGTGGCTTGCCGAAGGCCTGGAGCTGCTCGGCGAAAAGGGTGCCCAAGGTTTGACTATCGACTCGATCCTCAAGCGACTTAAGGTAACCAAAGGGTCCTTTTACCACCATTTCAAAAACCGTCAGGATTTTACCAGAGCCTTGCTGGAATATTGGCAACAGGAATTTACTCAGGAAGTTATCCAGCATTCAAAGAGCGGCATTAATATATCGGACAAACTAAATCGACTGCTGGCCGTTTCCACAGCAAAGGTGAATGTACCACTTGAAATCGCTATTCGTGCATGGGCTATGAATGACACCTTGGTGAAGGCCTACCAAGAAAACGTCGACCAACAACGACGAGACTACTGCATTTCACTATGTGAGGAACTTGCCCCAAACAACGAAACGGGCAAAATATGGGGGAAGATACTTTTTGCCATTTACGTCGGCAGTCAACAAATGCTGCCTCGCCTCAATGATGTGGAGGTGGCCAATATCTTTGAAGCGACCCAAGTTCTATTTGAAACCGCTACTATATCAAAAATCAACTAACCCTTTAAGGCTCACTCCCAACTTCGGAACAAAATGAAAAATGGAAAATTTATGATAATTCTGGGTGTCTCCCATGTTTTGCTGGGTGTTACTCCATTTGCCTTTGGTAAACAAATGGCTCTATTTGCAGAGGTCTATTTCTTTCAAATTAGTCAGGGTCTAGGGGAATTTCCACTGCTCAACGGAGTGATGAACTACGAAAACTTTGCCGCTTTTTGGTTCGTCTATTTTGGAATGCTGATGGTGCCTCTTGGATTGCTTTTGGACTACTTAGAAGGCCTTAACCTCACAATCCCTAAGGGTTTTATTTGGTCTTATTTGGGGGTCACCTTAATTGGGGTCTATATGATCCCCTTCTCAGGAATGACCCTCCTGATGCTGCCTCATAGCCTTTATATGCTAAAGGGCAAGCTAAGTGAGCCTGGCTTATAAACACCTCCTTTTAGTGTTCAATAAAAGGCCCCGAGTCGATGCGGGCTAATCCAACGTGCCCCTTGATCTGGCTGATTGGTAAATAGACCTGCCCCCTTTTAAATTTAAGCGAAATAACACTGATAGAGCTTCTGCGGCAAATCCCATAGCTCCATTCAAGATTCAACTTCTGCCCCTACATTAGGCTGGGAGAAGCTTCATGCAGCTCTGCTTACAAGGCCATTGTGGGTAATTAAAAAAGGTAGAAAAAGGCTTTCCTAAATTCCTATATATTTATACTATGATTAAAAATCAACTTTTAACTATAAAAAGCATATAAGATGACGCAAACAATTAAATTTAAGATTTTAGCCCTTCTAACAATCATCCTTCTTTTTGGCGGAGTAATCTTAGGCTCTTCCCAATATTTTAACGATTTACAGGCGATTGAAGCTGAGAAAAAAAGTTCTTTTCTTCGCTTTGAGCAGGTTTACCATTCCAGTCTCTTAGCCCAAGTTTCTAAGCTTAAAATGGCTGTGGAACTCATACTAAATGATCCAAAAACCATTCAAAATTTTGAAGAAAAAAACCGTGAAGACCTTGCAAACTCCTTGGTTACCCTGTTTTCTAAACGACTAAAACCTGAGTTTGGTGTCTACCAATTTCAATTCCATTTACCCCCAGCGACTAGTTTTTTAAGGGTACACAAACCCGCTAAATTTGGGGATGACCTTTCTGCCTTTAGAAAAACCGTGGTGCAAACAAACCAAAGCCAAAGCCCAACCATCGGCATTGAAGTCGGTCGTGCTGGCCCAGGTGTTCGTGTTGTTTACCCCATTGCCAATGAGGGGAAACACTTAGGAAGTGTGGAATTAGGAGGAAGTCTCTTCGAGGCTTTGGCAATTGCGAGCAAAATTGCTGAAGTTGACTATTCTATCGGGATTAAAACCCAAGTTTTCGCATCGGCCAAGCGGTTTGCCATGAAAGAGAAAGATATTGAATACCAAGACATGCTTTTATATTACTTTAGCTCTGAGGCAGCAAATAGTGTAAGTAAAAAACTCAAATCGACCAGTGGGCAAGATGAAATTTCTGTAAACGGCAAGTCATGGGCTCTCGGCTCAATAGAGATTAAAGATTATTCTGGGAAGGTCGTTGGAAAGGTTTTTTTATTTAAGGATATAACTGCCAACTACGCTCAATTGACAAAAGTTTTACTGCTGCAAGGTATGATCATTATTTTGGCT
>JASJGK010000230.1:0-2530 GCA_033791585.1 SAR324 cluster bacterium | reverse complement strand
TTTTTTTGTCTTAAGGAGCCTGAACATGATTTTGAAAATTCAACGGTAGGTACGCATTTTTATAGGGCAAACCTCCCGACTCCGTTGCTTTTTATGCACTATCTTCGTCTTAGGTTTGGTGTGTTTTTTATGGCTTGTATTGGTAGAGATGTCCATATTTGGTCTCACCCGCATAATTTCTCCGGTAGCCGATTAGCAGTAAAGCTGTTCTGTAGTTTACAGGGCACTCAAGGTGTTATGAAATGAAGAGTGTTTTTTTGATAGGAACTAGATGGTTTGGAGTACTAGGGCCCTGTAAATTACTTATCGGTGAGCTTTGTTCGAGGGGCTATGTGGTCTATGTTTTTGGGCAAAAAGATACTCACTATGAACAATTTGACCACCAAAAAGTCACTCTTGTAGAAATAAATTCAAAAAGGTCGTACTTTTCATTTTTCTCTGACCTTTGCGATGTGATTAAAATTAGGCGTTACATTCAGAAGCTTTCTCCAGACTACATTCACTCTTTTAACCCAAAACCTTCACTGTTGTCCTATTTTTCATTAATTTTTAATAGAAAAGTTATATTTAATATTGGAGTGACGGGACTAGGCAATACCTTTATCAAGGCAAAATACTTACGCGGAGTTATCGCGAGTGTAATGAGAAGAGCTGGCCTTAGGGCAAACAACATTTTTTTTCAAAACCCAGATGACATGAAACTTTTCAGAGATTTACTTAAGCTGCCTGAAAATAAAATGAGAATGTTTAGAAGCCCTGGCGTTGATACTGATCGGTTTAAACTGCCTGCTCGAAACTTGGCTGAAGAGCCTATAAAAGTTTTGTTGGTTGCTAGGTTGCTCTGGCAAAAAGGGGTGGATGATTTTTGTGCAGTTTATCATAGGCTAAAAAAATTAGGCCTGTCAGACCATTATAGGTTTACCCTTGTTGGCGAGCTTGACTTGGACCATCCCGATAGACTTACTAATGCTGATGCTGAGAATATCGCTAAGTCAGGAATAAATTGGATAAGGTGGACAGACAGAATAGAAGATATCTATGCCGTAAATGATATTTTACTTTTTATGTCAAAACGAGAAGGTGGCCCGCGGGCAATATTAGAAGCTTCAGCAATGTGTATGCCAACAATAGGTAGCGATTGTATCGGGGTAAAGGAGCTAATTAATGACGGGGTTACAGGGTTTCTTGTTCAACTTGGTGAAGTTGAAAAATTAGTGGAGTGTTTAGAGTTATATAGAAAAGATTTGGGGCTGATTCAGTTGCACGGAGCTAGTGCTCGAAAAGAAATAGCTGAAAAATATTCCTTGAAAAATGCAACTAAAGCGCAGCTGGAGATGTATGAACCAAAGTGATGGGTCAAAATTACTGATCAGCTTGTCTCTTCCTAAAACGGGTACGACTTACTTGTCTGGGCTGCTTGAAAAAATGGATTTTTGCTCGGTAGGTGATATAAAGGAGCCCACTTTCTTTGGAAAGAGGGTTTATACGGGTGGAGTCACATTAAAAAAGGTAGTAGCAAATGGTAATTTAGATAAAGGAATTGAATGGTATAAGGCTATTTTTGATAGGGGTGAGGGGATAAGTGTATTGGTTGATATGTCTACCCAATATTGGATGTGTCCTGAGGCAGTTATAGATCAGGCAGTCGTTGCTGGGGTTGGCGAGCCTGTTTTTATTAATATTAGGCGAGAGCCTCAAGCGCAACTAATTTCTTATCTCGCACATTTACGTCGTGGGTACATCCCGCCAAAAGGATTGGCGTTACTGTCAACACTAGATTCGAGCTTTTTAGACTATTTGATGAAAATGAGTAGGTGGACTGAAACATACTCTGATTTGCAAAAAAAATATCCAAATGTTCAGTTTGTCGAAGTTGATTTTAGTGAACTGGTGAAAGAGCCAGAGAGTGTGTTGGGTGATATTTTGGGGGAGATTGGAGTCGAAATTAAGACCTGTTCTTACCTTGGCCTTGAGCATGCGGACCGTAACAAAATGAGTGCACCTCTAATTGGCTGGCTGAATCATTTAGTCTTTTCTGAGTCCCTTCGGAATGTAGGGCGTAAGATGCCTTCTTCTATATATACTCGACTTATAAAGCTGCGGAAGGCTTTAGTTAAGGCGAACCTAAAGGAAGGAAGAAGTAAGTATTACGACGAAGATTGTTGTTTTATAGAAAAAATGATTTCAAGTTCATGAGTATTGTTATATTACTTGTAGTTGTTTTTTCGATGTTGTTGGCCATTATATTGGCTTTATCAAATAGCTATTTTGTGAACCTTAAGGGGGCTTCTGTTGATGCTGAGCGGTTTCTTTTAAAGGCTGACGAGTGGATCACTGATGATTCTGTAGAGTTTGTTATCGATTCTGAATTTTTCATTCAATTTCTTGGTATAATTCGAAGCTGTCTACCTTTAGATGAATTTTGGCTAACGGCGATTGGAATAGTTTTATATTATTCTACATTTATTTTTATTTTTTCTAGATTTAAAGGGTCTTTCATTTCAGGTTTTTCTTTTCTTCTTGCGATGTT
>JASJGK010000229.1:0-6651 GCA_033791585.1 SAR324 cluster bacterium | reverse complement strand
GCTGTAAGTTTGCCCATGAGCAGTATCTATGTGATTCCCCAGGAAATTGAAAACCCTTACGACGCTGCGGGTTTGGTGGCTGCCCTTTTAGGGGTCAATGAAGCCCACTTAAGCGAGGCTATGACTTCGACTAAGAGTTTTACTTGGGTCAAAAGATATGTGACCCCTGTAGAGCGGGACCAAGTGATGGGCCTAGGGATAAAAGGCATCTATTTTCTTAAGGAGTACGAGCGTTTTTACCCAAAACTCAATCTTGCTAGTCATGTCATAGGTTTTACAGGGATGGATTCTAGAGGCTTAGAAGGCTTGGAATTTAAATATAACGAGCATTTGATGAATAGTGATATTCATAATGAGACTTGGAATCCTTTGGTCCATGACCCGAGGGTGAATCCCCTTTCAGGTGGGTCCATTGAATTGACCATTGATGCCACCTTGCAGCATTTAGTGGATACAGAAATAAGTAAGGCTACCCAAGGCATGAAGGCCAAATTTGGCGTGGCCATTTTGATGGATAGCCAGACCTCTGAAATTTTAAGTTTATCTGCCTGGCCTAACTATGACCCTAATAATTTCCAAAGATATAACAAACAAAACTTCTTTAATAACTCTGTGGGCCTAGCCTATGAACCAGGCAGTACCTTTAAATTAGTGACCATGGCAACAGCGCTGGAATCAGGAGCTATTGCCAAGGATAATTTGTTTTATTGCGAAAAGGGAACCTACCAGATCCACGACCGAGAGATCCATGATACCCATCCATATGGGTTTTTATCTTTAGAGCAAATAATCCAAAAATCTTCTAACATTTGCGCCGCTAAGATAGCCCAGTTGATAGATAGACCAACCTTTTACCAATCAATCCAAAAGTTTGGATTTGGTCAAAAAACCGACCTTGGTTTGGGCGGTGAAGTCAGTGGTAAGTTGCATCATTTTGGCAATTGGAACGAGATTACCGTGGCAACCTTATCTTATGGTCATTCTATTAGTGCCACGCCCATTCAGGTTTTGGCGGCAACCAACGTCTTTGCCAATGGTGGTAAATGGGTGCAGCCTAAGATCATAAAGTCTTTGAAAAAGGCCGATGGTACTGTGATCCCCATCCCTAAACAACGACGTGTGGATGTGGTTTCTCCTGAAGTTGCAACCCAAGTTAAAGATTATATGAAGTCTGTGGTTAAGCTTGGCGGTACGGGGTTTAAGGCTCACACTGATGGCCTTGAAATCGCAGGGAAAACAGGCACCACTAGAAAATTTGACTCTCAATTGGGGGCCTATTCTAATAGCCTTCACACCTCCAGCTTTGTGGGCTTCTTCCCCGCCGATAAACCGAGGCTGACTTTGTTTGTTCTGGTCGATGAGCCAAGTCAAAGGTATTTAGGCTCTAAGTCTGCCTCAGTTGTTTTTAAAATGATTGTCAACAAAGTGAAGAATTACTACCCCCTAGAGGGACCAGAACACTACCCTGCTACCCAAGAAAAAACACCCTTTGCCACGGGTGCACAAACGGCAGCCCTTGCAGGGGAGCAAACAGGTGGGGCGCAAGAAAAATTGACTACTTCAGAACTCACCAGAAAAGTCATCGGGAAAAGCTTGCGTGAGGCCTTAGCCTTTGCCAGTACCCATGAAATGAATATCAAGCTCAAGGGTAACGGAAAAGTTGCCCAAGCGGAAATAAATAAAAACACCCTTACCCTTACCCTAAGTGATGACTAAAAAAGCAGACGATAATAAAACCATTGAGATGCCTAGCGACCTAGAAGATTCAGAGCAGCAAGAAAACGCAGAAAAGCAAAAAAGCCAAGAGGCCGACGACACAGGTGTAGGCCTGATCAATGAGCAAGGTGTGCAAATTGTTGCAGCCCCTTCCATAAAGCGAATTGGGGCTTTTAGTATTGATTATTTGGTGATTACCTTGATGCTTTCGGCCCTTTCGGCCCTCTTTTTGCCTGAACGATGGGACATGCTCCCTACAGAAGCTGTGATTTACTCCTTGGCCCCTGTCTATTTGGTCGGTTTGATATTGTTCTTTTTTAAAGACCATTTTGGTGGCCGCTCCATTGGTAAAGCCTTTATGAATCTTTATGTTTCTCAAATGGCGGAAACCTTTCCTGTGGCAACATCCAACCAACTTTTAAAGCGCAACCTCTGGCTTTTGATTCTGCCTGTGGAAGCAATTAAAATGATTTTTGACCCCTACTGCCGCCGTTTTGGTGATCGCCACGCAAAAACAGTGGTCATGGAAATAAAACGGCCTGCTGAGGTGCGGCGTTTAACCACTAAGGCGATTGGTGGGATGCTGGTCATTAGTGTGCTCTGGTCTGCCTATGTGAATCTGACCCCCTTAAAAGTTGAAAAATCAGCTGGTTATCAAGTGGCGAAAGAGGCCTTGTTAGAAGATGCAAAAATAAGGGCGACCTTTGGTGATATGATTCAGGTTGGTGGCCATTTAGAAGTGAACTATGAACAGGGAAAGGAAATTTATATCTTTCAAATCAACGAAGATTCTGACCTAAGGCGAATTCAGGTGGTGTTAGAAAGAAAAGAAGAACAGTTTTATAATTTAGGGGTCTTTTTGCTAAGAGAGAAAAAAGCAGAAGAAAATCCCGAAAGCGATTGATTTTTTGGACTCAACCCCACAAGCTTAATTTTTTAGATTTTACACAAGGTTATTATGGCAGTAGTTGCATGGGCTAAGAACGAGGCCGAAAAGGTTTTAAAGGCTCACTCAGATTTGGAAAAGGAAATCCTATTCGAAACGGGTTTTGGGCCTAGTGGCTTGCCTCACATTGGCACCTTTGCTGAGGTGGTGCGAACTCTTTATGTACTTGAAGCTGTTAAAGAGTTAGAGCCAAAAGCCAAGACTCGCTTAATCGTTTTTTGTGACGATATGGATGGCCTTCGTAGCTTACCGCAAAATGTACCGAACCATGATTTATTGCGCCCTAGCCTTGGTGCACCACTATCTTCTATCCCCGACCCCTTTGGGGAAACAGATAGTTTCTCAGGTTACATGAATGGAAAGCTGAGAGAATTTTTGGATTCTTATGGCTTTGAATATGAATACCGAAGCTCCACAGACTGCTACAAGTCAGGGGTTTTTGATGATGGCCTAAAGGCTGTAATGGATAACTATGACAAGATTAAAGAGACCTTTGTTAAAACCATAGCCGAAAATAAAAGAGAAGCCTGGTCGCCCTTTTTTGTGATCTGTGAAAAATGTGGGAAGATCTACACTACTCGGGTCACAAAGGTTGACCCAGCCAATTATGAAGTAAGCTATACCTGTGACCAGTCCAGTGATACCTATGAATCCTGTGGACATGTAAACACCACTAGTATTTTAGGTGGTGCAGCTAAGGTCGGTTGGAAGGTCGATTGGGCCTTACGTTGGTTTGTTTTTGGGGTGGATTACGAGATGTATGGTAAAGACCTAATGGAATCAGCAACCTTGAGCGGGAAAATTTGCAGAATCCTCGGTGGTAAAACACCAACACCTTATAAGTATGAGTTATTTTTAGATGAAAATGGTGCCAAAATCTCTAAAAAGATTGGTAACGGCATCTCCATGGACCAATGGTTGAAATTTGCTCCCTTGGGCGCATTGTTGAACTTTTTACTGGGTAACCCTAACAAAGCCAAAAAGATGGGTATGCCCATTTTGCCTCGATTGGTGGATGAGTATTTACAGGCTATGCGTGGTGAAGCTTCAGATGTTGCCTTTGAGCCAGCGTGGTTTTTGAATCGAGTGCGCAAGAAGCCCCTAAGCAGCGTCAAGGAATTGACTGCTGAGGTGGGTTTTAGTCTGCTTTATAATGTCGCTGAAGCTGTGAATTTATATGACCCTGACATGTTATTTGATTACGCTTTTAAGTATGATGGCCGTGTTGAAGAAGACAATGACCTTTATCGAGAGTTGGTTGGCAAGGTTGCAGCCTTGGCCAAAGAAGTGAATAAAAGTAAAGCGCCCTTTGATTTTACCCCTGACGAACAATTTATACCCCTCTTTTCTGAGTTGGTGACTCACATTGAATCCTTGGGTGAGGATATGAAAGGTGATGAGTTGCAAACCAAAATCTTTTCTTTGGCAAAAGACCAAGAATTAAACCCAAAAGATTTTTTCGCCTTTTTATACGGCTTGATTTTAAACAAGTCCCAAGGGCCAAAATTAGGGCCATTTTTTGCGCTAATGGGAAAGGATGAAAGTATGAAGCTCTTAAAAAAAGGCTTAAGTAGGCTGGGAGTATAGATGGCATTGAACATTGAGGCCTTGGTTGTTTCTCCTTTGCAGCAAAATTGCTACCTTTTAAGCTGCGACCAAACCCAAGAATGCATTGTGGTGGACGCAGGTGATGTTGGTGAAAAAATTTGGGACTACGTGCAAAGTAAAGGTCTGAAGATCAAATGGCTGGTGAACACTCACGCCCATGTGGACCACGTTTCAGGCGTGGCCGCATTAAAAAAGCTCAGTGGCGTTCCCTTTTTGATGCACAAAAATGAAGAAATGATTTTAGATATGTTGCTGCCGAGCCAAGGCATGTATGGCTTTGGTGATGGGCTAGTTCCCACCATTGACGAGTACCTGCAAGAGGGGCAAGAGTACACCTTCGGGCAAGAAACATTTAAAGTGATTTTAACACCGGGGCACACGCCAGGTGGTGTTTGCCTTAATTTTGGTGATCATATATTTGTTGGCGATACCCTTTTTAATGGGTCCATTGGTAGGTCGGATTTACCGGGGGGGAATTCCGAGCAGTTGCTGCAAAGCATCCACAGCGAACTAATGTGTTTGGACCCAGAAACTAAAGTTTATAGTGGTCACGGTGACCCAACCACCATTGGATTTGAAAAACAAAACAACCCCTTTTTAGTCTAATGCTAGCAGAGTTTTTATACCAAATATTCCCTTATCAGATCTTTAAGTCTGTCGCCTTTCGTGGTGGGATGGCCTATCTTACCGTTTACTTGGCAGTAAATATTCTGATGCCCAAGATGATCCGACTTTTTAGAAAAGAGGGCATAACCTCTGACTTTACAGTGGTGACCAAAACCCAAGGCCCTTACCAAGGGGCAACCCCGATCATGGGTGGTTTGATCTTAATACCAGCCATTGCCGTTTCTGTTTTACTCTGGGCTTGGATTAATGTTTATACCCTCTCGTTGCTGTGGATTATGGTCTGCTTTTTTATCATTGGGGCCTTAGATGATGGTGCTAAAGTTTTGCACAAACGGCGCATTGAAAAGGGCTTAGAAAAGAAAAAAGGTTATAGTGATAAAGCCGATGGAATCTCTGGCACCTTTCGTTTGTTTTTTGAGTTTCTAGCTACCCTGATTGCGCTTGCAGGTATTCACTATATTACAGGTGGGATAGATAGCCATCTGAACCTACCTGGGGTACCCATTAAAAATCTCCATCCAGAATTACCTTACTTTATATTTATCCCCTTTGCCTCTTTGATTATTGTTGGCGGTGCCAATGCTGTTAACCTCACTGATGGGCTAGACTCTTTGGCCTCTGTGCCCATAGTGACGGCTACCTTTTTTGTCGCTGCCGCAGCTTATATCGGTGGGGATATGGAGTGGGCAGCAAAGCTTAAAATCCCTTTTATATCGAGTGATATTAAGGAGATTGCTATCTTTGCCATCGCTTTGATTAGCGCCTGTCTGACCTTTTTAAAATTTAATAGCCCCCCTGCTAGTATCTACATGGGCGACATTGGAAGTCTGGGCTTAGGTGCCACCATTTGCGCTATGTTTGTGTTAGTTAAGGCTGAGTTATACCTGCCTATCGTTGGCGGGGTTTTTGTTTTGGCGGCTGTGAGCGCCATTTTACAGCGCCTTTGGTTTAAATTTGCCCTTTGGAAAAAGGGAAGGTCTTGGGCTGAGAAAAATCGTCTTTTTTATCGGGCGCCCTACCATCATCACCAACAGGTTTTGATTACCTTTAAGGAATCAGAGCCTGATATTCAAAGTGTTTGGCACTTGCTTATGACCAAGTTAAGGCTGGTGCAAATTCATGATGAAGATAAATACCTCACCCCAGAACAGGTGAATAACAAGGTCATTTGGAGTAGCCATTTGCGCTCTATTTTACTGTTGGTTATTGCCATGATGATTTATTTTAAGGTTCGATAATGATCGATGCAAAATTACTAAGAGAAACCCCGCAAATCATTGCTGCCAGTTTGAAAAAACGAGGGAGCGACATTGACCTTGCCCCATTGCAGGCCATGGATGTGAAACGCCGTGAGTTGTTGGTTCAGGCGGAAGCCTTGAAAGGTGAAAGAAATGAAAACTCTTCTAAAATTGGCAAAAAGCTGGTTGAAGGTGACGAGCGACAGGCTTTGATCGACCGCACCAAAGAAATCGGCACTAAGATCAAAGAGTTTGAGCTGCAAGTAAACGAGATTGAAGCAGCCCTAGAGGCCGCTCTTTTACCCCTACCAAATATCCTAGACGATTCCACCCCTGAGGGGAAAAGTGAAGATGATAACCCTGAAGTTAGAAAGTGGGGTACACCTCGAGTTTTTGATTTTGAACCTAAGCACCACGCAGAAGTGGGCGAGGCCTTGGATATCTTAGATGCTCCTAGGGGCGTAAAACTGGCTCAGAGTCGATTTACTTTGGTAAAGGGTGCTGGTGCGCAGCGTG
>JASJGK010000228.1:0-4964 GCA_033791585.1 SAR324 cluster bacterium | reverse complement strand
CCATTTGGGGGTTCAAGGGGGCTGATCTTTTAGGAAACCATTTTTTATAAAGTTGGTGGTATATACTTTTTCTGTCTAGTTTATCTTCATGCAAATGCTCGTCTATTTCTTTACGAATTTCTTCAAACTTATCCTTTGTGAAGGCAAAACCAACCCCAGTAGGACTTAAGGAAACAGCATTTCGGTGGAGTGTTAAGGGCTTGATTTGAGATTGTGCAAAAACACGGGTGATTAAGCCAGCATCCACCTGTTTACTGCGAACCAATTCAAAAATTTCTTCGTAAGATTCTGCATACCTAATAACAGGTTTGTGATTTAAACTGTCACTAAATTTATAGATTTCAGTGTAGAAAGGGCCATCTTTATTGACGGCAATAACTTTGCCTTCTAGGTCCAAAATGGAATCGAGACTTAGACCATCCCGTAAAATAACTTGCCCCCAATCGGCTACAATTCGTTCATGGGTTAGGGTAAATCGCTCTTTAAATTCAGCTTTATAGTCTACGGATAGCACTAAATCTATTTCTCCCTTTTCCAGTCGAGTCAGGAGTTCTTCTCTGGTTCCAAACTCAAAAGTAAGTTCCCATTTTTCCTTTTTTCCAAGGTCTTTTAAGTATTCTACAAAAAAACCTTGGGCTGTTTTATCTTTGCCTGCAAAACTTAAGGGGTAGTATTCAGGTGCGCCTACACGGAGCAAAACACCTTTTTGATCGGCAAAAATAGAGTTTGCCCAGAAAAGGCTAAGAATAAAAAAAAAGTAAAAAAGTAGTTTCATATGCCTAAATCAATTTCTCTTATGATAAAATACAATGAGAAAATGAGCAAAGGAAATGAATGAATTAGAACTTAAGGATGGTGGTACTTCTCATTATTCAAGATAGAAAAGGCTCGGTAAGTCTGTTCTACCAGCATTAATCGGACTAATTGGTGGGGAAAGGTGAGGGCCGAAAGACTCAAAGAGTAGTTGCAGGCGTTTTTAACCTCCTCTGTTACTCCATAGGCACCGCCTATTAAAAATGAAAACTGCCTAAAACCTTGCTCTTGCCATTTTAGCAAAAGGCCTGCGAAGCCTTCTGAAGTCTGTGTTTTCCCTTTGTCATCAAGTAGGATAATAAAATCACTTTTTTTTATCGCTGTGAGTTGCCTCTTGGCCTCGTCAATTTTGATCGCAACAGGGCCTAACCTTTGGGCCTCTTTAATTACTTCTTCAGAAACAACAGCATAGGGCTTGATCCTTTTTTGGTAATGCTTCACACCCTCGATCACCCAAGGGTCTTTGGTTTTACCTGTAAAAAGAAAACGAACTTCCATAAGCTTAAAGTTTTGCTACTTAACGCGAGGTAAGCCTTCGTAAAGTTCATCAAAATTGATATCAGCACGTTTTTCAGGCAAAAGAAGGTGTAAAATGATATCATTGTAGTCCATCAATAGCCATGAGCCTTCATTCCGCCCTTCAATCCCAAAGGGCAAAATTCCTAAGTCTTTTAGGTCTAAATGAACTTTATCAGCAATACCGCTCAAGTGCGTTGTACTGGTTCCCTGGGCTACAATTGAATAATCGCAAATAGCACTTTGACCAGTTAAATCGATCACATCTACCTCTTCTGCTTTGAGGGAATCTATGGATTCTAAAATGGTTTCTAATAGTTTTTTACTGTCCTGCATTTTTTTACTGGTGTTTAAGTAGGCCTCAAGGGCTTTTTGGGGAATTAACCCCTGTTGTTTTAAAGTAGTAAAGTCTAAGTCTCGAATTGAGCTTGAACTTACCTCTGGTACTTCTCCATTAAACCACTCTACTCCGTCAACCTCAGTATCTCTTAGGAATGTATTTTCACCCTTTCTAGGGATAATGATGAGTTTTGCAAGGTCTAAAATTTCTTTGGTGTTTCTCCACTGAGGAAAATATTTATAACTGTCTTCACCTAGTATCAAATATAACTGATCGCTTAAATTCTGGCTATGGAAGTATTCAAGAGTCCGAAAAGTATAGCTTTTATCAGCATGATCTAACTCAAAAGTTGAAATGGTCGTATCTTCAAGTCCAGCAAATGTTGCTTCCAGCATGGCCACACGGATTTCTGAATTAAATTCAGGTGGCCTTTTCTTCAAGGGATTTTGGAAAGCTGGCACAACTATCACAGAATCAACAATTTTTTCTGTTAATAAGGATTTAACAATCTCAAAATGCCCGCAGTGGACGGGGTTAAAGCTGCCACCAAATATACCGATTTTCATTCTACTTCCAGAAATGCTCATTTTGGTGTTATTATTGCTTAGAGCTTAGTAAAAATTGAACCTCGTGAGGATTTCTAAAATCTTGATCCAATTCACGTATAATATGATGAGCTGCCATGTTTCCCTTTACTCTTTATTCTAAAGTTTATGCCGTGAACTACGAAGTTGACGGTAGTATTTTTGGCCATGCGGAAGCCTTTGACTATTATCCTCTCCTAGCCTTTGCAGGTCTACTTGTCTTCCTTTGGTCAATCTTTGCCATCCGCAAGCTCTTTACTAGATACGTCCTTCAACGGGACTTAAGAGAATACCACCAGAAAAAAGCGATCGCTAAGATGGATTCCATGATGGTTTCTGACTCAACGGCTAAAGCTTTAGAACTGATTGCGGCAGAAAATAACCAAGCACCTGATGAATTATTAAATGATAATTCGCTTTTTGAGAAGTCTGTATCTGTTTTTAAAAACAAATACCCGAAACATGAAGTGTTACAGGGATTGCATCAAATAAGAAGAGAGTTGGATTATACCTTCACTAACCCAAAAATGACCTTTTTTAATACTAACATGATTGAAAAAGGGCAAAAAATAAGAGCCTATTTGTCTGTAAAAGGTGAGACACGCTCTTTTTTAACCCATGTCATCAGATCATCAGAAAAACAACTTTGGATTAAACCTCCTAAATTAAAGGGCAAGTTCCTAAATCTTTCTAAATTTCAAAACATAACCTTTAAAATATACCGTTTGGGAGATACCGAATACAGCTTTACATTGCCGTTACAACTCCAGAAAGAAAAACCTGTTCCTGCTGTAATTCTTAGTCATACATCTGAATTAATAGACCTAAAAGAAAGACCCATGTCCAAGGTCAAGGTCGCTTACCAAAGTAAAATTGTTTATTTGATACCAGAGGATACAGACGATCCGTTTTTGACCAAATACACAACCAAAGCATGCCAATCTACCATCTCGCAAATCTCAACCAACAAGCTGAAAGTTGTCAGTGAAAAGCTTCCCGATGAGGTTATCCCAGGCAGCTATGCCCTGTTTAAACTAAAAGAAGCTCAGATTGATGAAAGGGTAAAAGGAAAAGTGGTTAACGTTGAGCAAGACAATAAATTTTACTATGTCACTCTTTCCATCCTTGAACTTTCTGAGGCAGGAAGATTAAAATTGGAAAACTTTATGCATAGTCATAAAGTCGAGGCACCTGTCTCCTTAGAAACTAAGAGTTAATTCACTATGAAAATCATTAAAAATACCCTTTTAAGCCTAATTTTAATAGGCATAACAACATCAGCCGTTGTTGCAGACACTTTTTGGTCTGAAGACCAAAAAGAACTCTACCCAAAGCAGAACTACAACTATGCTGACGAACCTGCCCTTGGCACAGAAGGTGGCCAGAACACCTCCAGTTTGGTTGAAGGGAAGTATTTTAGATATGTTGAAGAAGCTTTTATCTTACGAGATGAGCAGGAGTTTGAAAGGTTATATAAACTTTTTAGAGTCTCTTTTCCAGGCAGTCAAAGAAGGCCTGAGATAGAAGAATACCGAAGAAAATTTTTCTACAATGAAAAACTAAAAGCCTATCTACTACTTGGGAACTCTGTGAAGTTAAAGCATGTAGACGCAAAAACGGAAAAAGACCTTTTTGAAATTTTTAAGAAACTCAAACAGATCGCTATAGGCTCTGTGGAAATGGAAGTTGTACAAGCTGGCGGAAAGAAGGTTTATTTATTTACTAGGGGAACAAAAAAGGAAGGATTTTTCTTTGAGACTAATCGGGGCCCAGTTGTAGAAAATCTGATTAATGTAATCTCTAGAGCTGCAAAGAAAAATAATTTAAAGCTATATGTTTCCATGCCTGTAAGGAGCTTTCCAGAGCTTTCTTCTCAGAAAAATTACATGTTAGATGAATCTTGGAACTTTTTAACCAATGACATTGAAATGGGTAAAAAGCTGGACCTTTTTAATCCTGCTGGTAAAAATTACCTCCATAACTTGGTTAAAGACCTTGTAAAAAACAAAATAGATGGAATTATTTTCAAAGCTGATTTTGCTTATTCAAAAAACGAAGGCTTTTCAAAGTACAATCGAGATATGTTTAGTGAGGATACAGGAATAGCTATTCACTTTGATGAAATTTTTGCAGCTTACCGCCCTAAAAACCGTGAATTTGGTATTTTAACCCGTGAAGAATACTGGGATATTGCCCAATGGAAGGCGAAAGAGCTTCAGCAAGCTTTATGGGACTTAATTGTTTTTACTAAAAAACAAAATAAAGAGATTGAGGTTGGCTTGGAGGTATACCCTGAGATGTTGCTAGATGAAAAGGTATCCATCAAACATTATTCTACGAGTTTAAAAAACCTGAAGAATTTAGAAGTCGACTTTTTTAAATTGTCATGGAGGTCGCCTAAAGCCCGCTCCAAACAGGATATCCAAGATTACCAAGATGCTTTGATCGCCCTGCGAGAAGCTACGCCAGTAACACGTGATATTATGCTGGATGTACCATTGAATTTTCGTAACCAAAACATCATTTCTTTAAACGAAGAAATTGAAAACCAAAAGGCCTTAACACGTGATTTTCAAGGTTTACGCTTTGCAATTGGCACCTTGGATCGCTATGAGCAAACAAATTTTTTGCAATACCCAATGCAAGAGGTAAAAATTACTGATGTCGAAGAGGATATCGTTCCTTCTGGAGCGGCGACACCATCAGGAAGC
>JASJGK010000227.1:0-6387 GCA_033791585.1 SAR324 cluster bacterium | reverse complement strand
TCAAAATCTTCACCACCAAGTTTTGTATCACCGTTGGTTGCTTTAACTTCAAACACACCGTCACCAATTTCTAAAACAGAAACATCAAAAGTACCGCCACCAAGATCGAATACAGCGATCATTTCTTCTTCTTTTTTATCTAAACCATAGGCCAAAGCTGCGGCAGTTGGCTCGTTGATAATACGCTTTACGTCTAAGCCTGCAATTTTACCTGCATCTTTAGTTGCTTGTCTCTGGGCATCGTTAAAGTAAGCAGGAACAGTAATAACGGCTTCTGTTACTGGCTCACCTAAATAGTCTTCTGCTGTTTGCTTCATTTTTTGTAAAATAAAGGCTGAAATTTCAGCGGCTGAATAATGCTTATCGCCAACATCAATTTGGGCTAAACCGTGAGAAGCTTTGGAAACGCCATAAGAAAGGTGTTTCAAGTCATGCTTAACCGCATCAGAGTCAAACTGACGGCCAACCAAACGCTTAGCAGCATAGATTGTTTTTTCAGGGTTGGTAACAGCTTGTCTCTTGGCAACCTGACCCACTAATCTTTCGTCAGCATCAGTAAAGGCAACCATAGAAGGTGTCGTTCTTGCGCCTTCTGAGTTAGTTATTACTGTTGGGTCTCCACCCTCCATTACAGCGACACATGAGTTTGTTGTCCCTAAGTCAATTCCAATAATTTTTCCCATTGTTTTTCTCCTTACAATTTATTTTGATATAGTTTCTATGTTTCGTTTTTGTCTTAGCTTTTTTTACAGACCTGAACCATGGCAGGGCGAATCACCCGATCATGCAACAAATAACCTGCTTGCAATACTTCTGCGACAGCACCATCTTCAACCCCTTCTTTGTCAACCATCCCTACTGCCTCATGGCGGTTAGGGTCAAAGGCTTCCCCAGTGGGGTCGATGCGCTCAACATTGTTTTTCTTCAAGGCTTCTGCAAGTTGGCCTTTGACCATCTCAATCCCTTGAACAAAGTTTTTAAACTGCTCATCCTCTTCAGGATTAGCGTGACTCAATGCCAACTCAAGATTGTCTAGCCCTTGGATAAGGTCTCTAGCCATTCCAGAGGAGGCGTACTTTAAGCGTTCTTTTGCTTCTTCTGTTTTTCTACGTTTAAAATTTTCTAGCTCGGCATGGTTGCGGACATACATATCCTTGGCAACCTGCAACTCTGCAGTTAGCCTTTCAATTTCTTTGTCCTTTACTTCCAAGTCACTTAACTCTTCAGCCTCAGACTCATCTTCAGCATTTTCTTCTTCAGAGGTTTCTTCTTCAGAGGTTTCTTCTTCCGCTTCTAGCACTTCGCCTTCAACTGCCTCTGTTTCGTTTTCAGTTGCATCAGAAATTTCTTCTTCAGCTGCTGTTTCTTTTTTCTTGTTACTCATAATATTTTTTTAAAGTTTAAGTAGTCGTCTTAGTATTCATCCAGAAATTGGCTCAAGGCAAAAGACAGCTTCTGACTTGAATAATCTAGGGCTTTGATTACCTTAGGGTAATTCATTCTTGTGGGGCCGATCACGCCGATCGAGCCTAATTTAATGCCTGCATTTCCATAGCCCATGGCTAAAATGCTGCAATGGCCAAGTTCCCGCACACTATTTTCGTGGCCTATGGCAACTTGCACACCTTCACCATTGGTTGCTTGGTGTAAAAAACCTGAAATAAGGCTTTTTTCCTCCAAAACTTGAAAAATCCCAGCCAGTTCACCCTGCAAACCAAAATCAGGAAAGCTGCAAAGCTTGGATTCACCACTAAGGTAAATGTCCTCATTTTCTTGGTCCAGGTTAAAGGCCTTTTTTCCCAATCTTATCGCTTGGGCCGTAAGACCAGTGTCTTCACTGCTCAACACACCCATTAGCTTTTCTTGGATCTGAGAAAAGGTCATTTTAGTAAACAGCTCTTGTAGGAGCTTTGCCATTTTTTCTAAGGTTTCAGGCTCGGGGCAATGTTTCAAATTTAAGATACGATTTTTCACCATGCCTGTCTGGGTAACCAAAACAACCAATACTTGGGTCTGGCCCAAGGGTATAAAATCTATTTTCTTAAACTGGCTCTTGCCAGCCTGAGGGCTTAGAATAACACTCGTACAATTGGTGGTTTGCACCAATTCTTCGGTAATAGTCTGCAAAATACCCTCAATGGATTTGGCCTTTTTGGTGTCGCCAAATTTCTTAGGGGAATAGCTCGCATGACTTTTGTTGTTCTTTTGTATTAGATCCACATAATACCTGTAGCCAACATCGGTCGGGACTCTACCAGCAGAAGTATGAAGCTGGTGAATCAAGCCTAAGCCTGTAAGATCACTCATTACATTACGTATTGTCGCAGCACTCAGATCAACACCTACAACTTTGGCTAGATTCCTAGAACCCACAGGCTCAGCATTTTGAATATACTGTTCTATGATCGTTGTAAGTATCTGCTCTGATCTTTGGTCTAATTCCATAGCCATCGCCTACTTTTTATTCAATAGTTAGCACTCTGTCTTAGTGAGTGCTAAAATATTAACCCTTCTTGATTATCATGTCAATCCACTAGATACTGGTAGCACCAAGTTCACGCAAAATTTCTAAATTACTACTCTTAAAAGACCTATGAACCAAGATTTTATCGACCTAAAACTACCCTTAAGCGTCGAGTACAAAGAGGGCGAGCTATATTTACTAGACCAAACCCTATTGCCTTTAGAGATTAAAATTGAAAAACAAGAGTCCGCGGCACAGGTTTTCGACTCCATTAAAAAGCTCAAGGTTCGAGGCGCACCTGCCATCGGCATTGCTGGCGCTTATGGGCTTTTAGTAGCCATTAAGCCTCATTTGACCAAAGGAACAGTTGAATTTTTAAAGGCCTTACAAAAAGAGGCTGACTATTTAAATTCCTCTCGGCCCACAGCGGTAAATCTTTCCTGGGGCTTAAAAAAGATGACGGCATTGGCTCACAGCCTAAAAGAAAAAGACCCTAAAGAAATCTTTTCCAAATTAGAAAAACTAGCAATTGAGATCCATGAAGAAGACATCGCCTGCTGCCAATCCATCGGCCGACACGGCGAGCCTTTAATCAAAGAGGGCATGGGCCTGCTGACCCACTGCAACGCAGGTCACTTGGCTGTCTCCCAGTTGGGAACAGCATTAGCTCCTATATATACAGCCAAAATGGCTGGGAAAATTTTTAAGGTTTACGCCGATGAAACAAGGCCTTTGCTGCAAGGCGCTCGATTGACCGCTTGGGAGCTACAAGAAGGTGGGGTTGATGTCACTCTGATTTGCGACAATATGGCTGGCCATTTAATGAGTTTGGGGAAAATTGACATGGTCATTGTGGGCACAGACAGGGTTGCGGCAAATGGTGATGTCGCCAATAAAATTGGCACCTTCTCGGTGGCTGTTTTGGCCCAATATCACAAAATCCCCTTTTATGTTGCCTGTCCCTATAGTACTATCGACCTAGAAACACCGACAGGTGCAGATATTGTAATCGAACAAAGACACAGCGAGGAAGTCACTAATTTTGGCGCTAGACAAACTGGCCCCACAGGCATTCAAGTTGAAAACCCTGCCTTTGACATAACTCCCGCAAACTTGGTCACAGGCATCATAACAGAAAAGGGGATATTCACAGCCCCCTTTGGCGAAACCTTAAGAAAGGCAGTTTTAGGATAATGAGCCAGCATATATTAGCCATAGAAGACGAAGAAGACCTTTTAGAACTTCTCGAGTACAATATAACAGCCGCAGGCTACCAGTTTACAGGGGCCAGCACAGGTGAGCTAGGCCTCGAAATTTTAAGAAACAACCCCCCTGATTTGGTTTTGCTGGATTGGATGTTACCTGGAATCAGCGGCATCGATCTTTTAAAAAGACTTCGATCTCACCCCAAAACCAAAGACCTGCCTGTTTTGATGCTTACAGCCAAGACGGAAGAAGAAGATATAGTTAAGGGTTTAGAGCAGGGTGCAGATGATTATTTATCCAAACCATTTTCTGTTAAAGTCTTACTAGCAAGGGTACAGGGGTTACTTAGACGCAGCGCTGGGACCGAAGAGGAAGAAAAAATAGCCCTTAGCGGGGTGGAAATTTACCCACAAAAAAAGTCTGTTACCGTAGAGGGCAAGCAAATCAACCTCACACCGACAGAATATAAAATTCTACTCTATTTAGTTCAAAAACCTGGTTGGGTTTTTACAAGGGATCAAATTATGAGCTACGCCCATGGGGATGATCACTTTGTAACCGACCGCAGTGTGGATGTACAAATCGTCGCCTTACGAAAAAAAATGGCGGAAAAAGGCAAACACATTAAAACAGTGAGGGGTACAGGTTATAAATTTGAGGAAGAAATATGAAGGCTTTGGCCCTTAGGTTAAGTCTAAGTTTTACCATCATTCTCTCACTTTCCCTGTCAATATTGATTCATTTTTACCAAGATAGAGTCAATGATACAGCCAAAGTGGGTCAGGCCCAAGCTCTCTTTCAAAAGCTTAAACTTGGGTTGGAGGTGGAGGGCGCTGAAAATTTCACCCCAACCACAAAAATAGGCCAAAAAACAATCAAGTCCTTTGGCAGGGAAATAGAAGCTTCGATACAATATTACAGTCCCCAAGCCCTACTCATTTTCAGTAGTTACCCCACAAATCTTAAGGTAAAGCGACCTGAACTCTTGCTCTTTTCCAAATGGCAAGAACCCATAAAAAACCAAAATTACTTACTCGCAAAATACACGACTAAGGGGGGTGATTTTTATCTGGCCCAACAGGCCTACCAAAAAACGCCCTTGCCTGAAATATTTGACCTCTGGCTTGTTACAGCCCTAGTGGGCGCCTTAGTTGCCTTTCTGTTTCTTTGGTCGGAACTCAGGCCCTTAAGCAAACTTAGCCAAAGTTCGGGGAATCTGGCAGGCGAGTTTGCGACCAGCGCCAATGCCATTGACCAGATTCAGCTTAATTTTGAGCAAATGGAAAAAGCCCTAAAGGAAAACCTAGAACACGACACAGAACAAAAAATCATCCTAGAAACCATTTTTGCGGCCATGGAAGATTCACTTATCCTTTTTGATGAGGACTGGAGAATTAAATCGATAAACAAAGCGGCCCTGGACATGTTAGATATCAGAGCCAACAATTCTGGAGGTTTAAAGCTCACCACCTTGTTTCGTAACCCCTTAATTAGCCAGCTGGCAGCCCAATGCCTAGAAAAAAAAGAAACTCTCTCTAGAGAGCTGGAGCTGCACCACGGAAACCTATTTGTTAAAATCCAGTTTACACCTTTGCAACTACCAAAGGGCGAAGGAATTTTGTTGGCTCTTCGTGATCTATCTCAATTATCCCACCTAGAGGGCGTGAGAAAAGAATTTGTCGCCAATGTTTCTCACGAACTTAAGACCCCTATCACATCCATCCAAGGCTTCAGTGAAACCTTACTGGATGGGGCCTTGAAAAACGAGGCCACCGCTGAAAAGTTCCTAACCATTATTCACCAACATTCCTTGCGGATGTCTGCGATCATTGAGGATCTTTTGTCATTGGCCCGCATTGAAGAAAACACCTCAACTGGCGTTTTAGATAAAGAACCCCATAAGCTGCTGCCAATTGCCCAAAGGGCCTTTACCATGGTCGAGGGTCTTTCAAGAAAAAAAGGGATCAAGGTAACCATTGATATAGACGAACAAATGCAGGCCCTAGTCAACCCGCCTCTAATAGAGCAATGCCTTGCAAATTTAATAAGTAATGCAATTAAATATAGCCCTGAAAACACAAACATCCTTCTTCTTGGCAAAAAGGGACTCAATGTAATTTCTATTGCCGTTTCCGACCAAGGGGAGGGTATCCCCTCAAAAGACCTTTCTCGAGTTTTCGAACGCTTTTATCGGGTGGATAAATCTCGAAGTAGAAAAACAGGTGGGACAGGTTTAGGATTAAGCATTGTTAAAAATATCGTTAAACTGCACCAAGGAGAAATTTCCTTAGAAAGCAAAATAGGACAAGGTTCCACCTTTACAATTAATCTTCCATTTATTGAATAAACTAAAAATTTATTTTTTTCTTCCTTAAAAAGGAAAAAAATTCAAAAAAAAAGAAGCCTAGAAAATTGGAAATTTATTTATTAAAAAATTGAAATCATTAAAAAAATTTCATCTTTGGAAAAAATTACCTTGTTGAAGGGGCTTTTTTTAGAAAACTAAAAGCTAGACAAATGGCTTTTTCTGACGTAATTGAATGCATATTGTTAAAAGCAGATTTATTTTGTTTTAACTCTATTACTTAAATGTTTTGCCCGAATGGGTGAACCAACGGTGAAAACCCACAATTAGAAAAAAGGGAAACATGAAAAAGATCGCAATGATCCTAGCTCTTGCATTTGTTGCAACGGCTACTGCTGCTCCAGCATTTGCA
>JASJGK010000226.1:0-16459 GCA_033791585.1 SAR324 cluster bacterium | reverse complement strand
CGCCAACCTTGACCTTGAAGGACTAGAAATAATGCCAGTAGCCATATTATTCATTTCACATTCTTTTTATTAATCAAGAACAAAACATAAATACCAAATATATTTTTCTTTTTTTATATTTAATAGAATTTTTGGGGAGGCACTTGGCAAATAGGATAAAAAACTGTCTTTTTACCCTTTTAGGGCCAAATTGGTAAAATAAACCCCTTACTTACTCAAAAAATAGGCTTTTTTAAAAATTTCTGCTTTTCCAAATTAAAAAAAGAATTTAGAATTAAACACCGAATTAGAGATCAGAAGATCTCTAATTTTTTCTTTCCAAAATTTCTATTTTGGAAATGCTTTTTAGGCTCTAAATAAACCTATTTTATGGGGATATTTGCGAGCTGTGTTCTGTTGGGCTTTTCCAATGATGGATAAAGTTCTTTAAACTCGGGGATGGAGTTAAAAGTGCCTGCGGATTTTATAAGAGAATTGCTTGCTATGGCTATACTCATAGCTGTGGCCATGGTTTGCAAAGAGTAAGCCATACTATTACAATGGATTAGCCCATAGTCTAGCTTGGCAATGGGCTTTTCTCGTCCTTTTTTTTACCCCCTCAAATTAGTTGGGGATTCCCCTAGTATTTCCGCTTTTTTAAAGTCTTTTTTAGCTATTTTGCCTCGCCTGTTGAGGCTAATTTTTTTTTGCGACTCTCCCATCATAAGCACAAATCGCACAGAAAATAAAATCCTTCGGCTAAAGCCCCCTGCTGCTTTTGTGATACGCAGCAATTGCTGTTGGTCCTGACCTAAGGGTAACAACATGATTCCCCCAAGCTTCAATTGTTCCACTAATAATTTGGGAATCTGGGGGCTAGCTGCTGCCACTCAAATAGCATCAAATTTCCAACTTCAGGCCAACCGAAAAAACCATCACCCAACCCAAAATAGATATTATCATACTCAAGATAAGCCAATCTAGACTTGGCAGTTTATTGTAACTCTGCAATAATTTCAATGGAATGCGCTGACTTGCAAAGCTCCGATAAAATGGCTGGTTAGTAACCGCAGCCTGTGCCCACTTCCAGCACTTGACTACCTGCATTTAATCTCAGTTGCTCGCTCATATTGGCTACCATATAGGGTTGGCTGATGGTCTGACCAAACCCAATGGGTAGGGGGAAATCCTCATAAGCCGATTCCCTATCCTCAGGCCCCACAAATAGGTGGCGCTCAATCTTGTTCATGGCGGCTATAACTCGAGCATCTGTAACCCCTCGCGCTGCAATCTGTTGTTTGGCTATGCCCTCTCGTCGGCCTCTTTCTGGCTCGGGCATATTTCTCCTAGAAATAGCTTGGATAATGGGTTAATATCTGGGCTGTAGACATTAACATTATAGCTCCCTTTTAAAAAATATGGCAATTACTCTCCCTCGCACAGGGGTCAAATGGCAAGATGACCAACATAGAACCCTGTTTGAAACCTTTGATAAATTAGAAAAATCCCTAGCAAAAAAAGACAAAGCAGAAATCGAAACTGTGATCCTCTTTTTATCAGATTATGTGGAAGATCATTTTAAACAGGAGGAAGAGGTGATGCGAGCAGCCAATTTTTCTGGTTTGAGCGAACATCTTGATGAGCACACCAGATTTCAAAATATGATTGAAAAAATCAAAATCAATTGGTTTTCCACCCTTGATGATGATTTAATTGATTTTTTTGAAGAGTTTTCAGACTTGGTTGATGATACGAAAGAAGAAATTCCCAATGAACTCTACTTCTTTTTATCCATCTGGTTCACCATTCACATAAAGCGATTGGACCAAACCCTAGGCAAGTTTATGATCCAAAACAAAGTGACCTAGTCTTGGTCTTCTTTCTTTTTGGGGTAAAAGCGCCAGTCTTTCTCTTCAATCAGCCTTGCCCCTCGGGCCTTAGAAAGATATGACCAAGTCCATTGGACCATCACAGAAAATTGGTTTTTAAAACCTAAAAGATAGTAGATGTGAATCACTAACCAAAGCACCCAAGCGACAAACCCCACCAATTTTAACGAACCTACTTCCACAATGGCTCTACTACTACCGATGGTCGCCATTTGCCCCTTATCAACGTAAACAAAGGGTTTTCGTTTTTCCCCTTTGATTTCAGCGAGAATGTTTTTTGCCGTAAAACGGCCCTGTTGCATGGCTACAGGTGCAATGCCTGGTAAAGGCTGGTCGCTGCCCTCGGGGCAGAAATGAGCTTGGTCGCCGATCACAAAAACTTCGGGGTTATCTTTCAAGCATAACTCAGGTGTCACCACCACTCTTCCCAACCTATCTCGCTCCACATCTAATTTTTGGTTCAAGGTCACAGCCTGCACCCCAGCGCCCCAAAGGACAGTGGAGCATTGAATGCGCTCTTCACCAACATTTACACCATCTGAATCAATGTTGGTCACCATGCTTTTGGTCCAAACCTGCACACCTATGTGCTCAAGGTCACGGGTCACACGGCTAGAAAGTTTAGGGTCAAAGCTAGGTAGAATTCTCTCCCCTGCCTCAATCAAAATAATGCGAGAAATTTTAGGGTCAATGTGATTAAAATCATGGGCCAAGGTGTAGCGGGTCATTTCGCCGATCGCGCCAGCTAGCTCCACCCCTGTCGGGCCTCCACCAATCACCACAAAAGTCAGTAATTGTTTCTGCCTAACAGTGTCCTTTTCCTTTTCCGCTAGTTCAAATGCAGTTAAAACTCTTTTTCTAATTTCACGAGCCTGCTCTAGATTTTTCAAACCTGGCGCATGCTCTTCCCATTCTTCATGCCCAAAGTAAGAATGTTGTACGCCGCAAGAAAGAATCAGATAATCATATTCGTAAGAGTCAAAATTTGTGATCAGTTGCCTCTTTTTACGGTCAACAGCAATCACCTCTTCTTGCAGGACTCTAACATTTTTTTCTTTGGTAAAAAGGCTCCGTATAGGCTGAGCAATATCGGCTGGACTCAGGGCGGACATAGCAACCTGGTAAAGTAAAGGCTGAAAGAGATGGTAGTTTCTCTTATCAATGATGGTCAAATCAACGTCCTTTTTTCCAGCCAATTTTTTGGCTGCGTTTAAACCTGCAAAACCACCACCGACAATTATAATCTTCTTCATTCTTATAGCTCCTTATGCCCCGTGAAAAAGAAAACCAAGCGGTTTAGTCTTTAGCACTTGAGTTAGGATGCAATTCTTTTTACAATAAGGCAAAAGGAAAGATCATGAATCCAAAAGTCTCTATTATAATGCCCGCCTATAACTCTGAAGCTACTATAGGCGACGCTGTAGCCACGGTAATAGCTCAAAATTATAAATCGTGGGAATTAGTTATCATTAACGATGGCTCTACCGACTCTACTGAAAAAGTTGCTGCCTCTTTTGAAGACGACCGCATTCGGCTTATAACTCATATAAACTGCGGCGTGGCGAAAAGCCGCAACCGTGGTCTAGAAGAGGCCTCAGGGGAATTGATAGCCTTTTTAGATGCCGATGATCTTTGGTTGCCTGATAAATTGCAAATGCAAGTGGAACAATTTGCAAAGGGCGGCGAAAGGTTAGGCCTTGCCCACCATAATTATGTGGAATTTGGTGATTTTGGGGAACGTCTCCCTGGCCACTTGAAGCACTGTAAGGGCTTGGCGCTAGCAGGCGAGATCTGGCAAGACCTTATGGTTGTAAATTTTATTGGTACTCTTTCGGTTATGGTTAAAAAAGAGGCCCTAACCCAAGTTGGGGGCTTTGATGAAACCCTAAACGGCCCTGAAGATTGGGACTTGTGGATTAAGGTGGCAAAAGATTGGCAGATTGGCTACATCCCCGAGCCTTTAGCTCTATACCGGCAGCATGAAGGGGGGATTTCAAAAGATTACCGCCCCTACGCCGCCCAGATTTTGAAGGTTTTGGAAAGGCACCTTTTAGCCCATGGCAGTAAATCTAACCAAGCACGTGGCCTTTGGCTCCACAACCGCCATATGGCCCATGGTTTTGCTCGGTCAGGCCAGAGACGGCAAGCCATTTCCCACTTTAAGGATGCCTGTAGAGCCAAACCTATGGCTATAGGCAACCTCATGACCGCGCTTTATGTTGGGGTTAAAAAACAGAAAAAAGAAGAGGAGGATATCCTTTGAGCCTGACCCAAGAATGAGTTTAACTGTCGGAATACACCATTTGGGCTTGACCGTGAGCAAACTAGAAGAAACGGCCAGTTTTTTTATCCACGCCCTAGAATTTACCCTAGTTAAAAGAGACAAGAATTATCCCTCTATTTTTGTGACAGATGGCACCAACATGGTCACCCTCTGGCAGGCCAATGGAGATTCAGCGGTAGAGTTTGACCGCAAAAAAAATGTTGGTCTACACCATGTGGCATTCACCGTGGCAAGTTTGGGCGACCTAGCCCAAGCCTTTGCTCAAGCTGCAAATCACCCAGGCGTAACTGTAGAGTTTTCACCTGAACTTTTACGGGGTGGCCCTGCACAGCATTGCATGCTCTTGGACCCTAGCGGGATTCGGGTAGAGTTGATTTTTGCTGGGTGAACTTTTTTCACCCCAATACCAAATCAAAGCTGGAAAACCTCCAAGGCAAAGACAGAGATAAAAAATAAGCTTAGTATATCAAAATAATTTCCCCTAAAAGAATTGGAATTCTTAATAAGACATTGCCAAAAAATACAGTCTTTTAAAAAAATAGGAGCCTTCAATGCGCATTGCACTGATTTATACCGTTGAAAACTTTGTTACTATTGAAGAACCGCTAATATCTTGGACCGATGTCCCCTACGGTATTGCTATGATAGCAGCCTCCTTAGAAAAAGAGGGCCATGAAGTAGACACATGGGTTTTTAGCCCTGGTTCAGATCGCCCCGCATTGATGACACAAATCCTAGACGACTTTAAAGCAGAGTCCATAGCCTTCACTGCCGTTTCCTCACAGTTTGAATTTGTTAAAACTATTGCTAAAGAAATCAAAGAAATAAGCCCTGAGATAAATATGATTTTAGGGGGACACCATGCCTCTTTAGCAAGTGAAGACGCAATAGCCTGCCCTGAAATTGATGCTATTTGCGTTGGAGAGGGAGATCAGGCTGCCTTAGAATATTACCAGATTTTAGAAGATGGCCAAGTACCAATGACCGTTCACAATTTTTGGATCAAGCATGACCAAGGAATTCAACGAAACCCTACGAGGAGCTTTGATCAAGATTTAGACGAACTCCCCTTTATCCAAAGGGAACATTGGTCAAAATGGATTCAGAACCCCAATGCTTCAGCGGTGATTTTACTAGGCCGAGGTTGCCCTTTTAAATGTACCTATTGCTCCAATCATGCACTAAAAGCTTTAGCCAAGGGTAAATATGTAAGGATTCGCTCTATTGAAAATGTAATGCTTGAGTTGCGTCTTATCTATGAACAGAGCACGAATTTAAAAGATGTATACTTAGAGATTGAAACGATTGGGGCCTTCCCAAAATATTTGCTTGAACTATGTGAAACCTTACGCTTATTCAATCAGGAGCTGACAAGTCCCATAGCCTTTGGCATTAATATGACGGTAACTTCCAAATTAGTTAAAGATGAGGAAACCTGCCGCACTATGCTTTTTGCCATGCAACAAGCCAATTTCAAGTTTATTAATTTTGGCCTCGAGTCTGGCTCAGAGCGAATGCGCCAAGAAGTGCTCCTTAGGCCAAAATATTCAAATGATGAACTTGTACTTTTTTCTACCCTAGCTGCTGAATATGGGATTGAGAGGAATATTTTTGTGTTGATTGGCCTCCCCCAAGAGAAGGTTAAGGATTTTCAAGAAACCAAAGAAGTAACCCGCCGCTGCAAACCGACAAGAGCCTATTTAGGAATATTCTACCCCTACCCAGGCACTGCCCTGTATGATGAGGCTCTAAGGTTAAAGCTTTTTGACCCCACTACCATAGGCTCTAAAGCCGAGCGGAGTCGCGCCTATTTACGTTTGCCTGGATTCCCTGGCTGGCGCATTTATTATGAATATATCACCTTCAATGCCTTTGTTTTTAAAGGGCAAATACCAAAAGTTCAACTCACTTTAATGACCATTTGGTTTGGTATTAAAACCTCGCCGAAACTCCATTCCTTCGCCAAGGGTGTTACCAATAAAACCCCTTTTCTAAAAAAGCGACTGAATCAATATCGCTCCACGAAGCTAGAAAATGATGAGGTAAGCTAAGACTCCGTTCTTAGCTTAGCCTTTTCCTTTTTCTTCACTCAACCTTGGGGCAAAGTAAGTTCAGATTAGGGTCTTGCTTTAGACAAAATTCAAAACTTTAAAGGCGTTTTTGCAACCAACTAGTAATGTCCTTGCCTTGAATCCAATTTGCTTCCCTCTCCAGTATTCCAATAAAGACTCTATCATTGTTGTCTAGAAATGGTTTTAACAAATCAAAAAGCTGTTTGGTCGTGTGGTGAGTATCAACGGCATAACTGGATTCTGATAACATCGCCCACTCAAAACTCTTAATTTTTTCCAGCAGTTTCTTACGATCATCGCCGTTTTTTTCTTTATTTAAATCATAGGTTATAATTTTTACGCTCATATTTTTCCTAGTGTGTAGATGAGATTTTTATTATTCCTCGACCCAGAAGAGTAAATCTTTGCAGGGCAAGGGTTGAGGGTTTGGCTCAAGGATCAAAAGAAAGTTCCAGCCATTCTTCATCTTCGGGGTCACTGGAGCTCCACTCGGCATCCACAACTTCTGCAACAAAGAGATTATCTTTTTCATCAAGAATATAAGGGTACAAAAGATCATACAAATCTTCTGAGCTTAATTCCGAGTCAACCAAATAAGAGGAACCAGAAAGTTTAAGATGGTCAAAGCTTGTTATTTCTTCCCGCAATTCCCTGCGATCAAAGTCACCATGCATAAAATAAGTAACGATATTAATGGTCACTTGTTGTTCACCGTAAATTATAAGCTTTTTCGATATTTTTCTTGAGCCATTTGTTGGTTCCCTGTGGTGCTTGGCACCCAATTTCGCAGTAAGTGCACCAACAAAGATATAGTGCTCTAGATCTAATCCATCTGAAAGATGGTCGCATAGCTCCCCAGATTCCATGTCTGAAACAACGGCATAGGCACAATTAGAAAATTGGTGTGATTTGAGCTTTTTAATTCTTTGCAGCAAAATTCGCTGACTTTCTTCCTGATCTTCTTGCATTAAGTCAAAAATTACTATTTTAACTGACATTATCCTTCCCTCTTTAAAAATTAAAAGCATTTGGTTTGGTGTTACCCACTTGAATGTACCCGTGGCCAGTAACTTTGTTCTTGAGCTTGTGGTTGTGAGTTTTCACTGCAGACTTAATTTCCCCTTCTAAACCAACTCTTTCTTTAAAACTGGATGATGTAGTTTTACAGTACCAATAGGTATCAACGTCTGTGATTTTGTCCCATGCTATTAATAAGCTCATTGCCTCATTAAAATCAGCATGACTACCAGTGTCTAAGTCGTAGGTAAAAGATGCATGTGTAATCATTATGTTTCCCTCACAATTAAAATTTACCATTAGCTTATCAGTTAAAAGGCAAAAACCAAGGGACAAAAATGGGAAGAATATGTCCCCTCCCTATGGATGAAATAGAAATATAAAAGAAAATTTGACAGTAGCCTGCAAAGCTTAGGATAATGATAAGAATCAAAAATTAGGAGTCGCTATGATCGATCATTTAATCATCAAGGTGAGTAACATTGAAAAGTCCAAGGCCTTTTATATAAAAGCTTTGCAACCGTTGGGGTATCGCTTGGGCGAAGTCTACGAAGGTTGGGGTTGCGGTTTTGAATGTGAGGGAAAACGAGTTTTTTGGATTGGAACCCCAAAGGTTGGGGAAAAAATTGGCCAGAGCCACATTGCTTTTGCGGCCAAAACTAGAGCCCTAGTAGATGACTTTTACAATGCAGCCATGAAGGCTGGAGGAAAGGATAAGGGCGCGCCAGGCTTACGGGAAAAGTACCATGAAAACTACTATGGTGGTTTTGTCTTTGATCCTGATGGGAACAACATCGAAGCTGTTTGTCACAAACCCGAATAGTCAAAAAAAAGCCCGATGAACTAAAATATTAGCTCATCGGGTTTTAATTTTAAACCAAAACTAAAAAATTAAACAGCAAAGCTGCTTGTTTCTTTTAGATACCAGCTATTAATAGCGGTAATGATCGGGCTTGTAAGGTCCTTCTACTGGGATATCCAAGTAGTCTGACTGTTCCTTGCTCAATACTGTCAATTTCACACCTAATTTATCCAAGTGAAGTCTTGCAACTTCCTCATCTAACTTCTTAGAAAGTGTGTAAACCTTATTTTCGTAATTAGCACCATTTTCCAAGATATCTAACTGAGCTAGAACTTGGTTGGTAAAAGAAGCTGACATTACAAAAGATGGGTGACCCGTTGCGCAACCTAGGTTCAACAATCGGCCTTCAGCCAAGATCATCACTGAATGACCATCTGGGAATCTCCATTCGTCATATTGTGGCTTAATGTTAATTCGCTCAATTCCAGGGAATTTAGCTAAAGCTGCCATATCAATTTCGTTATCAAAGTGGCCGATGTTACCAACGATTGCTTTATCCTTCATTTTTTCCATGTGCTCTAAACGAACCACATTGAAGTTACCTGTTGTAGTGATAAAAATATCAGCATAGCCAACAACTTCTTCTAAAGTCTTAACTTCGTAACCTTCCATAGCCGCTTGCAGCGCACAAATTGGGTCAATTTCAGTAATGATAGTTCTACAACCCTGTGCACGAAGTGACTGAGCAGAACCCTTACCAACATCACCATAACCACAAACAACAGCAACTTTACCACCTAGCATAACGTCGGTTGCTCTGTTTAAACCATCAGGTAGGGAGTGACGACATCCGTACACATTGTCAAACTTAGACTTAGTCACAGAATCGTTTACGTTAATGCAAGGGAACATCAATTCACCTGAATTTTCCATTTGGTAAAGTCTGTGAACACCAGTTGTTGTTTCTTCTGAAACACCCTTAATATTGGGGCTAATTCGGCTCCAACGAGTTGGGTCTTCGGCTAAAATTCTCTTCGCTGTCGCCAAGATAACGCCATATTCTTCGGCATCTTTTTCTTCATTAAAGTCAGGTACTTTACCCGCTTTTTCCCACTCTAGTCCCTTGTGAACTAGTAAGGTCGAATCGCCACCATCATCAACAATCATGTCTGGCCCTGTGCCGTCTGGCCACATTAAAGCTTGCTCAGTACACCACCAGTATTCGTCTAAAGTCTCGCCTTTCCATGCATAAACAGGTGTTCCTGTTGGTGCTTCTGGAGTCCCTTCACCAACAACAATTGCTGAGGCGGCATGGTCTTGGGTTGAAAAAATATTACATGAAACCCATCTTACGTCAGCACCTAAGGCGGTAAGAGTCTCGATCAATACGGCTGTTTGCACAGTCATATGGAGGCTTCCCATGATCTTTTGGCCAGTAAGAGGCTTAGTTTGACCGTAGCGCTTTCGTAGCTCCATTAGGCCTGGCATTTCTTGTTCTGCAAGTCGCAGCTCTTTTCTGCCAAATTCGGCCAAAGATAAATCAGCTACTTTGTAAGCTGGTCTATTTGTATCTGTTGTTACTAAAACTGCGTTCATATGAAAGCCCTATTTGATAACGAGTTAGAAAATGACAAATTTCAGCCTTTCAAGGCTGCAAATGTCGAAAATAATTATTTTGCTTTTAAACAAAGTAATTTAATAAAAAAAATGGATTTTGTCACTCAAAATGACTAGAAACCAAAACTGAAGTAAAGAACCGTGCGGTTGGATGGGTTTTGGCCAGCGTACTCACCTGTTTCTTCAATGTATCTGGTCCCACCTATAACAAAGACTCGCCAGAAACTGATTTCGGCACCTGTGCTGTAATTTCCTTGAGAAAAACCATTTCTGATCGAAATCCAACTTCTACTTTTGGAAAGAGGAAAAATGCCTAATTCAGACCCCCAATGGGTCCTGCGGTTGATGCTTTTATCCCCGTCAGAAGCACCTTTGTAAGATAAATCTCTAAAATCTAAAGCGCCTATCCAGCGGAAGATTCCAAACTGCTGGACCATACCTATCCCCAAAGCATATTCTTCTGGTATAGGGGTGGCGTCACCCAGTTCAATCCCTTTGCGGTAAACCCCGCCAAACATCAAGCGGCTGGCCGAATTTTGGCGATATAAAAAGCCCAAATCATAGCCCGATCCTATACCTGAGGCGCCGTCGCTCGCCAAAGTTGGAAAATCACTCCCCTCCAAAGCATCGGCCATGCCATAGGTAAAATCCAGTTCGTTACGCTCAATGGTTTTGTAAGTAGCACCTAATACCCACTGGCCAATGCCAATTGGAATAGAAATTCCATACTGCCTTACATGATCCAAGCGCATGAAGGTGGAAATTTCAGGCATGCTGGGGTTTCTCACTTTAATATCTAACACAGCCTCATAGGTATAATTACCAGCGATGCTCAGGCCTCTTGCCGAGATGTTTACAACGGCATTGGTCCCTGTAGTAAACTTAATATAAGGATTTTTTCCAATGTAGGTATCCATAAAATCAAATTGATCTTGCTGGGTCTCTAGATTAAAACCACCTGATTTAGCCGTGTCATATAAATCTTTTGAATCATCACTATAAGTCAATTCCATCATAGGGGTATCAATCCACCAAGTGAAAATATTAGACAAGGTAGCAGGATTATAAAAGAGTGCTGTGGCACTGGTTGCAGTCACAATTCCTGTGTTACCCATAGCCTTGGAGCGGTAATCTTCACCGAGCCTACGGATCTCACCAGCCATAACAGGGGATGCAAGAAGAAATGCTATAATCAAAGTAAATAGTTTTTTCATGCTCAATCCTAGTTTGCTGGAGGATTGAGATAACCTAAGATCTCACAGTCGTTAATAATGCCATCACCTGAGACAGGAGGGGTGATGTAGCCTGTATTGCAGATCGAAATATCATCCGTTAAGTCGTCAACAGACTGGGTAAAATTAACCCCTTGGTCAATTTCATCATAGATTTTCAACTGGGATAGGGAATCTGCAAGATCATCAAAACCTGATATGCCTTCACCGGCCAATTTATTGTAAGCCATTGGGCTGCCATCTCTGATGGTACAACTATCGACAGTCATGTCGTAACTAACACTCTGGGATTGAGAAAGGCTGGTAATGGTGTTTGTAATTGTATGGGTTAAGGCTGTAGATGCGGCGATAGAAATAGCAGAGTCACGGTCTTGGCAAATAGCATCATAAAAATCTGCCCCTAAACCGTCAAAGACTAACCCAGATGCATAGCCTGCGGTTTTTGTAACAGTAAAAGTAAAGGAGCAATCTTCTAAACTGCCACTACTAGCGCAGTTGGTAACGGCACCATTTTTCACTTTTAGTTCAAAAAGGGTAGAAAGTTCCTTATAAACTAGCATAGAGGACAAAAGTAGCGCTTCCAAATACATAGTATTTGTCTTTACTGTTATGTCATCCATGATAATTTGTAAGGCGTTGTGATAATTTTTGGCCTTGCCTGTCGTTGCAGGAATTTTATCTAAGATCAAGGTCATGGGGTCATCAACGGTCGATAGCCCTGAAATTACATCGAATAATGAAAGGCCTGCAAGGCCCATGTAGGCTTGGGCTGTCAAGTGTTTACCGTCGTCAGTATCAATGAGAGCGCAGGCTGTCACAGCATCAGACCATTTTTTTTGGTCACTGTAGGTCATACAGGTCTCAAGTAACCCAGCTTGGTGGGTAGCGGAGGTATCCTTGCAACTAGATAAACTAGTTAAAACAAGGGTAAGAGCCATAAAAAGAGTTACAATTTTTTGAATCGCTTTGTTCATACAATTAATTTGTCGAAATTTCTGCTTCTTGGTCTTTTAGTTCAATAAGCGTGCCTTCTTCAAAGCTAGCAATCTTTTGTACAATGGCATTAATAATCCAATCAGCAGTGCTGGCCCCAGCGGTGATGCCTATTTCGTTTTTCCCCTCAAACCACTCTTTTTGAATATCCTCATCGGTCTCTACGTGGTGGGTCTCTATATACTGCTTGGCTAGTGCCGCTAACTTTTTGGTGTTAGAAGAATGAAAGCCGCCAATGACAATCATAATATCAACCTGTTTCACTAATCTTTCGGCAGCCAATTGCCGCCTTTTTGTAGGGTGGCAAATAGTATTTTTTATATAGACTTCTTCAATGCGCGCACATACCTGTTCGACCATGATGTCGAATTTTTTAGGCGAAAAGGTACTTTGGCAAATGATCCCCAATTTACTCGGCAAGACTAATTTATCTAACTCCTCTTCGTTGTTAGCAATCAGAGGTTCGTGCATTCTACTGGCAATACCCTTGACCTCTACATGGTTTTTATCACCAATTATCAATATCTGGCAGCCTGCATCTTCTAACTTTTTTCCCTCATCGTAAATGGTTGCAACGAGGGGGCAGGTGGTATCTAAGAGGGGCTTCTTTAAGCTGTTGATTAAGTCAATATTTTCTGTAGTTGTGCCATGGGCAGTAATGACAATAGGGTTTTTTTCATCCCGTGTCACTTCATGGATAACAATTTTACCCTTGGCTTCTAAAGTCTTCACCACTTGTTTGTTGTGAATCAAGTCGCCCAAAATAGAAACCGGGCCTTGATTTTCTACAATTTCCAGTGCTCTGCGCACGCCCCAACAAAAGCCTTGGGCCTCAGCAACAATGATCTTTTTCATAGATTTTCATATAAAAACTGATTTTTCTCGTATGCAGCTATTGACATATAGCACCAAAGTGGTACTATATCCACATAGAGACAAAATAACGGTTATGTAAGGCTATTATGGTCCAATGTAACTTTTCAGGCAAGTTAGGCTGAAAGATTTAGATGTAAAACTAAGGTCACAGGAAATGTTAAAAATCTCCAAAAAAGCAGACTATGCTCTAGTAGCCTTAAGCCACTTGCAAACGACGACTAAACCCGTCAGCGCAAAAGAAATTGCTGGTGCTTATGACTTGTCGGCTCAAATGCTAGCCAACGTATTAAAGTGCCTGGCAAATGAGGGATTTGTTGCAAGTACAAGAGGCAGCCTCGGGGGATATAGTTTAGCAAAGCACCCTGGGGAAATCTCAGTTGGGGAAGTGATCATGGTCTTTGAGGCAGGAAGTGGTTTTTCAGATTGCTCATCAAAAGAAAAAGAATGCAACGCCGCCCCCAATTGCCCAGCCATGAAACCCATGCTGATGATTAACAAAAAAATTAAAGGCTTTATGGATAGCCTAAGCTTGGCAGACATTGCCCAGCACCAAAACATCAAAGGATTTACACTCGAAGGTATAAAATGAGCGAACCCATTTATTTAGATTATGCAGCGACCACACCTGTAGACCCAAGGGTACTTACAAAAATGATCCCTTACTTTAGTGAGATCTATGGCAATGCTGCCAGCAAGGCCCACTCCTTTGGCTGGAAAGCAGAACAGGCAGTTATCCAAGGAAGGCAAGAGATTGCTGATTTAATTGGCGCCGACTCTAAAGAGATCATATTTACTTCTGGGGCTACTGAGTCAGATAATTTGGCTCTGCTCGGTGTTGCTGAAATGTACTCTGAAAAGGGCAAGCATATCATCACCTGCGTAACAGAACACAAAGCGATTTTAGACCCTGCCCATTACTTAGAAACAAAGGGTTTCGAAGTTACCTTTATGAAGGTGGACAAAAAAGGGATGGTTGATCTTGAAGAATTAGAATCTTTGATCAGAGAAGATACCATTTTAGTGAGTTTGATGGCTGCAAATAATGAAATCGGCACCATCCACCCCATCAAAAAAATTGGGAAAATTACTAGAAAACACGGTGTTTTGTTTCACACGGACGCAACCCAAGCGGCAGGTAAGATTCCCCTTGATGTGGATGACATGAAAATAGATATTTTGTCCCTTTCTGCTCACAAGATGTATGGCCCTAAGGGAATTGGCGCCTTATATGTTAGGCGTAGAAAGCCACGAGTTAGGCTTGCACCCATGATGCACGGCGGTGGGCACGAACGAGGAATGAGGTCTGGAACCTTAAATGTACCTTCCATTGTGGGTTTTGGCGCTGCTTGTAAGATTGCCCAAGATGAATTAGAAGCTGAGGCCACAAAGTTAAAAGGGATGAGAGATAGGCTTCACAATAAAATTACCGAGACCCTAGACTATGTTCATTTGAATGGCCATGAAACCGAACGCTTGCCAGGCACAGTGAACCTAAGTTTTGCTTATGTTGAAGGCGAAAGCCTGATGATGGGTATGGAAAATATAGCGGTCAGTTCAGGCTCAGCCTGTACTTCTGCCAGCTTAGAGCCAAGTTATGTGTTACGCGCCTTAGGAGTTGGCGACGACCTTGCCCATTGCTCCATTCGATTTTCCTTGGGCCGCTTTACAACCGAAGACGAGCTGACTCGTACAATTGAAAAACTAATTACAGTGGTGACTAAACTTAGAGAGATGTCCCCACTATATGATATGGCAAAAGAAGGGATTGATATTAACTCTATTCAATGGACAGGGCACTAAGCCTTACAAAGGAGACTATTATGTACAGTGATAAAGTAATTGACCATTACAGCCAGCCCAGAAATGTTGGCGGCTTTGATAAAGATGATGACTCTGTAGGCACAGGCATTGTTGGTGCACCTGAATGCGGCGACGTTATGAAGTTGCAAGTTAAAGTGGAAGGCGGTAAAATAGTTGATGCTAAGTTCAAGACTTTTGGTTGCGGATCGGCAATTGCTAGTAGTAGCTTAGCCACAGAGTGGATCAAGGGCAAAACATTAGAGGAAGCGGCAGCCATCACCAACAGTGATATTGCTGAAGAATTAGACTTGCCACCCGTTAAAATTCACTGCTCTGTACTTGCAGAAGATGCAATTAAGGCTGCTGTGAAAAACTATCAAGAACGAAATGAGGAGTAAAAAATGGCTGTGACTTTAGAAGAAAGCGCGATCTCAGAAATCAAGCGTGTAATTGTTGATAATAAACTACCAGAAGGCACAGGCCTTCGTTTAGGAATCAAGGGTGGCGGTTGCGCTGGCTTTACCTATGTTTTTGACTTTGCCGACAAAGCGGATGAGTTTGATGAAACTTTTCTTTCTGGCGATATTCCTGTGTTTGTAGATAAAAAATCTTTACTCTATATAGACGGTACAAAAGTTAGCTTTAACACTGGCTTAATGGACCGTGGTTTCAAGTTTGCTAACCCTTTGGCAAATGCTGCTTGCGGGTGTGGAACTAGTTTTACACCTAAAGAGGCTAGCTTTGTTTAAAGCATAGCCCAAAGACCACAAAAGTCATGAGCCAAGACCATTCTCAATCTCATAAACACAGTCACAGTCATGACCATTCTCACGCACAAGGTGAGCATGCCTGCTGTGAATCCTGTGATTGTACCTTGCAATCGAGTCTCTATTGTAGCGCCTGCGACCGCATCCAACAGTTGGAAGAAAATGCTGACTATTTTTCCCTCTTCAATCTCCCTCAGAGTTTTGATGTGGACTTCGATGCACTACATGCTTTCTTTGACGAGCTGATATTAAATCTCCACCCCGACTTTTTTGAGCAGGCTGCCCAAAGGGATAAGGACTTAAGTCTTGCCCACACGGCCTTGCTTCACCAAGCAAAGGATTGTTTAGAAAACCCTTTTGAAAGGGGAAAATATCTGCTGGGACTATTAAAGAAAGATGCTGTCCGCTTGGGCCACCCGCCACAAGAATACATCTGTAAGATGTTTGATCTGCAAGAAGACCTAGACCAGCTGCAAAGCTCAGGGGCGGCCTTGGAAGGGATCAAAGAGCAGGTGCTCGTCTATTTGGTTAACAGTGAAGACCTCTTAACAACCGTTTTTCCATCATTGATAGAAAGCCCAGATGACTTAGAAACTATCGACACCATTGAACAAGAATTAGCCAAACTAAAATACATCCTCACTCTTGCCAGTAGGATTGGAGAATTAACAGTATGAGCGCTACCGAACAAGAAACAACTGCCAAAGAAATTGTTATAGGTATTGACCTAGGCACAACCAATTCCATGGCGGCCTATGTTGGCGAGCGTGGTTTAGAGGTGGTTGAGTCGGGCGAGACTACTACTGCTATCCCCTCTGTTGTGGGCTTAAATGGTGAAGATATTCTAATTGGGGCAGATGCGCTAAACCAGCGACTTACCAACCCAAATAATACCTTCTATAGCTTTAAACGCTTTATGGGCCGAGGATTGGAAGATATCCAAGATGACCTCAGTCATCTGCCTTATTCGGTTCAAAAAGGCTCCCAAGATAATTTGACACTCGGACCAGACCACAAAACTCCAGAAGAATTAAGCGCTATTGTCTTAAATGAAATTAAGGCACGGGCGGAACAAGTATTAGGGGTAGAGGTCAAAAAGGCAGTGATAACAGTGCCAGCCTATTTTGATGA
>JASJGK010000225.1:0-4418 GCA_033791585.1 SAR324 cluster bacterium | reverse complement strand
CTAAGATGGCATCACTATGGCTATGGTCTACAAACTTTTCAGGGATCCAAGCATGAACCAAGGCTTCGATGGAGGGGGGTGCTGAATCGAGTTTTATTGCACAGCGTTGCAACTCCCCGCTCATGACTTCATCAGACATGGAATTTAACTGACTTAAGGGCTCTAAATCCTCTAGCCATAATTCTGTGAGGCCGCTTGGTGGCAAATTTGCCATATCGAACCCTGAAGCTTTGACCAAAACACTAGGGCGGGCCTTGCCAAATAAATCGACAGCGGTGGATTTGAGGGAACAATTTCCACCACCGTGCAATACTAAGGTCTTTTCCTTGCCGATTAATCTTGCGGTGTAAAGTCGAGCAGCTACCTCTGGGGTGATTTGCAACTCCTTTTGCAATTTATTGATGTTTCGTGCAAGAAAATGACTTTTCATATTATTTATTTAGTTTTGATTTGATGTCTTGGTACATTTGGTAGGCCTTATCAGGCTTAACCAAATCATGTACCACAGCACCAACGGCTTGGATCATGGCAACAGGGGAGTCTGATTGAAAAATATTTCTTCCCATATCAACACCTGCAGCACCTTGGTCAATGGCCCTATAAGCCATGTTTAAAGCGTCTAGCTCGGGAATTTTTTGCCCACCAGCAATCACGATAGGAACGGGGCAAGCTGCCGCCACCTTTTCAAATCCTTCTTCAACAAAATAGGTCTTAACGTAATGAGAACCTATCTCCGCCGCGATTCTTGTAGCTAAGCCAAAGTATCTTGCATCTCGGGCCATTTCAGCACCAACGCCTGTAACAGCAAGGGTTGGGATGCCATATCTCATTCCTTGGTCAATGAGTTTTGTGACATTTTTAATAGACTGGTGTTCGTGAGGAGAGCCAATGTAAATTTGAGCTGCAAGGGCATAGGCGTTCAATCTAATGGCTTCTTCAATCTCAACAGCGATGTATTCGTTACTAAGTTCCGTTAAAATACTTTGACCCGCACTCATGCGCAAAGCCAAGGGCTTACCTAATTCAGGATCAACAACACTGCGTGCTATGCCACGTGTACACATCAATACGTCTGCGTAAGGCATCAAAGGGGCTATAGAGATATCAATCCGCTCCAGACCTGTCGTTGGGCCTTGGAAATAACCATGGTCAAAGGCCAGCATTACAGTTCGGCCTGATTTGGGGTTGAAAAGCCTGCCCAAGCGAGCCTTCATTCCCCAGTCAAGGTTGTTGGAACCTTTTAAAAAATAGGGTTTGTTGACTTGGGGCGTATCAAGTCCAAAATCTTTCCCATCCTTGATTCCATCTAAGTCAGCCATTGTTTCTCCTCGTATTTTTTGTCGTTTTGGTTTATGTTAGGTAAAGTTTTACCCTTTTCCAAACCTAACCCATGCCCTTTGTTTTGGTCAATGCGCATAGGGTGTACTGCTTGTTTTTTTTCCCATGGCACAACTTTCTTACAGAGTCCTTGCAGCTGAATCAGATTCAGAGTCTAAAATCACTTTAGAGAATATTTTTCTTGAAGAAGGCTTGGAGTATGAATTTGCAGCCTCTGCCGATAAAGCCTATAAGCAATTTAATTCCCAACACTTTGATTTAGTGATCAGTGAGATGAACTTTGGCCCGGGCATGACTTCTGGGGAAGAGTTTTTGTTTAAGATCAGGGAAAGTAACTCACAGGTTCCTTTTATTCTGGTTAGTGATCCAAACTCATTAAGCCAAGCTGTTAAGGCTATTAACTATGGAATCGCAGGTTTTTTAGTCAAGCCGATCGACCCAAAAGAAGCTATTGAAGCCATTCAAAGAGCTATGCGCTTTCATCGGGGCCGCTTTGTCCAAAATGAACTTCTAGACTACAGTATGAGTTCTAATTACCAAGCTGTGATCCAGTCAACAGAACAGTCTACTTTACAGCTTCTAGACCGTGTGGATAACTTGATTGAGTTAGTTTACCCGAGTGGTTATGGCAGTTTTCCTGATTTAAAAATGGCTATCTATGAAGCCTTGAGCAATGCCGTAGAGCATGGAAACAAAAAGCAGACAGGGCGGGATATCTTTTTTGAGATTGAGTTAAAGATGGATCGTATAGTGGTGCAGATTAAAGACGAGGGCCAAGGCTTTGATGCCAGTAAATTCTTTTTTCAACGCAAGGGCAAGGGGCTACACCGAGGTCTAAAGCTAATTGATCACTTGATGGATGAGGTGACCTTTAACCTTAAGGGGAACGAGATCAATATGCTGAAATTACTGCCTAAGGTTGCAAACTTCAATTAGTCTTATTTTTTGTCAAAAGCCTGCGTTTTTAAAGTACAAACAACAAATCCTTAAGGGGTTCTTAATCGCTGCGCGATTCATACACGCCATAGATGAGGTGAGGGATCTTAGTTGCTGCCTAATCAGCAAACAAAAAAAAGCCCCATAGTAGCAAGTACCATGGAGCTTTTTAAAGTCTCTATGAAGTATAAATATATAGTTCTTAACGCTTGGAGAACTGGTATCTTGCACGGGCACCTTTTTGTCCGTACTTCTTTCGTTCCACTTGGCGAGCATCACGAGTTAAGAATCCTGCTTTGCGTAGCTCAGGTCTTAATTCAGCACTAAACTCAAGTAATGCGCGTGAAATACCGTGACGAACAGCACCTGCTTGCCCAGTAGTACCACCGCCCTTCACCATAGCAATAATATCAAATGTTTCAGTGTGTTCAGTTAAAACTAAAGGCTGATTGATAATGTAATGGTAAATATCTCTAGTGAAATATTCTGACATATCTTTTTTATTTACAACAATCTTTCCTGTTCCAGGTCTTAAGTAGACTCTAGCAACAGAAGATTTTCTTCGGCCAGTACCGTAGTATTGCTCCATTCTTACAGCTCCAAGGTTTGTGGCTGGTTAGCTTGGTGAGGATGCTCCGCACCTGCGTACACTTTTAATTTTAAAAAAGCAGCTCTGCTTAGCTTGTTTTTTGGCATCATGCCCTTAACAGCATTCTCAACTAAAGCCGTTGGCTTCTTTTCTAGTAGTTGCTGAGCACTGGCTGATTTAAGCCCACCTGGGTAACCAGTGTGGTGATGATACATTTTATCAGTAATTTTTGCGCCGGTAAGAGTTATCTTTTCAGCGTTTACAACAACTACATAGTCCCCTGTATCAACATGAGGAGTGTAAATTGCTTTGTGTTTGCCTTGTAAGATTTTTGCAATCTTAGTGGCGAGTCTACCTAAGGTTTGCCCTTCAGCATCTACTAAATGCCAAGCTCTAGTAAGGTCACCTTTGATGTCAAATTGCTCTTTTTTGACGCTAACAGTCGTTTTCATCTTTTTTCCTGCAAAATGCGGATTTGTGTTAAACAATAATTTCTACGCATATCCCCAAACTTTGTCAAGAGAAGGGCCAAACTTTTTCTGGCCTAGCATAACTTTTTAATTCTTATCGACTAAATCTTATCTTTTAAGAAAAAAATCGAGTGAATTTTTCGACCGGCTCTCGCTTTGTCCTGTAGGTATTTACAGGAGATTTGGTGTCCCTGTAGCCTAAAGCTAAACCTATGATCAATCTTTTCTCTTTAGGGATCTTAAACATTTCTTTTACAATATTGCTATAGGCAACAAGGCTTGCCTCAGCGCAGGTCGCAAGGCCTAGGCTTTGGGCACTAAGCATCACGGTTTGCAGAAATAGACCCATATCAAATAGGCTTCCTTCTTGTAAAATTCGATCCATGTAAAAAATTAAAACCGCAGGGGCCCCAAAGGCATTAAAGTTTTTTCTTGTTTGGGCCAGTCGAGTTTCTTTGTCCTTTCGGCCTATCCCCAAGGCTTCATAAAGGCCTACGCCACATTCAAAACGCCTGCTTTTAAAGGGTTCCTCCCACTTTTCCAAGTAGGCACTCATTTCGTGGTTTGGCGGCACCTGGGTGTCGAAAGCATCTAAAAGGGCGGAATCCAGTTTTTTTTTAGCTTCACCTGTAACCACTACAACTTCCCAAGGCTGCATATTGGTAGAAGAGGGTGTATGCTTGGATGCATCTAATATTTGGTGAATTTGTTCTGGAGTTACAATCTTATCAGTAAAGTCCCTACAAGAGTGTCTTTCTTTGATTGTTACTATAACATGGTTGTCTGGCATATTTATGAAGGTATGAATTTAAAAATGAACCAAAAGACAAAATCTTTGGCCCATTTTAACTTCTAAGTCTCTGACTGTAAAGTATAGTTCTATATTAATGGTATTGTTCTTAACTTAGTCCATCACTGGACTTATTGCGATCACCATAAATGGCTTTTACTTCTGTCTAAAAGCCATAATATGTCTTTGGGAACCTGGATAGCCTAGCTAACTAAGCATATTTTTAAGATCCTGTGCCATTTTAGTGGCTTTGTCGGCTCTGAGCTCTAAGAGTTCTTCACCTGCTTCTTGTGGG
>JASJGK010000224.1:0-21553 GCA_033791585.1 SAR324 cluster bacterium | reverse complement strand
GGAGCCAATTCCTGCGACTTTCGTTGCATTTCGGGGTGTGATCCCTGGCCTTTCAGACCAGTAAAGGTTGTAGCTTCTAGCCCCTTGGATTTTTGTAAAATTGATCAGAGCCTTTTTATTTCCACTTAGGGCCAATAAAATAGGCGCTGGAAGTTTTGTAAATACATAACCATTTGAAATGTTAATTAATTTACCGTTAATCCAAACTCCAACACCCTGAATGCTGTCTGCCCTTTTGTCCTTTGAAGCAGCACTGCTATACTTAATCAGTTGTTTTTTGCCTGTTTTGCTATCCCTTAAAACTATGGCCTTTTTGTTTTTTGAAAAGCTCATGGTCATGCGTTGGTAGTTGGAACTCTTGTCGGCAAAAGCCTTAAACTTACCGCCGTAAACCTTAAGTTCCATCTCCTTAAAGGGAGCTTTGAAAAAGAAGGAAGCAGGTAAAGAGAAGGAAAAATCAAGCGAGGATTTTGCAGGTACTTCAGGGAGTTTTACACCACGCCAGCGTTTGTCTTTGCCACCGAGTAGGGTTAAAATCGCACCCAGCTTTACATCTTTTTTTCCCTTGTTGCGGATGGTAAAAAAGAATTCGAAATCTTTATTCCCCTCATTATAATTGACCTGCAGAGGCGAGGTAGAAATGGTGTTTTTTAGAGCTGCTTCAGCGGTGGTACCCTGAAAAATCAGGGGACTAAGCAAGAAGGCAAAAAAAATAAAAACAGGCGCAGAAAATGGAAGCCCTTTTGAGGCTATCCGCTTTACAAAAGAAAGGATTTTGTTTCCCAGTCCCCGTCCCATTTTGTTGCTTGTCTCTCAGTTTTAGTATTCTCTAGCCTGCTCCCTCGCCAGACTTGGCTAGCCTTTTTCAGTCAATCTAAAGACCAAATCCCAATCGGCTGGAGGTGGCTCGGCGATAAACTTCTTACAACGATCAATGTATGTGATTGAAGGTCCATCTGTTGGGATGATTTTTAGGGCCTTTTCAAACTCAGTGATGGCGCCACCAAAGTCTAAATCTAGATACCTATCCATCCCCTTCATGTATTGGGGCACGAGGTCTGCCATGCGCCCTGTGGTCATGCCTTTTTTCTCAATCAAGTCATATACTTTGATCGGTTGGTCTTTGCCCACAACTGTGATGGTGTCTAAAACTCGAACATCAATGGCTTCTTTTGCTTGGGCATAGGTGAACTCACTGATCATGGAGTAGTTTTTATAAAACTTATTTGCCCCTTCTAAGCGAGCAGCTAAGTTCACAGCATCACCCATCATGGTGTAATCCATTCTAGTTTGGCTGCCCATATTACCTACAACCATGGGGCCAGAGTTTACGCCCATACGGACATTCAGCTCAGGCCGCCCCTCTTCTGCTAATTTCTGACGGATCTCAACCATACGATTTTGCATCTCTACGGTTGCATGGCAGCATTGAATAGCGTGGTCAGGTTGGTCTAGTGGGGCACCCCAGAAAGCGATGATGGCATCACCTTCAAACTTATCAATAGTGCCATTATAGTTAGAAATGATGTCACACATTTCTGTTAGGTATTCATTTAAAAGCTGAACCAACTCCTCTGGTGTGAGCGCCTCGCTGATTGTTGAAAAGCCAGCGACATCTGAGAAATAGGCTGTCATTTCTCGGCGTTCCCCACCTAGAGATAAAAGATCAGGATTGTCTACTAAAGCGCCAACCACATCAGGAGAAAGGTACTGGCTAAAGGCACCAGTGATGAAGCTTTTTTGCTTTCTCTCTTGGATAAAAAGGTAAACATTGATCATCATAAAACCAAAAAGCCCAGCCAATAGAGTGTAACTCATGGAGTAGACAAGATCATATTTCATGTAGGCCCAAGTACAGTAAAAAAAGTATCCGCCTAGAACAACGATAGCTGCAAGGTAGCGGAACATAGGCTCTACAATAAAGTGCAAAGCAATCAAAAGAATCATAAAAAGAATGAGTAAAACAGCTTCTTGCGTCGAAGTTGCACTTCTTAAAGCGCCATTTTTAAAGATGGTAGCAACTTCGTCTGCCATAACTTCAACCCCGTAGACTTCGCCAACGATGGTATCAAAGATATCGTGGCTTACCTCACTGGTATCACCTAAAAAGATGATCTTACCTTCGACTCTAGCCCTAAGCTCATCAATCTCATCTTCTTCTTCACGGTCTAACTCTAAAAGTGCCATGCCCTGAATCCCCACTTCGGGGTCCCTGTGTAAAAAACGCCTCGCAGGGTCAATTGCGTAGGTAGGGAAATCAGTTCTAAAGTCACCAAATTGGTCTAATTGTAGTGAGTATGGCCCAATCTTCAAAATCCCATTTTCAACTTTAGGCTCTACACCTAAGTACATTGCAACAGAAGCCACTGAGGCAGGCCACTCTTTGTATTTTGCCGCAGCCTCAGGGTAAACTCTGAGGCGATTTAGCATGTTGCCGCTTTTTGCGTGATTGGAATAGGCTGTAACTGTGGCCTCTTTGATTTTTGGTGTGGGTAAGTTGATGCCCGTGATCTTACCCTTTTGAATAGACAACATGGACACAAAAATATTGTTTCCCGCTGTCTTAGCCTTTTCTGCAATCACAGGGTCTTCGCCATAAGAGCTAGCAAAGTCCATGAGCATATCCACCATAACCACCTTTGCGCCTGCAAGGCGTAGGTTTTCGATCATGATGCCTACATCAGCTCGCCTTAGGGGGAAACTGCCATATTCTTTGAAAAAATCTTCATCAAGGTAAGCAACGCCAACTTTTTCCGAGGGGAACTTGGTTGTCTCAGGGTCGCCCTGAGTCATTCGTAAAATGTGCCTGATCGAAAGGGTCTGGTTTTCTAAGGTAGAAAATAACTCCAGTTTTTCAGCAGGAATCATTAATAAAAAAACTAGAATTGTGGCGATGATATCGTAGCGTTTTAGGGCTTGCAGCATTTTCGGTCCTAATAGAAAATATTCTTGAGTAAAGTTGATTACTCTTCTTAAACTTTATAGCAATAAATAGGGGCAAAAGGCAAGGTTCGAATTCTGCTTGCTGCTCTATATAAATGTAGGTCTGAAGCGAAGCTGAAGGCTTTAATGGAGGGGCAAAAGGGTGGAGTTGCGGCCCAAAATGAGCCGTGAGTGAGTCAAAAAAAAAGGATGCTTTTGGCATCCTTTTTAATTTTCACATTTATCATTCAGAGTGAAAGCTGATTTAAAAAACAAAGGTGAACAAACCGCCAAAGGCGTCCGCTAGCGAGGATTCACCATTACTTTAAATTTTGAATTACTCAAGTAGTTGGGATTTGTAATCTTCCAACTCTAATTTGTAAGTTTTGTTTAGCTTTAACTTTTTGTACACACGAAATAGGTAAGGTGCCATTTCGATTTCATCAGGGTTATCTTTTAAATACTGACGGTACTGGCCCATAGCAGCAACATACAACTGTTGGTCTTCATAGTAGTTACCTAGCATAAAACCGTTATCGGGGTATTCTTGCTGTAATGCAGAAATGGATTCTTTTACTTGTTTCGAGTTGTTTTCGTCTAACCAAGTGATAGCACGGTCTGTCTTTTTACCCCTCTTTTTAAAAGGTTTCATTTCTAAGACTTTTTTGCTGCCCTTATAAACGTCAATCTTATAAGTTTGAGTGCCTTTAAAAGGCTTGATTTTGGCCTTTACGACGTCATCCTTAGCGGCTGGTATATCGTAGGTGTCTGAGCCAATAGTTAACTTATATGTGTAGTCCTGACCAAGATTTTCCCAAACCATATAAGGTTCAGCAGGTAAAACCGTCAATTCACGGGCTGCATCAATCTTTAAGGTTGTTTTTTTGTGGCTTCTACGAACAGTGGTATAAGACTGTGATTTATCAAACTTCTTCATTAAGCTTGAAGCTAGTGCAGAAGAAGCAGCGGCTGACTCGCTTAATGTGCCCTTAGTGGCTTTTACGCCCTTAGCTTGAACAGTAATTTCGCTGTTTGCAGACAAGTCATACTTTTTGCCTGTTTTTTTATCAGTTAACTTTCCTTTGCCATCTTTGCCAACTTTGATGGTGTAACCACTGAACAAAAATTTGTTTCTTCTGATTTTTTTCCACTTCTTTTTGCCTGCCTTTTGGTACTCAACAGTACCTGTGACTTGGCTTAAAATTGCTACTGGGTCTTTTTTCCCTGCAATGGCTTGACTTGCCCCCAGAAAAAGTAAGCAACTTAACAGAACAAGGATTTGCTTTAGATTTTTCATGATTTCCCGCTAGTTAGATTCAATATTACGTAAAAATTTAGGTTTCTTAGTTTAATTATATGAAAATGAGTGCGGCAATGCAAAGGAAATCTCTTTTATTCTGGAGAACCCAAAAGAAACGAGCATTGATTTGGTAAAATTTCAACGGTTTAAAGAGGGTTATATTTCTAAGGAGTAAACCCTAGAGGTAAACTTGCCATAGTCGAGTAAAGCCGCTAGTTTGTGAAGTTATTATAAACCATGCCTTTAGACGATTTAAGATGAATGCAAACAACTGGAATAAAAAATCTTGGGAAGCTTATCCCGCCCTACAACAAGGTCTCTGGCCTGATTTAAATGAACATAAAGCCGCTATCGAGCAGCTTGAGTCCTTGCCACCCCTGGTTTTCGCTGGGGAAATCCGTAGCCTTAAGGCCGAGATAGCCAAGGCCCAAGAGGGAAAAGCTTTTTTACTCCAAGGGGGCGATTGCGCAGAAGAATTTAAGTCTTGCACCGCACCTGTGATCAGAGAAACCCTAAGGGTACTGTTGCAAATGGCTGTTGTTATGTCTTTTGCAGGTGAAAAACCAGTGATCAAACTAGGGCGAATTGCAGGCCAGTACGCTAAGCCAAGGTCAAGCCCCACAGAAATGGTTGGTGACTTAGAGTTAATGAGCTACCGAGGTGATATTGTAAATTCACCTGAAGCAACTGTAGGAGCCAGAACCCCAGACGCTAAAAAGCTGATTGAAGGTTATTGGCATTCAGCAGCAACATTAAATATTTTAAGAGCCTACACTAAAGGCGGTTTTGCTGACTTGCATCGAGTCCATTCTTGGAATCAAGAGTTTATTAAAAATTCCCAACAGGGCCACAGATACGATAAGCTAGCCCAAGATATTGACAAGGCTTTGAAATTTTTGAAAGTGATCGGTATTCCTGAAGATAGCTCAAGCATCCACCAAGCACAGGTCTACACCAGCCATGAAGCCTTGCTTTTGGACTATGAGACAGCCTTAACCCGTGAAGACTCAACCCAAGGCGGTTGGTATGATTGCAGCGGGCACATGCTTTGGATTGGTGACCGAACTCGCCAGCTTGATGGCGCTCATGTTGAATTTATGAGGGGTATCTTAAACCCAATTGGTATGAAGATTGGGCCTAAGCATGATATTGACGAAGTAAAATCCATCATCAATAGGTTGAACCCGGATAACGAAGCTGGTAAAATTACTTTAATCACTCGTTTCGGCGCGACAGGTGTACAGGATAAATTGCCGAAGTTACTTCGAGAAATTAAGAAAGAAGGGATGAAAGTGCTCTGGAGTTGTGACCCCATGCATGGAAATACTTTTCTTTCAGACTCCAAATATAAGACTCGTAACTTTGAGTCCATATTAGAAGAAATTAAACAATTCTTTGCTGCCCACAAAGCAGAAGGAACTGTTGCTGGTGGTGTTCATCTTGAGCTTACAGGCCTTGATGTTACCGAATGTGTTGGCGGCGCCCAGCAGATTGAAGACCATCACTTGAAGAAAAACTATGCTACTAGCTGCGACCCTCGTTTGAATGCCCAGCAGTCTTTAGAGTTGGCCTTTTTGATTTCAGACATGATCAAGAACTAACTCAATATTTTTAAATTCATTATTTTAAGCTAATGAAACCAATTAACATTACTAAATTAACGGGAAAAAAAGGGACAGAGAGGCAAGTGTGGGCTACGGCTTACGATGCTTGGATGGCTTCAATTATCGATGGTTTAGTTGATGTTATCTTGGTCGGTGATTCCTTGGGTATGATGGTGCAGGGGCAGGATACGACCTTACCTGTTACCCTCGATGAAATGATCTATCACACCAAGATGGTGGCCCGTGGTTGCAAGTCCAGTTTTTTAGTGGCTGATATGCCCTTTATGAGCTACCAGGTTTCTACCTCTGTGGCACTGGAATCAGCAGGAAGACTGCTCAAAGAAGGCGGAGCAAAAGCCGTTAAGCTTGAAGGTGGTTTTTCTCAAGTTGAAACAATCAAAGCTCTCACTCAGGTGGGTATCCCTGTGGTTGGCCACTTGGGTATGACCCCTCAATCGGTTCACGCCTTTGGTGGTTTTGGCAAGCAAGCCAAAACAGAAAATGGGCAAAAACACCTTTTAGAAGAAGCTTTAGCCATTACCGAAGCTGGTTGCTTCGCTGTGGTTTTAGAGAATGTTCCCCATGATATTGCCCGAGACATAACTCAGGCCATTGGTGCTGTTACCATTGGCATTGGTGCAGGTGGCGATACAGACGGGCAGGTGCAGGTTTTTCACGACCTCTTTGGTCTAGACCCTAACTTCAGCCCTAAACACGCTGTGGTCTATTCTCAAATGGGCACAGAGATGCAAGAAATCACCAAGCGCTTCGCCCAAGATGTAAGAGAGAAAAAACTAGTTAGTAACTAGTTTTTCCTCAGGTCTAGTTTTACTTAATCAATTACTGCTGCGCTTCTGAATCCTTATAAACCTGGCTACCTGTGGCTTTTCTTTGGCCTTGGTACTTGCCCCTGTAAGGGTTGAGAGCTGGTTGGTCCATCTGAGCGATTACCAATTGGCAAATTCTTCTACCAGCATCAAGCTTGATGGGCATATTGTTGGCGTTGTATAGCTCAAGAGTAATTTCCCCTTCAAACCCTGGGTCTACCCAACCTGCATTTTGGATAAATAATCCCATGCGGCCAATGGAGCTACGGCCTTCAACAAAAGCCGTTAGGTTATTGGGTAAACAAATATATTCTCTGGTTGTGGCCAGAATGAAAGAATGAGGGGGAAGGATTAAAGTATCCTGTTCAATGGTCTCATAAGCTGGGGGATGGTCTAAATCCATGTGAGTCACATTATTTTCTGAGACCTTCAAATAACTGGTTCCAAGCTTTAGATCAATGGATGCAGGCTGGATCTGCCCTTCATCTAAGGGGTCAACTTTTAAAGTTCCCTCTTGTATGAGTTCCATAATACGTTTATCTGATAAAATCATACCTACCTTTTTGGTTTACATATGTATCCCTACCTATTTTCAAGCGTTTGAGCAAGAGATGAGCAATTTTGAATTTGAATTAATCAGTACAGACCCCGCAGGCCCGAGACGTGGAGAGTTTAAAACGCCTCACGGCACAGTGCAAACTCCTATTTTTATGCCCGTAGGAACGGCTGCTGCCATGAAGGCAGTAACCCCAGCACAAATGAAGGAGTTAGATTGCCAGATTTTGCTTTCTAATGCTTACCACTTAGAGCACCAACCAGGCAGCGAGACGATCAAACGCTTTGGTGGCCTACACGATTTTATGGGCTGGGATGGCCCTATTTTAACAGATTCTGGCGGCTTCCAAGTTTTTAGTTTGCGTGACCGTGTGATTGATGATGACGGGGTAACCTTCTCCTACCAAAAGGGTGGGAAGTCGTTTCGCTTGACCCCTGAAAAATCTATGGAGATCCAATCTAATCTAGGTGCGGATATCATCATGGCCTTTGATGAATGTGTAGAGCACCCCTGTACCTATTCCTATGCTAAAGAGGCATTAGACAGAACAGCCAAATGGGCGGCCATTTGTAAAAAGACCCATAAAAACCCTAACCAAGCTCTATTTGGTATTTCCCAAGGGGCAATTTTTGAAGATTTACGAAAAGAGTCCTTCAAACAATTGATTGATATTGATTTTCCCGGTTACGCCATCGGTGGTTTGAGTGTGGGTGAAGGTTTAGAAAACATGAAAACAGCCTTAGATTTTACCACACCACTTATGCCCCAAGATAAACCTAGATACCTAATGGGTATTGGTTTGCCTGAGGATATTTTAGAGGCAGTTGAGCGTGGAATCGACATGATGGATTGTGTGATCCCCACTAAATTTGCTCGTTCAGGCATGCTCTTCACCAACGTTGGTAAGGTACGTGTGACCAACGCTGAATTTAGAAAGGATAAGTTTCCTGTCGATACCAATTGTGGTTGTTACACCTGCCAGAATTTTTCTCGTGGCTACCTGCATCATCTTTTTGCAGCCAATGAAATTTTAGGCGCTACCTTGACATCCATTCATAATGTCTCTTTTTATCTTACTTTAATGGACCGCATCCGTGACGCTATTGAAGAGAGACGTTTTGCCAGTTTTAAGGCCGACTTCCTAAAGCTTTACAACAGAAAAACGGCAAAAAAAACAGGTAGAAACTAATCATGAAACTTACCTCTGCCGCTGTTGTCCGTTTATTAAACGAAAATCCTAAGGGACTGACTTCCAAAGAAATTTTAAAGACAATGGGGCAGAATAAGTCCAAAAAGCCACAGCTTCGTACTATCTTAAAAAGCCTCGCTAGTAGCCGAGCCTTAACCAAAGAGCATGGGCGCTACATGCCTTCGGGTAAACCCACTAGGGGCGACCGTAAAGAATTTAAAGCCCCAGCAAACAGGAGCCCTAGGCGCAGTGCCAGCACCTCGCACGGCTTTTTTGTCATTGATGGAGGCAAACCCTTTTATCTTGCCGTCGGTGGCAGTGAATTGGTCGCTTTGCCCCAAACCCCAGAATTAGATGGGGCTATTTCAGGGGACGAACTGATTTATCACCCTGAGCAGAAAGCCAATAAGATCTATTTTCCCGGCAGTGGAAGAAAAACCAAAAGGTTGCAAGGTGAGATTTTTGATAAGGACGGCCAACTTTGGGTCCGCCCGAACAATCACCATTATCCCGCTACCCTAATTGGTGGTAAGGTTGATAAGGAATTGGCAGGTTTTCAAGCCTTGGTGGATTCCATGGGCATCCCCAATAAAACTAGAATTGATCAATTGGTCCCGCATAATTATACCCTCATAGATTTTTATTCTGAGGTTTTAGGTGAGTTTCACTTACAGAAGTCCTTTGCTCCTAACGTGGAAGCAGAGGCTGCCGCATTTGGGGCCGAAGTTCAAACCACAGAGGGGCGCACAGACCTAACACATCTCGATTTTGTGACCATTGATGGCGATGATGCAAAAGACTATGATGATGCTGTTTACATCAAGGAAAACTCCCAAGGCTTTTTGCTTTTTGTTTCGATTGCCGATGTTGCCCAGTATGTAACCCCTGGCTCTAAGCTGAATAAGGAAGCCTTAAAACGCTCAACCAGTGTCTATTTGCCAGGCATGTGTTTACCCATGCTGCCTGAATCTTTGTCCAATGGCCTTTGCAGCTTGCAGGCAGGTAAAAACCGTTTGTCCTTAACTTGCGAAATGCAATTGGATGGGCGCGGGAACCCCATAGAAACTAAGGTTTATGAATCCCTGATCAATGTGAAACAACGGCTTACTTATAACCAAGTGGGTGACTTTTTTGAAACGGGCGACGCTCACGGCATCGACCCACTGCTTTTAGAAAATATTAAATTATATGCCCTTGTTGCTGAAATTTTAAGGGTTAAGAGAACTGAGAGAGGCTCCATTAACTTTCATTTGCCAGATGTTCATTTTGAGTTTGGGAAACACAATAAATTAAAGTCCATCGAGCAGACCTTCCAAACCAAAGCCCAGAAGTTGATTGAGCAGTTGATGCTCGAGGCCAATGAATCTGTTGGCATGTTTTTAGAGCAAAATAAACTCCACGGCCTTTGGCGTAATCACGCGGCGCCCTTAGCTGAGAAAATCCAAAGTTTGAAAGCTCTACTAAACAATGAAGGCATTGTTATTAAAAAACTTTCTACTGGTAAGGATTTTAATGAACTTTTGGAAAAGATTAAGGATAAAGACAACAAAGAATTTATAAATATGAAAATGTTGCGCAGTATGGCCATGGCTGTTTATGAAGAAAAACGTTTGATCCATTTTGGCTTGGCTGCCGACCATTACCTTCATTTTACTAGCCCCATCCGCCGTTACCCTGATCTAGTGGTGCATAGAGCCATCAAAGAGCATATCAAGGGCAACAAACCCCAAAGACTAGAGCCTCAATTAGGCGAGCATTGTTCAGACTTGGAGCGGAATGCCCAAAAAGCCGAGCGCGTCGGGGGCAAGTTACAGGCTCTTTGGCACATGGCCCCAAGGCTAGGCGACCTATTTACAGCCAGAGTCAATGGTATGAATGGAGCTGGCATCTACGCTAGCGTAACTAGCCCTTATGTTGAGGGATTTGTGCCCTGGTCTGCCATCTTAGACGATCACTACAGACACGACCCAGAGTTGGATATCGCCGTGGGGCGAAAGACAAGACGCAAAATCCAAGCTGGTGACCCCTTAAGCGTAATCCTCACAGACTTAGACTTCTCCCGCCGTAGCCTCGAATTCATTTGGGTTAGTTGGGAGCAGGTTAAATAAAATATGTAATCTATTTCCAACGCAAAGGGTAGTGTCGTTTGCGATCAATATAATTCATCGCCAAAGCCACCATAAGCATTAAAAATGCGCCTGCGCCTATGGGAATCAGCACATATAAATACCCCAGACTATGCACCGAACTACTGCCGATTACGGCTATCAGGCTAGTGGCCCCACCAGGGGGATGGGTGGTTTCTGTGAGTTCCATTAAGGCAATGGCAGTGGCTACAGCAATGGCCGCCTGCAACCAAGGGTCTAGGGGGATAAATTGGTAACAGCTAACCCCCACTATGGCTGAGAGAATATGCCCCCCAAGCAAGTTTCTAGGCTGCGCTAAAGGGCTTTGCCAGGCAGAATAGAGCAATACAGCAGACGCTCCAAAACTACCTACAATCATCACCATATCGGCAGGTTCAAGATAAAATTGCTGCAAGTAGCTGAGCATGCCAATGCCCAAAAAGGCTCCAACCCAGGCAAATGCGGCTGATTTAAGTTTATTTTTCATATAATGTGGTCTTTGTTTATTATGTTGTTGGTGAGATTAACTCTTTTACCTAGATTTCTACAAGTTAGAAGTTAATACCCACTTTAAAGATTTTACGGTTGTTATCCCAGTACTTTTGCCCTTCCACTTGGCTTCTTTGTTTGCGTTGCTCTAGGCCCAAATGCAAAAAACCTAAATTCAGGGAAAGGCTTGCGCTGAATTGTAGGGTCATAAAGGTTTCAGTTTCCCCTGTGGTTTTGTTTTTATGACGCAAACCACCAAAACCGGGCCCAAAACCTAAGCCGATCAGGCGGCTGTCAGTGGTCATGATATAGTTGGGGTTAATTTCAAAACTGCTCATATCAAAACCTTCTTGGGTGTAGGTTGAATAGCTTATTTGCTGGCGTAGGGGGTTGGCTCCAAACTGAAACCACGGGCAATCCAATTGGAGTTCAACACCTTGCAGGTCCATCTTCCCCACAGTGGTTGAATCCAGATTTCCCTCAGGGATGGTAACCGCCCCTGAAATTTTAGAAAGGCTTGGCTTCATCTCAAAACTAGAGTCAGTGACAGGAAAGAAAACAAATCCCTTAGAAGATGTTTCAGCAAGCAAGATTGGGCTGTAAACGAGTGAAAAAAGTAAAAGTAGAAATATCCGTTGCATCATAAACCCCTTTATTAAATAGAGTAAGTCGTATATATGAATAATTACATCTTGTAAATATTATTACCTTAAACTTTTGAAAAAAGAAATTATGTTCAACGCTAAAAATCTTTCTATCCTCGCAATTTTATTGTGGGTTGTTACCATTGCCGCCATTGGAACCATGATGGTTAAGGGCAACACTGTTGCCTCAGACGACCAACGGGTTGCCATAGAGCTATCTCTTGCAGACAAAAAATTTGTCGCCAAGGAAATGCGCAGCTTTTTAAATACCATTATGTTGGTCTCGCAGGCTGCAGGTGAAAACCGCATGGAAGATATTTCTGAATTAGCCTATAAAAATGGAATGCATGAAGTTGAAATGGTTCCCCCAAGGATTTTAGTGCAGCTACCTATGGAGTTTAAACAAATTGGTATGGAGGTGCATAACCGCTTTGATGCCCTGTCTAAAAAGGCTAAAGAGGGGATTACTCAAGCAGAGGTAAACCAAGCCCTTGGTGATATCATCAATGGTTGTATGGCTTGCCACAACAGTTATCAAATTGTCTTAAAGGACATAAAATAAGTAAAAACCCCTTCTTTGGAGTGATTTGAAAGAGGGGCATAGGGGTGATTTAAAACATTGATCGTCAGGCTTTGGTTTTACAATAGTCTTTAAAATCAATTAAAAATCAAATCCCACTGTCTTTCAGTACAAAAAATCTTCAACTTGCTCCAGCCTTCCAAAAACACAACTTTACTTCTAAGTTTGCAGAGGAGTATTGTCAAAATAAGAAATAGCCACGGTTATTTCAAAGCTACATGAGGGTAGCGATTATTATTTTGGAACGAGTATTCTTTGGAGGGATCATGTTTGTATTAGCTGTAATTTGTATCTTTTTTTGTGTTGCCCCTTTTTACATTTAAAGGGCTGCCAATAAAAAAACTCCTTAGAATTTTTTCCAAAAATTCTATTGATGTGAGCAGTCTGTAGCCTATGGCAGCTCACACCCAATCTATAAAATTTCAATCAGCCCAATATTAAAATCGGTATAAGCTACCACTAGCCTTTTGGCCTTAATGTAAAGCCCAAGGCCGAGGGTAACGTTGAAGGCATTTATCCCTAGGCAAATAGGGCTGTGGCTCTGTGTTGAGGGGGTGCTAGTTAGCTTTCTGGTTTCATTGTGAGGGATAGAAATGCTAAAATCCCTTTTTGGGGAATTTAAAAGGGGCTAAGTGAATCAGAACATTGATTGCCAGACAGTGGTTTTGAAATAGCCTTTAAAAACAATGAAAAACTTATTGCGGCTGCTTTTCAGTACAAAAAACCTGTAACTTGCTTACAGCCTAAAAAAACACAACTTTACTTCTGCAATCGCAAAGTAGTATTATAAAGTTAAGAAATAGCTAAGGTTGTTTCAAAGCTGCACGAGGGTAGCGATAATTTTTTTGAACTTAAATATTCTTTGGAGGGATCATGTTAGTATTAACTGTAATTTGTATCTTTTTTTGTGTTGCACCTTTTTACGTTTAAAAGCTGCTTTAGAAAATAAACTCTTTAGAATTTTGTTTAAAAATTCTAGCTATGTGAGCGGGCGACAATCTTCCGCCGCTCTCACCCACTTTAAAAATATCCCAATTAAAAAGCACCCTAGCCCGTAAAGTCTGAACAAGCTTTCTCTGTTTAGTAGTAAACAGTAAAGTCTATAGCCGCTTTCTCAGATTCTGCTTCATAAGCCAGAACAGCCTTAGTGTTGTTGATGTTGTAGAATTCAAAACCCCCAACAAAGTCACTTTCAACCCTTGGGTTATCAGTATAATTTTTGTAACCTTCTGCGAAAACAAAAATCCTAGAGCTTAACCCTATTTTTGCCCCGACAGTGGCCTTTCTGGCATCAACGTAGAGGTTGGTTTGGATTGCCCCTTCCATAAAATGGCTGGATGCTGCGGCAAACAAAAGTGATTTATCTAGTTTTTCATTCTTTGCATCACTGTCGTTTCCCTGATCAAATTCAGTATTGTCGCCGTGCCAAGCAAGCCTTTTGCGTGAACCAATACTTAAACCGACAGGTGAAATTTCTGGTTGGACAAGCATCCATTTTAAGTAAGCATAGGCCGAATGTAGCCTTGAGGGATCACCACTACGGTTGGCCTCTAAGCTAAACTGTAAAAACTTTAGTATTTGTAAGTCGTATCTAGCGCTAACAACTTGGCCGTCCCCTGTTGAGGTGTCGTCAAAGAGGTATCTAACAGACAAGCCATTGGTATAGGGGCTTATCGAGGCTGTAGGGTCAAAATATCCCCAAGAATCATCCAGTTTTTCTTTCGGTGTAGTAGCTTCTTTAATAGAGGCAATCTTTTCTTTAGCTAGGTCTTTCACAGGAGCAACCTCGTTTTGGGTTTCCTCAACTTCTGTAGTTACTGTTGTCACTGTGGTTACTGCCGTTTCTTGAGCAAATAGATTTGTAGAAAAGAGCAGGCTGCTGGTGATAAGTAGTAATATAAATTTTTTCATGAGAAATTTCCTCGGTAGTTTTTTGATTCTACCTTTCACTACGTCTTCTAGTGCAAAAAATCTTTTTTATCTCTTTTGTATTTTCTTAAATTGGAAATAGAATCCTCCTTCCAAATCGGATTTGCCAATTTTTTTGGTGCCTTTCTAGGTTAAGAGTAAGTGCGTTTATTTGGCAGGAGAAAAATCTTAAAAATAGCACTGAGGAAGTTAAAGTGGGCCGGTTACCAGAATGGGGGGCTAACCTAAGGGGGGAATATTGCAAGGGGTTGTTAATGTTGAGCAGTAGGCCAAAATGAGCCGTAGGCTCTGCCTTGGTAGCTGCAAGAGAAAATTACCCTGTAATAATGAGTTCACCTTCAGGGCCGAATGCCTATTTTAAACGGCAACTTTTTCCAAAAGTAATGGTTTATATCTATTTTTTTAATCTGAATTTGGAACAAAATCATTCCCTTGAGGGCTATAAAAATAAGCTTTTGCATAGAAAATTTTATATTATGCAGATTTTTGAATTTTCTAGGGATTTTTGCTTGCAGGCGAAAGTTGATTTCCGATATAGTAATCTTAAAAACAATATTGAGGTAGGCAATGAAAAAAAAACTTTCAGTAAGGGCGCAAATCGCTTTAGGCTTTGTAGTGATGGTAGCTCTCATTTTTGCCCTAGGTCTTTACAATATAAATTCCTTCATGAAGTCCCAAAAGGCCGTTGAATCCATTGAAACAGCGAAGTTTTTTAATGTTTTAGAGGTGCAACACCGCCGCTGGATTCAAGGTCTTTCTTCGCTGTTTTTAGATGACCAAATTACCGAATTGAAAATCCAACTTGACCCGACACAATGCCGTATGGGCCGCTTTATTTATAGTGATGAATCTAAGGTCTTCAAAGAAATTAACCCAAAACTGGCCCATTTACTTGATCAATTAGAGCCTATCCACAAAGCCTTACATTATTCTGCAAAAGAAATTAAAGACTTATGGACTCTTGGAACGGTAGAAAAAAAAGAAGAAGCTAGACACGTTTATAATCTAAAAACCACCGTGGCCTTAAACCAAATTTCTGGCATCTTAGGTGAAATGGATGAAGTGCTAGAGGCCCAAGCCAAGGGAAGCGCAGCCAACTTAAGTGAATCCATAAAACAAAGCTTGGTAGTGTCGGTCACTATTTTGATTTTAGCCCTACTGGCAGGTTCGATCGTAGCCGTTACTTTAATTGCCTCTATAGGCAAACTTTTAAATCGCTTCGTGCAAGAGGTTGTAACCAGTGCTGAGCAGGTGACCTCTGCATCCAATGAAATTTCTTTAGGTGCGCAAAACCTCTCCCAAGGTGCCACGGAACAAGCGGCCAGTTTAGAGCAAATTTCAGCGAGCATGGAAGAAGTTTCTAGCCAAGCCAAGGGAAATGCTGATGGTGCAGAACACACCGCAGGAGTAATAAAAGAGGTGAACGAAATGGTAGCCCAGTCTTTGGAGAGCACCAAAGAGGTTTCAGGTCTGGCTTCAGCTGCGAAATTTGCTGCCAGTGAAGGGGTAAGTGTGATGGCTAAGATCTCGACCAGTATGGCCGAAATTGAAAAATCTAGTGATCAAATTACTGATATTATTGAAGTTATTAATGAGATAACTCACCAAACCAAAATGCTGGCAACCAACGCTGCCATTGAAGCGGCGAGAGCGGGTGAACAGGGGAAAGGCTTTGCTGTGGTCGCCAATGAAGTATCTAAATTAGCTGAAAATTCAAAGGCTTCGGCCAAAGAAATTAGTCATCTGATTCGGGATTCATCAGCTAAAGCTAAACAGGGCGCTCTGTTTGTATCTGACGGGGAAGAAGTGCTTGCAGGAATTCTCAACAATGCGAATCAGGTTTCAGATCTAGTGGGTCAAGTTTCTGACTTTTCTAATCACCAAGCGAAAAAAACCATGGAAGTTGAGGGCTTGGCTGACCAAATTAAAACAGCCTCAAGAGAACAGGCTATGGGCACAGAACAAATCACCACGGCTCTTTCTCAAATGGACCAAGTCACACAATCCAACGCCGCCAATGCTGAAGAATCAGCATCTGCTTCTGAAGAGTTGAGTAGCCAAGCTGAGATGCTCCATAATCTGGTTGCAGATATGGCTGAGCAATTTGGAGTAAAACTCAAACAACAACAAAATAGTCATTCAACTTATAACCACCCAGTGGAAAAAGTGGATGATGTACGCCATACCCCTGACTCCTTCCCGAGTAGGGGCGGTTTTGACGATTTTTAAAGTCTTCCTTCTACCCATTAAACTATGAATATTGAATTTCCTTTTGAAAAAATAACTCCCCTCCGTGAGCAACTAAAAACTCACACCATTTATGATGCTGTGCAAACTAAAGAACAGCTGAAATTATTTATGGAATCCCATGTTTTTTCCGTTTGGGATTTTATGTCATTGGCTAAGGCCGTCCAGCACGAGATCGCCCCTTCAGGCGCTCCTTGGTTTATTCGGCCGCAGCCTGACTTGCAGCGCTTTATAAACGAGATTGTTTTAGAAGAGGAGTCAGATGCCTTGCCAGATAATTCAGGCTACACCAGTCATTTTCAACTCTATTGCATGGCGATGGAAGAGGTGAAAGCCAAGACTTCTTTGGCTAAAAGCTTTTCAAATAATGTTCGCACCAAAGGTTTTCAGGTTGCCATACAGCAAAATGGTGAGATCCCCAAGGGTTCGAAGAGGTTCATGCAGCAGACCATGAATTTTATCCAAACTGGGGATGCCCATAGAGTGGCAGCGGCCTTTGCTTTGGGCCGGGAACACATTATCCCCACGATGTTTCGTAGCCTTTTAGCCAAAATGAACTGCACTAAAGAAGAGGCCCCCTATTTTCACTACTACCTAGAGCGACATATTGAGCTGGATCAAGATCACCACGGACCTCTGTCCATGAAGACGCTCGTTTATCTGTGTAAAGGTGACAAGCGTAAATTACGCGAGGCCGAAGAAAGTGCTATTGTTGCCATTGAGGCTCGGTTGGCCTTTTGGGATAGCCTCCTGATTGATTTACAGAAACTAAACTAGTTAAATATCCAAGCCTTCCTTTCTGACTGTAAAATGAACGATAGGAAAGGCTGCTTTGGCCCAATACCTTCTTTTTTATTCTGCAGTTGCTACAATTTGCAAGAATCCTTAAAGTAGTGGTTGATTCATAAAATGAAACAAACTTGCCACTCCAATTTTGGCTGGTGGAGCCTCCAAAGGAAGCTATCTTACCCAAAAAGGTAGGCTATAACTCACTTTCAAGGTTTCAAAAAACTAAAAACCCCCAGGCGCCCCCCATGGAAGACATTAAATTTGACCCTAAAAAATTAGCTAAGCTTAACAACCCGGAACGCTTAGAAATGCAACCCCCAAAAGAAATGTGGGACCTCTGTGCATTAAAAAACCCTGATTGCATTGTAGATATCGGCGCAGGCACGGGCTTTTTTGCTAAAGAGTTTGCCAAGTTTTTTAGCGGGCGAGTTTTGGCGCTAGATATTAGCGATATCATGTTGGGTTGGATGTGCGATAATTTAAGTGAGGTGATGAGTGGTCGCATTCAACCTCTTAAGATGCAAGAAGCCTCTATGCCTTTAGATGAATCTGTCGCTGATCTAGCCTATATGATCAACCTTCACCACGAGCTTCACGAGCCTCATGGCCTACTTACAGACTGCCTCAGAATATTAAAACCAGGTGGCAAGGTGATGATCTGTGATTGGAAAGCCGTGGAAATGGAAATGGGCCCACCACTTAAAATTCGTATCACGGAAGATAAAATCAAGGCCCAATTAGAAGAGGCTGGTTTTAAAGATGTGCAAGTCTTTGATAGCCTGCCAATGCATTCCTTGGTGATTGCCACCAACCCCAAGTAGGCCCTTTTTATTTCAATTGTGGCTATTCAATTTCAAATGCACCCTTTTGGGCCTCAATATTTGTGTCCAAATACATAAATTTCACTGTCGCAAAAAAGGGGCTGGTGTCAAAATCGGCAGGTACCACCTGGCTGAAGTTTTTGGGCCTGTGTCTGGCTAAGGTAAAATAATCATTCACATTATTTAGCTTAGTTTTTTTACGTTTTTCTTGGTTTTGGCTAAACCGCAAGGAAGGTACAATTGGATACCCCGCCTTTTGAAAGGCATGGGCTATCATCCCCGAGCAAATGTAATAGGTTTCAAATTTTGTGTTCCCGCCGATATAGACCTTGGCATCGGGGCGAAATTTGGAATAGACGTACTTAAACATCAATTTTTCAATATTGGTAACGTCATACTTAGGTTGTTCTTGTAACATCTTTTGCATAAAATCCAATACTTTTTGTTTGGCTTCTGCCTCTAAAAGAGAGGGGCGGCAGATTCTTAGATCAAGATGTATATATTTTGAAATTGGGCTGATAATAACGCCTTCTGGTTCCACCTCTAAAACTTCCCCATTCCCAAGGTAGAAAGCCGAATGGCTGTAGGGGCTAGTGGTTAAAGTTTGGATGATACGGCTGATGCGTTGGTTACCCCTAACTAAAACGACATCGCAGGGTTGAGCCGCCTCTAAAAACCTTTTTGTTTTGTAATTCAAAAAGACAGCCTCGTCTTCTTTGCTACCCAATAAAGGCTGAGCTGAATCATAGCTAGGCATTGTTTCTAAAAGGCGATCCATCAAATTTTGATAAGCAGCTTTTTTAAAAGCATCTGTTGAAAGGGCCTTGCCAACATTGTTGATTTTTTCAAAACTCTCAAAAACAAATTTATCGAAAAAGTGGTTTCGCCCCATTAAGAGCTTTGAATTTTGCACCTTTTTTTTAACTTGGCCGCTAAACTCACCAAGCAGACTCAGTAGTTCGCTCATATTTCCTCACCTTGTTACCGCCAACCATTGCAGGTTAATTTAAAATTAGGATTGGGGGTTAGTTTAATTTTATAAAATAAAAACCCTTTTGTCATGTTTTGGTTTTGGTGGCAGCTTTTGTGTTTGTCTAAAAAGTTGGCGGTGAGGCTTAAACTAGCTTTTCTATAATCCCAAATTAGGCTAGAAATTTTTTGCAGACGACGATAGCACACCCATTGACTAAACAGCCACCGACTCAGAAAAGTCATTTGGACTGTTCAAATGGCCATTTTCTTGTCATAATTAAAGTTATAGTAATTGATCTGTAGAAAATATTTAGTGACCACAACAATAGCATTCCAACGCGACTTATGACCCAACCAACACATGCAATGAAAGACTTTTTTTTAAGTCGAACCACAGCCCATATTAACAGAGTCGCATTTAATATGTCTGTTATGACTGGTTACGCAGGCTTTGATCTTGCGACCTTAGAGGCACGAGGCAAGGCCCATGATAAAAGTAAGTGGGAAGGGGAAGAACGCAGATGTTACACTTGGCTCACAGAATGCCACAGGTGTAAAACCCATGGCCTAGCATTTGAATTTCCAGCAGGCGTAGAGGCTGAAGTTACCTCGGCTATGGAGCTGCATAAATCTTTAAATCGCCATCATCCCGAAGCCCACTCTTGCCCTGATGCCATGGAAAACTTAGATATTATTGAAATGGTTGCTGATTGGAAGGCCATGGCCCAAGAGTTTAATGAAGAGGGAGGCAGCCCCCGAGGCTGGGTAAAGGCCAATATTTCTACATGGGATTTTAGCCCAGATAAAAAGGAATATATCTTTTCGACTATAGACCACATGGACCAAGCCTACTTAAATGCGACGAATCGCCTTTAAGCGAAAATCCAATACAACTTGCGAAAGGCTTCGCTTTCAGTTATTTTAATTAGATAAAAACAAAAGCTTCTGGAGGTTGCATGTTTTCCTTAAAGGGTACCTACATTGACGGTAAAATTCACTTAGATGAGCCACTGCATTTTACAGGAAAGGCAGACATTATGGTGACTCAGATGGACCTTCCTGAACAAGTTCAGGATTCATCGTCTTCTGCTGACTTTGATTTCGATATAGAAAATGATCCTGTTTTAAATGAAGACGCTTACAGGGACCAAAGAAACCAAGAACGCTACAAAGCGAAAGGTTTTATTGGTATTGCCTGCGAATCAGGCGAATGTGCATATCCGCTTTTTGATTACTCCTCTGGTGGTTTGAGCTTTTTAAGTAAAGACTCCTTTGATAAAGGTACCCTTTTAACGGCAGCCATTAAAGACCCGATGGACCCAAGTTCAACCCTGCTGGATTTTGAGTTTGAGGTAATGCGAGAGTTGCCCTTTACTCGTGGTTTTAAGGTGGGTTGTAGGTTTGTAGAAATGATGGATGAAGAACTCTGGCACTCCTTGATGGGTTAACTGAAATTATGGAAGTTGTTCTATTAGCCTCCAAGGTTTCTGGCTGGGCGATTAATATTTATTTTTGGATGCACATCGTAGCCTTCTTAATCAGTTGGGTGAATGCCGATCCTTCTAATCCCTTTGTAAGCTTTGTTAACCGTTGGACTTGGCCCTTGTGGCATGCGGTTGGCGAGCGTTGCCCCCGTGCGCTTCGGCCTCTATCTTCTTATCTGGCATTGATGTTGATCGTCTTTTGCGAGATCTTTGTTCCTGGTTTGATTTTATCTTTAGGCTCGGGCCTGCTCGGTGAAATTTCCATGGACTCAAGTTTAGTGAAGGTTGCTGGCTATTTTTTGATTTCAGGTGTCACAGTGCTTTCTCATTTGACCCAGTTTGTCTTTTTGCTTTCAGCCATTTGGTTTTTTGTGACTCTAGTCAACTCCCCTGTGAGTAACCCCTTGGTTCAGAGTTTGTATATGGTGATGGACCCTCTCTTAACACCAATCCAAAGGCTTTTACCTAGAATGAAGGTGGATATTAGCCCTCTGATAATTGCCCTGGTTGCCTACTTTGCCAGTGGTTTTTTCCGTGGCCTTGTTCCCCAGTTGGGAATGAAGTTTTTAGCGTAAGGTGAAAGCTTTAAGCCAAGCCATTGCTAAGCTAGACTCTTCTGGCACAGGTCTTAGTCTGTCTGAGGCCATTGAGCTGCCTCTTTTTTCGCCTGCTGGTAAGGGCCACTTTATCCAGTGGTTGATCCCTAAAATCCCCGCAGAATTAGAAGAGTTAGAAGCGTTTGACCAAAATCATTTTTTTCTTCTTGATCTGTTAGAGGCTACAGGCCTTGAGTTTGCTTTGGATGAAAGCGGCCAATTTGCACAGGCACAAGAGGGGCACTTTTTAGCTCTTTTGGACCTGCGAGACCCAAACCTACACCTGCTCTACTCATTTACCAATGTAAAGGAAGCCTCAAACCTGATCAAAACTTTGGTCGAATCTGGGGGTTATTTTCAAAAACGACTCTTCTCAGATGAACTATTTGAATTGGCTGGGGTCTTAAAGAAAATTGTTGAATTCCACTATCTATTTGAAGAAATGCCCGTTAAAGCAGCCCACACAACAAGCCTAAGG
>JASJGK010000223.1:0-13374 GCA_033791585.1 SAR324 cluster bacterium | reverse complement strand
GCTTCCATATCCATAGAAAGCTCTAACATATCTGAAACATAACCTGTTTTTTCTGCCACTACAGCAAACAACCCAACCTGGATTGCATCTGAACTTAATCCAGCTGGTGCTGCAACGAGTGCCGCTTTGGCTACAGGTGCTGCAACTGGTGCAGGTCGAACTGGAGCTGCCACAGGTGCCGCTACTGGTGCAACATGTGCGGGCTGAACTGGTGCAACATAAGCTGGTTGAGCTGGCGGAACGTAGGCTGGAGCTGCAACAGGAGCTGCGATTTGCGTTTGTTGCTGGGGAACAATCTGCATAGGTTGACCGGTGATCAAACCATGTTGGCCGCGAATCAATTCAAAGGCAGAGCGAGCAAATTCACTTTGCTGGCCTAAGTAGTTTTCATGCACTCGTAACGTTTCTGACTGGTGAGAATGAAACTGAAGCAGGCTATTTAATGCTGCTTCGCTGCCAGGTGTGCTGGCGAGGGTCTGAACGGCTTTAGAATAATCTGATTGGTTGTGCAAAAATTGCTCATGAACCCTCATTGTTTCATGCTGGTGGTTATGGAATTTTGACAGGGAATCATCTAGTCTTGCTAGGGAATTCCCTAATGACTCTGATTCTGTTTGTTTTGGTTGGGTCATAATTTGTGGTGCAGTTTGTGGCGCTGGCTGAGTTATAGTAACGGTTTTAGCCTGCTCAATTTGGTAGCCATCTGCCAAGGCATCTTCAAATGCTTTAGTGGTAGCAGGGCTAACATAGTTATTACCGCCAATGGAGATGGACATGGCGGTTTTTTCGTTTTTTGCCGGTCTTTCATCAAGGCCATAAGGGTCAAGATTATTCAAATCAACACCTGCAACCTTTAACTGGGCCACAGCATTTTTCATTTGAACATCACCTGCTTTTTTAGAGCTGGCATTAAAGGCTACAGCTAGATGGTCCTTACCTTCAAGAATATTACCTACCAACTTAGTTAAGATGCTTTGGGGTCCAAATTCAACAAAGATTCGGCCTCCATCTTTATACATCTCTTCAATTTCTTGGGTAAATCTAACGGACTCTAAAATATGGCCTTTAAAAGCTTCTTGGATAGCTTTAGGGTCGTCACCATGAGATTTTGCAGTGCCATTTGCATAAACAGCTGCAGTTGGCTTGGAAAATTCAACAGAATCAATTGCCTTAGCAAAAGGCTCTTGTGCATGCCCAACAAGTGGGGTGTGGAATGCTGCGGACACAGCTAACATCTTAGCAGTATATTTTTTAGCTTTTAAGTGAGCTTGCGCTTTTTCGATTTGGTCTGTTGGGCCCGCAAGTACAACTTGTTTATTGCTGTTGAAATTGGCAACTTTAACATCTGCAAAGTCGGTAATTTCAGCTTCAATATTTGCAATGTCACCCATTACAGCCAACATCGAACCTGCATCTTTACCTGGAACAGCCTTCATGGCGTTGCCACGGGCTCGTGCAAGTTTTAAAGCGTCATCTGCGGTAATAACCCCAGCTGCCCAAAGGGCCATAAGTTCGCCAAAAGAATGACCAGCGGTCATATCAGGGGCGAAGCCTGCGGCTGTGGCCATATTATAAAGGCCCATACTGAAAGTTCCAATCAAGGGTTGGGCATTTTCAGTTAGTTGTAATGTTCCTTCTTGTGTTTTTCTATCTTCTTTTGTGAAAACTGGCTCAGGGAAGCAAACTTGTGAAAGTGGAGTTGCTGAGTCAGCAATGCACAATCCGTCAATCTTACCAAAGGCATCAGCGACAGGTGGAAAATTCCAGCATAGATCCTTGCCCATATTAAGGTAAGGTGAACCTTGCCCAGAAAAGAGGGCAACTTTTTTGCCTTCCAGTGCTTTGGTCGCAAAATGAATCCCTTGGGGCAGGCTCCAACTAGCTTCATCAGTGTTTTTGCTTAGTGAATCTAGTGCCGTTTGAATTAAATTTACAGCCTCTTCAAGTGAGCTGGCAACAAATCCAACTCGAACTTGGTCAGGGGCAATAGTGCAGTTTTTACAGGCTTCAGTAAGGTCGTATAGAAGTTGAGCGCCGTCAATTCCTAGCAATTGTTTTTTAGCTTCGGTCATCTTAGCGATCAAAGAGGCCTTGTCTTTGTCCCAAAAGTAAACTTCTTTGGGTCCATCATGAAGACGGAAGGCTTTTTTGTCAGTTACATATTCTTCTAAAACAAAGTGGAAGTTTGTCCCGCCAAAGCCAAAGGCACTAACGCCTGCTCTTCTAGGGGGTGCACCTTCTGGGCGAATCCAAGGTCTGGTTTCGCTATTGATGTAAAATGGGGATTCATCCAAGCCCATTTCGGGGTTGGGCTTATCAATATTAATGTGAGCAGGTAAAACTTTGTGATGTAAAGCTAAAGCAGCTTTAATCATACCAGCTGCGCCAGCTGCGTTTTTAGTGTGCCCAACCTGGCTTTTTACAGAACCTAAGGCAATGCCATTTTGGCCGACATCTTTTTTGCCTAAAAATAAATTTAAGGCTCTTACTTCTGCTGCATCTCCAGCTTTTGTACCTGTTCCGTGTGCTTCCCAGAGTCCTACCGTTTCAGGTGCGAAACCTGCGCGGTCATAAGCTCGCTCAAGGGCTAAAACTTGACCTTCAGAACGAGGAGCATAAATGGATTTATATTTGCCGTCAGAAGAAGAACCAGAGCCACGAATTACAGCGTAGATGTTATCTCCATCGCGCTCGGCATCATCAAGGCGCTTTAAAAGCAACATGCCAATCCCTTCGCCGATCATAATGCCAGCTGAGGATTCATCAAAGGGTTTGGCTCTCTCGTCAGGTGAGAAAGCAGGTGTTTTAGAAAAACACATATACATATGGATGGTGTTATCTGTATCCACACCACCAGTTAACATCATGTCGCAGCGGCCTGATTCCAATTCGGCCACAGCCATTCTGATACCAGCCAAACTACTAGCGCAGGCGGCATCAACAACACAGTTTGTTCCGCCTAGGTCGAATCTGTTAGAAACACGACCAGCAATAACGTTACCTAATGTGCCGGGGAATGAGTTTTCTTCCCAACGCACATAGGCTTTTTTCATTTTTTCAATAATCTTTGCTTGGTCTTTTCCTGTTACACCAACAGAAGTTAAAACTTTCTCCCAGACGGGAGTTTGCATCCGACTCATCAAAGGTTGAAGCAGCTTCTGGCCGCCACCAACACCCATGATGCAACCTGTATTTTTACTATCAAATTCTTTTTGGCCTTTACCGTAACCAGCATCCTTTAAAACCTCTTTGGTCATGGCTAATGCCCAAAGCTGAGCAACGTCAGTAACCTCGAGGATATTTGGCGGAAGGCCAAACTCCATTGGATTGAAATCCAAATCAGGCATAAAGCCACCCCACTTGCAGTAGGTTTTATCAACAGCTTTTTTATCGGGATCGTAATAATCTTCAATGCTCCAGCGGCTTTCAGGGACTTCTTTAATACAGTCAACCTCAGAGAGGATATTTGACCAGTATTCCTTTAAGCTCAATGCTTCAGGGAAGGCTGAGGACATGCCGATAATGGCAATGGGGGTATCTTTTGCGTGGGTATTTTTTTTAGTCATGAGATTTCGAAGCCGTTTGCTGCCTAAAAATTGATAAGATATGGCTGTTAAGTAAGAAGATAAAGTAGCAGACCCGAGTCAAATGAGCAATGGTTCTTTTTTAAATGAAAAGCCATTAATTACAGTAATTTATGGCAATATTAACTTTAAAGAATATCCTCTGGGTTCTTAATCTTAAGACTGGGTTTGACCAAAAAGTATAAAAGACCATTGAAGCATAGTAATACAATTACGCCTGAAAATGACCTTAATCCTGAATAGGTAGGGCTTGCGCCAACCAATAGCAATGAGCTGGAACTGGTTACCCCCTGCATTATACCCATAAATAGGGCAGCCGCTGCAACGGACCTGGCCTTGGTTTTTACCCAAACCACGGAGGGGCTTAAGAGTATACACCAGATTAGGGTTATAACAGCGCCTTCAGTGGGGTTATCAGGGAAGTTTCTGCCCATTAATTCTAAAGGTATATACCAAAGGCCCCAAAATAACCCAATTAGGAAGCTGGCTTTCCAGAAGCCTAAATCTTCGCCCCATTCCTTAAGCAGTAGTCCTCGCCAACCCAACTCTTCGCCAAAGGCAAAAAAAGTGGCAAAGGTTGCCCCAAAAACAATCTGTTGGGCAGAATACAGATAAAAAGGATGGTTTCCCGCCTCTAAGGCTGCTAATTGCTCGGGGTTGAAGTTGCCTTTAAACTTAAGCAACCAGTCGGAGCTTTCCCATGAATAAGTAACTTCGGGCATAAGTAAGGAAACGCCAAATGAAGCAGCGCTAAAAATAACAGGTAAAAATAGGGCTACCAAATACCATAGACTGGGGTTTAAGCTTAAATCCAGTTTTTCTAGCAAATATTTATTGTAGATCAGTAAAGTAAAGAGGGCGGGTACAAAAAGAATAATGATGACTGCTATATAGCCGATCATACCCCCGATGCCATCGTTAAAAAGATAGAGTGCACCGCAGATCAGCCAGGCAAATCCAAAGGACAATACCAAAAGGTTTTGAGCGGCGTAACGCTTTTTAATCTCTCGGTGTTTCTTCTTTGTACTCTTTTTGGAGTCTTTCTTTTTTAAATTTTGATTTTTGATTTTTTGCTTTGCCATGCCTCTTTTTAAACAGGCATTTTCCCTTTGGCAAGTCAGTTGGTTATTAACCTCGAAAATTGGTGGAAAAATTACTGACTTTAAAAGGGTAAAATTTATATAATTTATTTGGGTTGAGGTATGATCTATGCTTTGATATCTATAGGATATAAAAAAGGACTTTGATGAAAGATGCAAACATTGAATTGCTAATCAGAGAAAGCCTGAGTGGGGCGCTAGCATTAGCAAAAGAAATTTCTAAAAAGATCACCATGCCTTTGGACTGCTATGGGAAGATCAACATTTGCCCTGGAGACACCATTACCTTTAAGCCTCTACATGGCTGTATTAAAAAAGTAACGGCACAAAATCTAGAAGCTCGTATCCTAGAGTTAAGCTTAGCATATAACTGGAAACCAGAGTTACTTTATTTTAAATGATTGATAAAAAATTATATGAGTTGGCCATAAAATCCCAAAGGGAAGGCCGCATCGTTTTCGCCTACGATTATAACAGTAAGCAATACTGGGAGATTGCAGGCATGAAACTTAAAAAAATCAGCAAAGCCAAGTACTTAGAAAAGCAGGGCCAAAAAGCCACTTGCCCCTAGGCCTACCCACTGATATGATATGTCTCTGAACCAAAAGGAGACCATGAACAAACCCTTGCCTACGAAAGAAGAAATCAAATTAATTTTTGAGACCCCCCTACTAGACCTCATTTATAAAGCCGCTGAGGTTCACCGCCAAAATCACAATTCTACTGAGATCCAAGTTTGCACCTTGCAATCGATCAAAACGGGTGGATGTAGTGAAGATTGTGGCTACTGCGCTCAGTCTGTCCATAGCGAAGCCCAAATTGAACGTACCAAATTAATGGACCTTGAGGCCGTAATGGTCCTAGCAAAAGAAGCCAAGGAAAATGGCAGTACTCGCTTTTGCATGGGTTCTTCTGGGCGACAGGTAAGAGACGATGCCGATTTTGCTAATATACTCCAAATGGTAAAGGGAGTTGCAGGCCAAGGATTAGAGGTTTGTTGCACCTTGGGAATGTTAAACCAGCCCCAGGCAGAACAATTAAAAGAAGCAGGCCTTTACGCCTACAATCACAACTTAGATACCTCACGTGAGCACTACGAAAAGGTGACCACCACTAGAAAATTTGATGACCGTTTAGAAACCATTGATAACCTAGCTAAAGCTGGTGTGAGCCTTTGCTGCGGCGGGATTTTAGGCATTGGGGAAACGGAGGCTGATAGAATGAGCTTTTTACAGAGCTTGACCGAGCTAGACCCCCCACCTGAATCTGTGCCTATTAATGTTTTGGTGCCAATTGCAGGAACAAAAATGCAGTCCAATGAAAGGGTGCCTACCTTGGATTTGGTGCGGGTGATTGCTGCTGCTAGAGTTTTATTGCCAACTTCTATGATTCGCTTGAGTGCAGGCCGAGAATCCTTGAGCCCTTCTGACCAAGCCTTTTGCTTTTTAGCTGGTGCTAACTCAATCTTTTCAGGGGATAAACTCTTAACAACTCCAGGCCCAGATGCGGACCAAGATGCAAGCCTGTTTGCAGGGTTGAACTTAACCCCACAAAAGCCCTACAGCCGAGAAAAGTAGGCCTTTAAGGTAAATGTCTACTGATCCAAGACCTTAGAAATAGTCTGGTAGATCAGGCTGATTTCTTCTCTCTTGATACAGTAAGGTGGTAGGATGTATATGCTTGGGCCAAGAGGCCTGAGCATGATTCCTTCATCTAAAAAGGCTTTGATGATTTCATCTCGATCATTGTATTTTGCTCCCTTTACTTTTTTATACTCCATGGCCGCTATGGTGCCTGTAACCCTCAATTGGTGTAATCTAGGGTGCCCAACTAGTTTGCCTAACTCTTCTCTGTGCCACTCTTCTAATTTCCCAAAATTAGCTTCGCTTTCTTTTTCCATTATTTCTAACGATGCTAAACCAGCAGCGCAGCCCAGTGGGTTTGCTGTGTAGGAGTGGCCATGGTAGAGGGCTAGGTGATCTTCATCGCCCAAAAAGGCATTGTAGATTTCATCGGTGCAAAGGGTTGCAGCGAGCGGCATAGTTCCACCTGTGATGCCCTTTGAGATACAAACAATATCGGGCTTGGTGCCTGCTTTGATGCTCGCAAACCAGCTGCCTGTGCGGCCAAAACCCGTCATCACTTCATCATAAATTACGGGAATGTTGTAAGATTGCACCAAGGTCGTAAGAGCCGATAAAAATTCACAGCGGTACATTTTCATGCCGGCCGCTCCTTGGATTAAAGGCTCCAGCACAAAACCAGCGTACTCGTCACCTTGGTCTTCCAAGTGTTTTTTAACTGCTGCCAAAGACTGGGCTTCTTGTTCCTCAATGTTTTCAAAACCCCAATAGTGATAGGGGGCTTCGATCAAGTCGGCATCAAAAAGCAACTCGCCAAAAACATCGTTAAAAAGGCTGCGGTCTCCGACAGACATAGCGCCTAAGGTATCCCCATGGTAGCCACCCTTGAGGCCTAAAAATCTGTGTCTACCCTGTACATTTTTATTTTTCCAATATTGAAAGGCCATCTTCATACCCACTTCTACAGCGGTAGAACCATTATCAGAATAGAAAAACTTGGTTAAATGGGCAGGTGATTTTGCCAGCACTTTTCTGGCTAGTTCCTGTGCAGGTTCATGGCTGTAGCCTGCAGAAATTACCTGCTCTAATTTAAGAGCTTGTTGGTAGATGGCTTCGGCTATTTCGGGCCTTGCGTGACCATGCAAATTCACCCACCAAGAGGCAATAGCATCCATAATCCTTGAGCCGTCTTTTCGATAGAGCCATATACCTTCGCCTCGCTCGATCATCTCTGGCGGTGGGGCATCTTTCATCTGGGTATAGGGTGCCCATATGGGGCTTTGGGGCTGATTTGAAACAGGGCTATTATTAGAACTCATTACTTCTCCAAGTGAGTGATGTATTTTTCTAAGGATTCAGGAGTTACGTCACTTAGTTTTTCCAACTCTAAGAGTACCCTAGTTTGACCATAATGTTCCACTGCTTTTTTGTTGGATTGGTTCAAGGGGCCGTTTAGGATCACGCCCAAAAGCTCTAGGCCCCTAGTTCGCAGGGATTCAATTGAGAGTAAAGTATGGTTGATTGTGCCAAGGCCACTGGATGCGACCAGTAAAACAGGCAGCTGGAATTTGACCATCAAATCAATGAGCAATTTATCCTCATTTAAGGGCACCAATAAGCCACCTGCGCCTTCTATGAGTAACGGTCTAGTCTTGGGCAAGTTTATAGAATCTAGATCAATAGTTACCCCCTCCATTGCGGCGGCAGTGTGCGGTGAGAGTGGTTCTTTCAGTAAAACTGATTCAGGTAAAAATTGGGAATCAGGTAACTGAGTCAGCTCTTTAATGGTATTTGTGTCAGTGCCTTCAAGGCTACCAGATTGCACAGGTTTATAATAACTGTAGCCCAGCCATTTTAACAAAATAGCAGAAACTAGGGTCTTGCCGATATCTGTGTTTGTGCCGCTGACCCAAAAGGCGGGGGGAAAATCTGATTTTTTCATGACTTGGTTAATTTGAAATAGATTACTTCTGTGGTCATGGTCGTTTCTTGTTTATTATCCAACTCAGCTAGCAGCGCCTTAAAATCTTTATAGGCTAGGGCCGAATTGCTGGTCGAGGTGGAGGCCCCCAGTCGCTTTAAATCTTTAAAAAAATCTATGGCTTTTGGGTAGTGGCTGGTTATCTTTTCGCAGTGGAGTTCTATTTGTTCGCCCTTTAAAATCTCTTCAATTTTCTGCAAACGGGGCAATGGATTACCTAAAAAAGGCAAATTTAACCTTTCACAAGCGGCCTTCCACTCGGGATAAGAGCCTGCCCCTTGAACCGCGGCCACAAGTACTCCTTTGGGTTTTAGCGCTTTGAGAATAGATTTTAGGCTCAAACTCAAATCCAAAACCCACTGCAAAGTAAAGGAAGTGAAGATAGCAGCGTATTCTTCTTCGGTCTGAATATCTTGCCCGTTTAAAGCTTTAAAATTTAGAGTTTCATGGGGCGCTACCTGAGCCCGACATTTTTTCATCATTGTTTCTGAAAGATCAGATAAAACAATTTCGTTTTTAGGGTAGTGAGCTACTATTTTCTCACTGAGTATCCCTGTGCCGCAACCGACTTCTAAAATTTTTCCTGTAATCTTGGTGGGAAATAGATGAGTCCATAACCAGAGGGCCGCTGTTTTTTGCACCGTCGCCGCTTGATCATAACTAGCCGAGGCGCCTGAAAATCTTTGCGCAATTGCTAGTTCGAGGTCGGGGATGTTTTTGGATTTTTTGGCACCAGTGCTGATTAAGGGCATAAAAATTCTTCAATTATTTTTAAAGATTCTTCTGGGTATTGGTATAAAAAACCATGGCCCCAGTCAGGTTGAATGATAAGCTTTGCTCGGGGCTGCGCCGCCGCCAATTCATGGGCCTTTTCCATTGGCACCACCATATCACTATCGCCCTGTAAAATCAGTATATTTTCCACTGAATCTAAGTTTTTAATGTCAAAAGTGGACTTGTTTAAAAACATCAAATCTGACTTTAAAAGGTCCTTATTTTTGATCTCTGGTGGCTTTAATGTTGGCGGCTCGGGGAAAGATAAACCCTTATAAAAGTCTGTAACCACAACATTAGGAGACGAGGTCATTTTTGTGATCATGCGCCTTACAGCCTTTACTGTTGGCCCCTGGTGGAAATTTAAAAAGCCACCACAGATGATCAGATTTTTAATGTTTTTAAAGTCTTCTTCTCCTAAAAAATGTAATCCCATTGAGTGGGTGATTACCGTGGCACCGACTGGAATCTTCTCTGTTTGGGCAGGCTCAAAATAACCACGATTGTTCAAGGTTGAACTTTCACAAAGTTGCATTAAGGGCTTAAAGAAATCTTCGCCCAAGGCCCAACCATGGACAAAAATCAGGTTATTTTTTGCGGAATTCATCTAAAGCCTCAAGGAGTTTTATGATATCATTTTTTGTAATTCGGCTATTAAAAGCAAATCGCAATCTTGATTTTCCTATCTCCACTGTCGGTGGGCGAATGGCTACGGCTAAAAAACCCTTTTTGAGTAAAAATTCTTGGGCTGCCATTGTTGCCTCTTCACTTCCAAGTATAATAGGCACAATCTGGCTGGCAGACTCACCTGTATCATAGCCCAAACCTTGGGCTGAATCCCTAAAGTACTGGGATATTTCTCTCAAATGCTGGCGCTCTATTTCCATAGTTGGAACTAGCTCTAAAGCGGCATCAATGGCCCCTAAAACCTGTGGTGGCAAAGCTGTAGTGTAAATGAAGCCTGCACAAAAATTGATTAGATACTCCCTAACCTCAGTGCTGCAACAAAGATAGGCCCCAAAGCTCCCCATACCCTTGCCAAAGGTGCCCATGACTAAATCTATATTTTGCCCCACACTCAAGCCCATACCCGATTCGCCCATCACGCCTGTGGCGTGGGCCTCATCTACAAAAAACATAGCACCGTATTCTGTGGCTAGTTTCTGTATGGCTTGAAGGTCGGCTAGATCGCCATCCATACTAAAAACCGATTCGGTTATGACCAAAATACGATCGTAGTTACCTGTAGCTGATTTTAGCTGTCGTTCCAGATCAGTAAGGTCGTTGTGTAAAAATCGCTTTACCCTCGCACCTGAGGCAGTTGCCCCTTGGATGAGGCTATTGTGACTCAACCTATCCATTAAAACCAAAGATTTTTTTGTTACAAAAGCCCCAACTAAACTGGCGTTCGCTTGGTAACCAGCATTAAAAATCAAAGAGGCTGGCATCTGCTTTAAAGTGGCAATCTTTTTTTCTAAGTCACAAAAAGGCGTGATGTTGCCCGTAACCAAGCGGCTGGCCCTTGACCCTGCCCCGTACTCAAAAGCAAATTCACCTGCTCGCTTGCCCAAAAGGGGATGTTCGCTAAGGCCTAGAAAATCATTGGAGCTTAAGTTTAATAGCTCCTTGCCTTCAAGAATCACCTTGGAGCCTACTAAAGGCCTGATACTTTTCAGGATTCTTAGTCTGCCGACCGCTTGACGCTGTTCAAGAGCTTGGGATATAAAAGAAAATGGATTCATAGTTTTACTTTAAAATTAGAGCCTTTCAAATTTTATCTTTTGTAGCAAGTAATGATCAAAGTAAATCACCCTGTTTTTTTCTTCCACGGGCTTAAGGGTTCCCCTTTAGGAATCAAATCGACCTTTTTAAAGTCCCAGATTAATGGCATAAAGTTACCGAATCTATCGGAAGACCTAACCGAGCGAATGGAAAAGGTTCGGGGCTTAATCACTGAACCAAGCTACATCATTGGCTCTTCTTTAGGTGGCCTGACTGCGATTTTGTTTGCCCAAGAGTCTCCACATTTAATCAAGGGCTTGGTTTTAATCGCACCGGCAGTTGGTTTTTTTGATGCTAGTCTCTACCCTCAAAAATATTTAGACTTGTTGCCTAGCTTAAGGGTTCCAAGTTCCATTCCCACTGAAATTTTGGCGGGCCAAAATGATGAATTGATCCCTATTAAAACAATCGAAGCCTTGGCAAACCGAAGCCCCCACACAAGGCTCACGGTGGTTCGAGATGACCATTCAATGAACGCCAATCTAGAATTCATTATAGAAAAATTTGAGCTGGTGAGTAAGGTTTAAATTTAAAAATGCAATTTTTGCTAGTCTCTGAATGTCCCTTTTTTGTCCCTTGCGATAACAGAAAAATAAAGTAGAATGTAGTCAAAATTACATTTTAATCTGATGGGGCATTATGAAAAATCTAATAGTTTTATGCGTATTACTCACCCTCTTTTTTCCTTCCTTGGTTTTTGCAATTTCAGACGTCAATGGGGATATCGTTGATAAAGTAGCTAGAGCCAAATTACTGAAGATCATGAGGGAGGTTACTTTAGAGAAAATAGACGATAGTCTTGATGATAAACCAATTCATATTCAATTGTATTTTTCTGATATGGTGAAGGCTGCAACTGAACCGACAAATTTACATATAAATAATCACCTACTAACTGATATTTCATTCCTTTTAGTTTTTAATAAAATATTTCAAACAGTTGATGCAGGGCTTTTAACTGGAGCAAAGTACCCCTGCAATAAAGATGAAAAGGAACAATCCAAGGCAGATTTGCTCATATGCAAATTGTCCGAAGCTGACCAAATTAGTTTTTACACTTATAGAGCGTTGGTCACAGCGCAACCAGAAATAGAAAAGAAAAATCTTTTTCCCTTTTATGAAGAACTGGTCAAAATGGCCGAAAAAAGACATTGGTTTTCTTTAGTTGACGAAGAAGACAGGATTGCAATTCTTGCTGAGTTAAAATTGAAAGAAATACCAACACTGATCTATGATAAGGTAATTAACACTGTAAAGGTTATCGAAAAATTTGTCGGCTTGGTTTATCTACTAGAAAGCAGCACAGAAGACAGACAAAAAGCTCTCTTAAAATACCTGTATAATAACAGGCCAATAATGGCATTGAGTGACGCAGTAGATCAAAACACTATGAAAGTGGTTCTGAAAGCTTTCCAAGACTATGTAGATTTTGTGCAGATTTCAAATCAAACCTCTGGCTCTGCAACATTTTACACACCAACAACAGAAGAAACAAAAAAGTACTTTACAGCAAAGCTACCTGAAATTTTGGATGAGTTTCAATCTAATGAATGGGGAAAGCTGTTTGTGTCTGTTGCGAATTCCCAAGGAATAGGTTGGAATAGCAACTTTGATGAGGAGGGAGCAAAAATTGGCTCAACTGAAAGAGGAAGAGTCGCTTTGTATCATGAAAAAATTGGTTACAAATTAAAAAGACACCTGCGCTCGTGGCAAGGGAAAAGCGAATGGAGCACCAACTTCTATTTAGGCGGAATATTGTACAATTTAACACCCAATGCCAGTAGTTCTTTCCAAGAGGAAATTAAAAACTCAAGTTTACTTGGAATAGATTTTCTTAGTTGGAATTGGAGAAAAACAGTAGAAATAAATTTATTTGCTCAAAGGGTTTATATTAATACTGAAAATATTAATCCAGTCGCAAGTGCTACACCTAACGGAGCTAGTAGCCAAATTGACATGTATGGCCTGAGCGTTTCCATCCCCCTTGGTGATTACCTCGGAGCACTATAATAAACCAAAAAAAAAGGGTAGCAAAGCTACCCTTTATATTATCTCAAAAATCTAGGAAACCTTTTAAAAAGTTCACCTAAAAATTTTAAGCAATCACCACAGACTTCACATTTTGAAATTCACGAATTCCATAGTGGCCGCACTCACGGCCGAAACCTGATTTTTTTACACCGCCAAAGGGGATTGCTGGGTGGCTGACTGTCATGGCGTTAATAAAAACCTGACCTGTCTCTAACTTCATGGCAACTTCTTCGGCTTTTTTGACATCTTTGCTCCAGACACTACCGCCAAGACCGTAGTCAATGGAATTGGCAAGCTCAATGGCTTCTTCAGCAGATTTTACCTTGATCAAAGCCGTTACAGGCCCAAAGGTTTCTTGTTGGAAACAAGTCATGTCTGGGGTTATATCAGCCAAAAGTGTGGGCGGGTAGAAGTTTCCAGGCCCAGGCAATTGCTTGCCACCTGTGACCAGTCTAGCACCTTCAGCAATGGAGTCCTGCACTTGTTTATCTAACTCTTGCATTAAATCTTTTCTAGCCATTGGCCCCATTTGGGTGCCT
>JASJGK010000222.1:0-5063 GCA_033791585.1 SAR324 cluster bacterium | reverse complement strand
AGGCAGCCACAGCGCTTGGCCCGTAACTTGCCACTAACTTGGTGATTACCCCCATGCCTAAAGGCAGAATCAAATTGGTCGCCCCCATGGGTAACGCGATAAATAAAATCTCTTTAAATGAGGCTAGTAATTGGGTGAATTTTGGGCGAACCCAGGTGATCATATCCTCTTGGAAGGTCAGAACATATAGAGATAAAAAGAGCGTAACGGCTCTGGCGATCAAAGTGGCTAAGGCTGCCCCCTGCACTTCCATGCGTGGGAAAGGGCCAAGGCCAAAAATCAACAGGGGGTCAAGAATCAGATTGATCGACATGGCCACAATCATGATCATGCTGGCCTTTTTCATAGCTCCTGTGGCACGGATGGCATTGTTACCCACCATAGGGATAACTAAAAAGGGCATGCCGTAAAACCAGATGGTCATATAGTCGAAAATAATCGGCTTTAGGTCATCATTTGCACCCATTAAAGCAAATGTACCTTCCATAAAATACAGGCCCAAGCTTGTAAAAATAAGAACGATAAAAAAGGCTAATATCAGTGAATCAGTGGTTAGACGTTTCACCGCACTTTGGTCACCTCGGCCCAAGGCCTTTGAAACTACGGTAGAAGAACCAACGCCAATGCCCATGGTTAGAGCCATAATGGACATTACAACAGGAAAGGTAAAGGAAATGGCAGCCAGCTCACGGGTACCTAAGAGGCTAATAAAGTAAGTGTCAGTCAGATTAAAGGCAACCATCCCCATAATGCCAATGAGCATGGCTAATGTTTTATGGGTTAAAAGATGGTTGATTTCCCCTTGGGTGAAGGATCCTGACTTCGGCATAAGCCTAACTTTGTTTTGTGTCAGACTGCTTCGTTTCTAAGAATTCTCTTTTGAGTTCTAAAGACATACGTTCGAATGCTTCTTTATCTAAGTGGCCTAAAGAAAAATCCTGCTCTAGTTCGGCGATGGATTCTAACAGAGCAACCTTAGGGTCGAAGCGGTGGGTCTCATTTTCTGTTGTGAAAAAGTTTTCTTGGTCCATTTTTACTAAGGGCCGCCAGGCTACAGCTAAAGCTACCAAAAGTGAGGTCAAGGTACATAATACGATGCTTAATTCCATTTTCCTGGGGTCCTTCTTTAAGAGATGTCGTCTAGTGCTTGGTCAATCTTTGCCTTTTCAGCGTCAGAAAGAGGCTTTAAAGTTTTGTTTGCTTTTTTTGGCTTACTCTTTAACACGAAGATCACACTAAAGGCTGCAAAGGCGGTAAGCACCCCTGGGGCAAGCCAAAGTAAAAGGTTGGTGCCTGTTTTTGGGGGGCTACGTAAAATCCATTCACCGTAGCGATCTACAAAAAATTGCAGCACCTGCTCATCTGATTTACCCTCGACCAACATCTCACGAATTTTTGTCTTCATATTGGTGGCTAAGCCTGCTTCACTTTCTTTCACGCTTAAAGCTTGGCAAGTTGGGCAACGGAGTTGGTGGGCAAGCTCTTTTACCTTATGCTCTAAAGCTTCATCAGCGATGGCAGGAGTTGTGAAAAAGAACAGCGCAATAACTAGGGCTATAATTGGGGATTTTACAAATTTCATTGAATATACTTAGAAATAAATTGATCAATATCACGGCCGTTAACAGCACCTAAAACCTTGTGCCGAATAATACCCTCTGGGTCTACAAAAAAAGTTTCGGGCACAGCAGTCACCCCATAATTTAACGAGATATTCCCTGTCAGATCATCTGGTGCAAGTAAGTAACTTTTACCATACTTTGCAATAAAACCCAATGAGGCAGCTCGTTCATCATTGATAGCGATACCGATAAAAACAGCGCCTTTAGGGGTCCATCTCTGGTGAGCCGCTTCAATAATGTGAGCTTCTTGCCGACAGGCAACACACCAACTAGCCCAAAAATTAACAATCACAGGCTTACCTTTAAACTGACTTAAGGTAATTTGCCGATCTTCTAAAAAGGTAATTGTTGTGAAATCCGTGGCCTTAGTACCGATTAACGCCGAAGGAATGGATTTAGGGTCGCTAGCGAAATAGATGCCGTAAAAAAATAAGGCTATCAAACCAATAATAGCGGCAGCACCTAAGGAAATTACCAGTTTACGGTTCATTAGGCTTCACCTTTCTTTTTTCTCAGTTGAGCTGGCTTATAGGCAATGGAATAAAACATACCTACAATAAAAAATCCCATGGAGCCCCAAACGAGGTTCACTAGAGGGTTAATGTAAACATTTAGAGTAACTGAGCCATCTTCATTTAAACTAGAAAGACTAATATATAAGTCTTCCAACATGGTTCTGTAGATGGCAACTTCGGTCATGGGTTCAGGCCTTGTAGGGTAAAAAGCCTTAACAGGTCGAATGTTACCTAAGTATTTACCGTTTGCTTCCAAGGTTAAATCAGCGCCAACGTGGCGAGCATTATTTGACTGGTAGTTTACTTCTCTAAGGTATTTTATCTTATATTTGCCTACCTGTTCTACCTGATTGGGGTAGAGGGTAAAGGCCTTTTCGGCACCGTAGAAGTTACCACAGAAACCAATGATTAGAACCACCATCCCAAGGTGAATAATCATACCACCTCGTTTTCTTTTATCGGTCCAGATTTTAGCAATGAAGGTCTGCTCTCCTTTTGCTTTGGCTCGGCTAAAAGATTTGAATAGCTCTGAGCTTACTGTCCAGCCGGCAAATAATCCCATGGCACTTAAAAAAGCAAATTGCCACTGGATATGAAATGCAAATAGACCAGCTAGGATCACCACAATAGACAAGACACTGGGGATAAGAAGGTTTTTCTTAAGCATCTTCTGGCTGGTGTTCTTCCAGCCTAAAACCTGAGTTATACCCATGGTCAAGACTAAAAAGATGCCCAGAGGCAGCATGATGCTATTAAAAAACGGTGCTTGGATAGAAAGTTTTTTATCAAATAAACCTTCTGCCAAAAGAGGGAAGATCGTGCCATATAAAACGGTAAAGCACATGCCCACAAAGAATACATTATTGAGTAAAAAGCCATTTTCCTTAGACCAGGCTCCAGCTTTACCTTCGGGCTGGCGGAAGTGGTTTGGCTTCATAATAACTAAAGTATGAGAAGCAACCAAAATGATAGCAATAAATACCAAAAAGGCAGGGCCTATATTGGACTTAGAGAAGGCGTGAACCGAATTTAAAACACCTGATCTGGTTATAAATGTACCTAAGATCGTCAATGCAAAGGTGGCGATCAAGAGCAACATATTCCAAAGTTTTAGCCTGTTACGCTTTTCTTGTACGATAACCGAATGGAGGTAAGCCGTACCTGTCAACCAAGGCATTAGACTTGCGTTTTCCACAGGGTCCCATGCCCAGTAACCACCCCAACCCAATTCAATATAGGCCCAGTTGCCACCTAAAATCATGCCTGTGGTTAAAAAGAACCAGCTGACTAGGGTCCAGCGACGTGTCGCTAAAATCCAGTCGTCACTTTCTTTTCCAGCCCAAAGGCTAGCCATAGCAAAGGCAAAGGGGACATTAAAACCAACGTAACCTAAATAAAGTGTAGGCGGGTGGATGACCATTCCCGGGTTTTGCAAAAGTGGGTTTAAACCTCGACCCTCACCAACGGTGGGGAAATTTTGCAAAAAGGGATTGGACCAACCGATCAGTAGAAAAAGTAAAAAGATACTCGAAAAACCTAAGATCACCAAGATATGAGGTAGAATCTCTTTATTTTGTTTCTGGTAGCGAATAGCAATGATGGCGGTAAAGAAAGAAAGAATCATCTGCCAAAGTAGCAAGCTTCCATCTAAACCACCCCAGACAGCGGTAATTTTATAAAATAAAGGTAAGTCTGTACTAGAGTTATTGGCCACGAACTTTATAGAAAAGTCGTTGGTCAAAAAAGCATAAGTCAGTGCTAGGTAAGCTATAATCACCATCCCGAAGGTGGCTAGGTGGGCATTTCTGGCAGATAAGATTAGGTTTGCCGAGTTTCTTTTGATGCCTGTGATGCCTGCAAAGACAGCATAGGATGTCAAAACCAATGCCGCGAGCATTGCATAGTAGCCAAAGTCAACAATCATAATTTTTATTGGGCCATAGATTTATAGTAGTCCGCTTTTTTATCAGAATGCTTTTCAACTTTGTATTCTTCTGAGTGCTTGACTAGTAGTTTGGTAGCTGTGAGTAAACCTGGTGCTGTTAGACTTCCTTCCACAACAACCCCTTGGCCCTCTTTGAACATATCAGGCTTAGAGCCAATGTAGGTAACCATTAGAAAATGTTTTCCATCTTCTGTAATTCGAAAGCCTAATTTAGTGTCTTTTGGCTCCCAAGTAACAGACCCTGTTTCGATCAAGCCCATAACACGGATTTTCTCGCCCATAAAGTCGTCAGGATTTGCAAGAATTTCAGCAGGAGTACGGTAGTAAGTCATGTTATCGCCGCTGATAGAGGTAAATAGGGCGATAGCGATAGCAATGACAAGTCCGCCACCGATCAGGTATTTTTTAGTGTTGGAATTCATTGGTTAATCTCTCCCGTTTGTTTTTTAATTTTGGAGTGACGGATAGCCAATGAAATAGCATAAACTGCGATTAACCCAAGGCTAATAGAATATGCGGCAATGACATATTGTGCGTTGTGAATCATGATTTTTTTTATGGTCAAAGTTAAACTAGAACTCTAAAACAACTACTTTGAATGATCAAGCTAGAATCCAATCAAATAAAGCAGGCTGAGCTTATTTTAAAAGATTAGAGGCTAGGCCCGGGTCAGTCTGTAATATATAAACCTTTTACCCTCCTGTGAAAAAAAGTTCATTTAAGGATATACTTTAAGAATAATCTTACTTGCTCTAGGCAAAATCTTGAGTTAGTATATAAGGAATAAATCACTCTAAGGCCTTGAAAAAAAAGCTTTTACTGTGATCTCTTTTGTGTTATACATAATACAACAGGTTAGATTTCTTATGGAACAAAACTCAGGTGGCTCTAAAGCCTACCAGATAACAGTCAATCGGCAACACTTTAGTTTTAGCTGTGATGATGGTGAAAACCACGTCAGGCAGGTAGAAAAAAGAATTA
>JASJGK010000221.1:0-5602 GCA_033791585.1 SAR324 cluster bacterium | reverse complement strand
GCCACCGATGAATTCTAAAATAGGGTAAGAGTAACTGCCGATTCGAATGGAGTGCAAAAAGTAATCATAGAGTCGCTCGTTGATTTTATTAAAGCGTTTGATCTCGTAAGGTTCCATCCCAAAAGCCTTCACAACCCGAATGCCACTGATAATTTCAGCGATTAAAGAGGTTAAATTGCCATATTTATTCTGCCGTTTGGTGGTCACCTCTTGGTTTTGTTGGCCAAAAAGCTGGATAATAAAGGCGGCCACAGGCAGCAAGATCAAAATCAATAAAAATAGCTGCCAAGAGCGATGGAGCATCAAGCCCAACAGGATTAAAATTTGAGGGAAGTCTCGCAAAGGGCCAGAAATTCCTGTTCTGATTCCTTCATTCAAATAGTTTAGATCAGTGGTAAAGCGAGTTAGTAAATCACCTGTTTGGGTCTTATTGAAAAAGGAGATGGGCATGCCCAGTAACCTATGGAATAGCTTATTGCGCAACTCTAAGATCAAAGTTTGGCCCAGTTCTGCCATCAAAAAGCTTTGGCCATAAAAGAAGAGTCCTTTAAAAAAAAAGACTAAAATAATGCCTGCGGCAACCAGGTAAAATTTTTCGATCGGGGGGATTTTACCGCTACCTAGGGCATCGACAATATCTTTCATGTAAGCCGCTGGTGCCACAGTAAATACTGCATAAAAGAGCATGCAGACAACGCCTAAGGCTAACTGGGTCTTGTGGCCTAAGATCAGGCGGATGATTTGTGGGAAAACGGTCATGCTTACTATATAGTGGTTTAACTTGTATGCGCTTACCTTCTGTCTACTGACTTGGACCAAAAAAATCTAGTCTTTGCTGAAAAAAAGGTGGGCTTTTACTCGCTCCCAGCGGCAAGCCTACCTAAAATAGAAACTAACAAAATAGTTCGAAGGCATTTTTGTTAGACAAAAAGAGTCATTTATTATTATATTTTAGAAAAATTTTTTATTTATAAAGGAGTGCTATGAAAAAATTACTGATATTTATTTTTCTTCTTTTAACTGCCAGTTGCAGCGTTAAGACCAGCTTTGTTGTTCCGGAAAATACAACTTTAACTATAGCAGGGAAGGAGGTTCCGAATGAGGAGTTAAAAGAATATAAAAGAACACCTTTTTTCTGGAACAAGGCTGGTGGTATTAATTATAGCCTAGAAAAGGACGGAAAAATTGTTGAAGAAGGCAAATTAAAAAGCAAGTTTAGAGTTGTTTCCATTTTTTGGCCTCCAGCGGCAGCGATCTACTGGCCAATGGGTTTTGCTGGGACAAACTATGATTTAGTGGAACACAATTTTCCGATGGTTCAGACCGAAAATGATCCCAAATACGTGCAATTTAAAAAAGACCTTGCCCAGCTCAACTTAGACTATAAAGAGGGGAAATTGACCAAACCAGAGTACAAGGCTGGAAAAAGAAGACTTAATACTCAAGCTTCAAAATAGTTTACTGTGGGGCTAGGCTCGAAAATCAAAAATAATTAGATTGCAGCCATTTACTTCTGCTTCCCTAGGCACCTGGAATAGGCCCTCGCAGAAGTCGAACATACCTCGGTCAACATTTAAGGAAAAGGTTTCCCCCTTTTCCTTATTTCTTTGCTCCACTCTGGCCCATCGGGTTTCCTCGGGCACATCTAAATAATGATACTCCACTTCAAAATCTAATTCTTGGGCCTTTTGGGATACCCTTATCCTGTGATCCTTCTCAAAAAAACCAAGGTCTAAAATTGCGCTTTGTTTTAGTCTTTTGCACTGTTTTAGTTGGGCAAGCATCTGGTCTTCAATGCGGTGGGTTCGCTCTAAGGCCCAAGGGTAATCAATGGCCTTGGTTTTTTCCATTAGAAAAAGGTTAGCCATCCATTCATCAACGCTAAAAAGAAAGGCAGGCTGCTCTATTGAAGTTTTTTGGGCGTAGGTTGTTTTCCCCGCCCCCACTTTGCCTATGACCATTATTACCTTTTCCATCTTTTTCCTTATTTTTTTCTAAATCATAGAGGGATTATGGCAAAAGGGGTAGGAGCTAGTATTTTTTTGTTCTAGACAAGGTGAGGACCACTACAATATAGTTTACCTATCAACTAATAAAAATTAATAGAAAATATGCCCGAAAACAGCAACCCACCAACAGTAAAACGGCTAGGTTTTTTAATTAGTCGTACCTCTTGGGCAATGAGGCGTAGGGTGCAGGGTGCAATTAAATCCCAAGGCTTTAACTTTACCCCTGAACAATGGGTGGCAATTAATTTGCTTAGCGATTTTCGCCTGATCCCCCAAGTGGAATTGGCGAAGTTAATGAATAAGGATAAGGCCAGTGTGACTCGGATTATTGAAAGCCTTGTCTCCCAGAACTTAGTTGAACGCAGCGCCGATGCAGCCGATGCACGCAAGCAGTTGGTCGCATTGAGCGCGCGAGGCCTGGAGGTAAAGGACGACCTAGCACCTAAGGTTTTTGCTGAATATAGCAAGATGATTGAAGGTATTAGTGAGCAAGAGCAAGAACTTGCGGCAAATATATTAGTGCGAATTTGTAATAACGCAGAATAGGCAAACATAAAATGAGGGGGATAGGCGCTATCCCCTTTCTTTTTACTTATTTAGTTGATCTATCAACTAATTTTTAAAACAAAACATTAACCAAAAGGAAAAAATGAACGATACAGCCACAGAAAACCCAAATAAGAAATTCACCCCACTAAAGGGATTGGCCATTTTTATGTTTATTTTTGGTCTCTTGACTGTGAAATCTGGTGGCGGGGTTTTATTTGTTGACTCCATTCGTGAGGTTGCAGGCAATTATATTCTTCCTATTGTTTGGTTTAATTTTCTGGCTGGGGCCTTATCGTTGCTAGTTGCCCCCTCTCTTTGGCTGGGTAAGGTTTGGGCGCCTAAAGTGGCCTCGGCTGTGTTTTTCGCCTACTTAGCTATGGACTTGTATCTTGCAGTTCACATTGTAACTGGCGGCATGTACATGGAAAAAACCATCCTTGCCATGGCCATTAGAACTACTATGTGGGGCCTGGCTGGCTTCCTTGGAGGCAACAAAGAAATAGAGTAAATAGTCTAATAAATCTTAGCGGCTCGGCCTGCTTTAGAGCATGATATTTATTAAGCTCGAGAGGGCTTTTTTTTTAAAATAATTTTTTCCTCTAGCCTGTGTAAAAAGTGGTTTCCTTTTCACTGCCTTTAGTATAGAAAAGGGGTGTTTGCTTTGTGCAAAATAAATGTTTTTTTAAGTCTGCTACAGGCAATTTTTTGTAGCAGGAAATCTATAGAAATTTATATTTTTGAAATAACGAGGAGCTTATGCAACTGACTGGTATGAGATGGGGACGACAACTTTTAGAGTTGGTCGATTTTCCCGTGGCCAACGTATTAAATGAAGATGCCTCTTTAGAGGAAATCAGCAAGCTGATTGCTTCATCCCCGGCTAAAAAATGTGTGGTTAAACCCGTATTTTTAGGTGGTGTTGGTAAAAAAGGAAAAGCAGGTTTGGTTAGAATCTGTAACAACGCATTTGAAGCGCAACAGGCAAAACATGATTTGTTTTTTGCCAAGCACGTTGCTGGAAACCACGAAGTTCAAGCCAATGGCGTGACCTTTGAGGAATTTGTACCGTCAGATTCAGAAATATATGTAAACATCTCTGTTTCTACTGAGCATAGAGCGCCAGTTTTGGTGATCACTCACGAAGGTGGTGTGGATATTGAAGATCTTGATGAAACTCGCAAAAAAACCATCTGCTTTAATCCTGCAACAGGTGTGAAGTCATTTCACATTAACGATGCTTTGATTGAGCTTGGATGCCCGAAAGAATTGATCAGCCCCCTAGTTCAGCATATTCCTAAGTTATGGGACCTTTATGATAACTACGGTTTGACAGTACTAGAATTGAACCCCATCAGAATGGCAAAAATTAAGGGTAGATTTGTACCTGTTGCCTGCGATATCAAGGCTCAATTTGACCAAGATAACCCTGCAACTTCTAGGTTAAACTTCCCTGAAGAGATCTTCTCTGTTGATTTCACTGAGTTTGAAGGCGAAATTAACTTGCTTAGAACTTACCAAGGTCAAAGTGATGTGGTTGAATTGAACCCAGAAGGTACAATTTTACCCTTTATGTTTGGTGGTGGTGCTAACTCAGCGGCAACAGAATCCTTAGGTACTGCGGCAATTGTTTCTTCTGACTTCGGTGGTAACCCTCCTTATGCAAAAATGAAAGCCATTGCTGATATTTCTTTTAGGCATTGGTTAAAAGACGCTCGTGTGATTTTAGTGATCGGCGGTAAGGCAAACAATACAGATATCTTTGTTACCTTAAAGGCGATTTTTGATTCTCTAAAAGAGCATATTCACTTGAACCCAAATGTTCACGTGGTAGTCGGTCGAGGTGGCCCCAATGTAATCCAAGGAATGGCATATTCACGTGATGTGCTAGATAACTTACAGGTACCTTACCAATTCTTTGGCCATGATTCATCTATGATCGGTGTATTAAACTACGCCCTTGAGTTAGATAAATGGCTAGCCACTCACACAGCTTAGGGAGCAATATGAACGCAAATAAAAAGAACCCCTTCTCTTATTATGTTGGGGCTCACAGCTTAGAAGACTTGGCAAATAAAAACAGCCGAGTTTGTATTATGAACATTATGGGTAACGAGTCACGCCAAGTGACCCCTACCTCACATGAGTATTCAGGTGGCAACATTGTCGCTGGGGTTCACTACGGAAGAAGTGGCCAAGAGCTAGAAACAGAAGCAGGTAACATTCCTGTTTTTGGTTCTGTGAAAGAAGTGATTGCAGCTGGTGTTAAATTTGACACAGGTGTAATTTACCTTCCACCTGCTGCTGTAAACCACGCAGTAAGTGAGCTTTGTGCTAACAACCCTGACTTAGAAAAAATCATCCTCCTTACAGAAAAGATTTCTGTTTATGATGCTAAGATGATCCGTTACGGATGCCAGCAAAGAAAGGTAGATGTCTTTGGTGCAAACTGCTTAGGTATTGCCAATGCTCATGACCATGTCAGAGTTGGTGGTGCGCTAGGTGGTGATAAACCAGAAGAAACTTTAAAGCCAGGTTCGGTTGCTGTTTATTCTAACAGTGGTAACTTTTCTTCTACCATGACCGAGTACTTAAAAACTTCTGGTTTTGGTACTTCTACTATTTTATCTTCTGGTAAAGATGTTATTATTCATTTTGCCTTAGCAGAGTTTTTATACTGTGCTGAAAATGACCCTAGAACCAAAGCGATCCTTTGCTACATTGAGCCTGGTGGCTACTATGAAAAACAAGCACTGGAAATGATTGCTAAAGGTGAATTCAAATTCACTAAGCCAATTGTTGTTTGTGTAACAGGTCGTTGGAAGAAACATCTATCTCGTGCCTGTGGGCATGCTGGTGCCATGGCTGGTGGCGGTGATGATGCTGAAGCAAAAGAAGCATGGTTTGACGAGTTCACAGGTGTTGGGGAATTTGACCCGAAAAACCCTGTTGTATCTAAAAAAGGTGTGCGAATCGCAACGATTCAGGATATCCCTCAGGCGATGGCCGCTGTGATGAAACTGAATGGTGTGGAGCCTGATTTTGAG
>JASJGK010000220.1:0-15751 GCA_033791585.1 SAR324 cluster bacterium | reverse complement strand
TGGTGGTGAAGATTTTGATATTCGCATCATTGATTTTTTAGCTGATGAATTCAAAAAAGACCAAGGCATTGACCTTAGAGGCGATAAAATGGCTTTACAGCGCTTGAAAGAAGCAGCTGAAAAGGCGAAGCATGAATTGTCATCTTCCACAGAAACAGACATCAACCTACCCTTTATTACAGCTGATGCTTCTGGCCCTAAGCACTTAAACGTGAAGCTTTCTCGTTCTAAATTAGAGCAGTTAACAGAAGATCTAATCGCTCGTTGCCTCCCACCTATGAAAGCTGCCTTGAAAGATGCAGGTGTTACTGTTGGTGATATTCATGATGTGATCATGGTTGGTGGTATGACTCGAATGCCTAAAGTAGTGGCTATTGTTGAAGAATTTTTTGGCAAGGCCCCACACCGTGGTGTGAACCCTGACGAAGTTGTGGCAATTGGTGCTGCTATCCAAGGTGGTGTGCTTGCGGGTGAAGTGAAGGATGTTCTTTTACTTGATGTTACCCCTCTTTCATTAGGTATCGAAACCTTAGGTGGCGTTACTACTCGTTTGATCGAAAGAAACACAACTGTACCGACTAAGAAAAGCCAGATTTTTTCCACAGCCGCTGATAGCCAGCCTGCTGTATCCATCCACGTGACCCAAGGTGAGCGCGAGATGGCTGCTGATAACAAAACCCTAGGGCGTTTTGAGTTAGTGGGAATTCCACCTGCACCCCGTGGTGTACCTCAGATTGAAGTTACTTTTGATATTGATGCAAACGGTATTGTGCACGTTTCAGCCAAGGACTTAGGTACAGGTAAAGAACATAAAATCCAAATTACTGCTTCTAGTGGCTTAAGTGATGAAGAAATCGAAAAAATGGTTTCTGATGCTGAAGCACATGCATCAGCGGATCAAGAAAAAAGAGAATTGATTGATCTTAAAAACCAAGGTGACAGCTTAGTTTATCAGTGTGAAAAGGTTTTGACGGATTCTGGTGATAAACTAGAAGATGCTTTAAAAGCAGAGGCTGAAGAAGCGATCAAAGAGTTAAAAGAGGTTCTTGACTCTACAGATAAAGAAATTCTTAAAGCCGCTATTGATAAGTTAACTGCAGCCTTCCACAAGGCTTCAGAAGAACTTTATAAGCAAGACCCAACTGGTGGCGCTGAAGGTGGGCCTGATGGCGGACCTGAAGCTGGTGACGGTGCTGGGCAAGCTGATGGCAAAGAAGAAAGTAAGAAAAAAGACAAGGGCGACGACGTAGTTGACGCTGACTTTGAAGAAATAAAAGACTAACTAGGAGTACTTTTGTCTAAACGAGACTATTACGAAGTACTTGGCGTTAAAAAAGGCTCCAGTGCTGACGAAGTAAAAAAAGCTTATCGAAAGCTGGCTATGAAATATCACCCCGATAAAAACCCGGGGGATAAAAAATCAGAAGAGTCTTTTAAAGAGGCTAGTGAAGCCTATGAGGTTCTAAGTAGCCCTGAAAAGAAGGCTCGCTACGACCAGTTTGGTCATGCCGCAAGCGGTGCAGGCGGCGGCGGAGGCAACCCCTTTGAAGGCGGTGGCTTCGGCGATATTTTTGGTGACGTTTTTAGTGATTTCTTTGGCGGTCAAGGCCAAGGAAGAGGTGGCGCCCGCGGTGAACGTGGAAGCGACCTGAGTTACAAAATGGATCTAACCTTTGATCAAGCGGCCTTTGGCTACTCTACTGAAATCAAGATTCCAAGATTGGAAGAATGTGGCCAGTGTAGTGGAACAGGTGCCCGCTCGAGTCGTGACATTGAAATTTGCCCCGTTTGCCAAGGTTCTGGCCAGCAGCGAATTCAACAGGGTTTCTTTTCTGTTGCTACGACTTGCTCACAGTGTCGTGGCCTTGGTAAAATCGTTCGCAATCCCTGCCCTAGTTGTAGGGGTCGTGGTCGTACCAATGTAGAAAAGAAAATGAAGGTAAAAATTCCTGCTGGAATTGACTCAGGCCATCGAGTTAAGTTGACTGGCGAAGGTGAGGCTGGCCTTGGTGGCGGCCCTGCTGGGGATCTATATCTTTTGATTAATGTCTTGGATCATCCTATTTTTGAACGAGACGGATACGATGTTTATTGTCAGGTGCCTGTGAGCTTTACCCAAGCTTCTTTAGGTTCTGATATTGAAGTTCCAACCTTGGAAGGCCGAGCGAAGCTCACCATCCAGCCTGGAACCCAGAACGACCGTATTTTTCGCCTTAAAGCTAAGGGTATCCCTAAGCTTCGAGGTTCAGGAAAGGGAGACTTGTATGTTCGCATCCAAGTTGAAGTTCCAACCAATTTGAACAAGAAACAAAAGCAACTTTTAGAAGAATTTGCCTCCATCAGTGGAGAAGAGGTAAATCCTATCCGTAAGTCCTTTATAGATAAGCTAAAAGATTTCTTGTAGAATCACTCATTGCCTCCTTGCCATTAGGGAGGCAAATGTTTAAGTTTACTTACCCCCCAAAATTTAAACTGCAGGGAATAAGTGGGCTTCGATAACATCTTCTGTATCATCAAGTTAAGCGAGTTGGACTACCACGAGGTTTTAGGTGGTGGCAGCGAGCGTATTTTAAAACTTGATCAGGCCAAACGTAAAGAATTAACGGAAAGTCATTTAAATCAGCAAGCTTTTGTCCAAGAACTAAAAGAGCAATCTACAAGTTTGGGCCTTGATATACAATTTGTTCCTCAATTAGAAATTAAAACCATTGCGCCTGGTCCGAGGGATTTGGTTATCACCGCTGGCGGGGATGGCACCTTTTTAAATGCCGCCCAACATTTTGGTTCCTGCTGCATGCTGGGGATGAATAATGACTATAAACCAACTTCTGGTGTTGGTAGTTACGGCGCTTTGACCTGTGTGAACAGGGATACGCTGAAAAAAAGATTAAAAGATTTAAGTCGAGGGCGCTATCAAATTGTTAAATGGAGCCGCTTGCAGGTAAAGATCAACGGGAAGTTAGTCGAAAGACTCGCTATTAATGATATTTATTTTGGCCAAAGGATAAGCTACCGTACCTGTGACCTAATTATTGAGCAATCTGGCCAAACAGAGCAGTTTAATTGCTCTGGCCTTTTACTCTGTACTGGTATGGGAAGCCACGCCTGGCATTACAATGCAGGGGGAAGCCCCTTTAGCAATGAATTAGAGGCCTTTGGTTTTAGGGTGTTAATCCCTAATTTAAAAAGGCCCTTACACTTTACTTCTGGCATCTTACAGGATGGACAAGAGGTGATCGTCACCCCTGAAAGGGATGGTTATATTTTGAGTTTCGACTCAAGCACTGATGAAATCGCAACAGAAATGGGAGATGACATCCGAATATCCATAGCACCAGAAGGCGCTATTCGGGTGCTTTCTTTTGAAACATGAACAAAAAACAGGAGGAGGCATGAGAGGGCCTTTAAAGATTATTGCAGGTAGATCACACAGGGAATTCGCACAGGAAATCTGTGACCATTTGGCTGTGCAGCTAACTGATGTTGAACTACTTACCTTTTCCAACGAAAACCAAATGGTAAAGATCAAAGAAAACGTGCGGGAAGCCGATGTTTTTGTGATCCAGACCTCTTGCCCCCCTGTAAGTGATATTATGATGGAAACCTTTTTGCTACTTGATAGCTTAAAGTCTTCTTCTATCGGCCGAACTACAGCGGTACTGCCTTACTTCCCCTATGTAAGAAGTGATAAAAAAGATCAGCCTCGAATTTCCATTGCCGCCAAAATGGCAGCAAGGCTTTACCAAACTGCTGGTGCAGATCGTTTTTTAACTATGGAATTACACAGCCCACAGATCCAAGGGTTTTTTGATGTACCTGTAGATCAATTGTTGGCGACAGAAGTTTTTGTGAAGCATTTCCAAAAAACTGATTTGAGTAATTCTGTTTTGGTAGCCGCTGATGTTGGTGAAGCCAAACAAATGGGAAAATATGCCAACAGGTTAAATTTGCCTATGGCGATCATTGATAAGCGCCGTGTTGGAAACAAAGAAGAGGTTATCCCCACTCACGTGATTGGTGATGTGGAAGGTAAGGACTGTTTGATTATTGATGATGAAGTTGCAAGCGGTGGGACTTTATGCGCGGCAGCTAACTTTTTAAAAGAAAAGGGTGCCCTTTCTATCTGTGCTGCCATTACGCACCCTGTGCTTTCTGGAACAGCTATTGATAAGATCAATAAATCTCAGTTGGACCAGTTGGTTGTTACCAACACTATCCCACTAGGGGATAAGTTAAATCACACAGACAAGATTTTAGTCTTAACTGTTGCGCCGATTTTTGCCCAAGCCATTAATAATATTCATAATGGTAATTCTATCAGTGTACTCTTTCCTGATTACTAAGTCGCTACCCTAGAATTTTTTCAAAAGTGGGTTTTTAAACCTACTTTTGAAAATTTCTTTTTAAGGGCCTGCCTACTAAAAATTATCTTTTAAAACTGAGCCTCTAAAATCTAAACTGGTATTTTGCCAAAGGTATGCTAGGGTTAGAATTCCGTTCTTGTGGGAATTGCGCAGTCATGATCTCTCTCATAGGATCAATTTTGTAATTGCTTGCGCCCCCTTCAAATTCATTTGGCTCAGATGGAACATAATCATTTCTATAGGGCAAAACCATTTGCCTTTGCAACTGTAACACACCCATAATTGACCCGCCAATAGCGCCAACAGCAAAGCCTTGCAATGCGTTATTTGTTAGGTCAGCGCTTGGGTTTAAAGGGTCTAACAGCCAAAGAGCAATTCCGAAAAAAGCACCAGCAGCACCACCGCCCAAACTAAAAAAAGCTACGGATCTCATAGCCGGGTCACCTTCATCTTGGGCCATAGCTTGACTTGGTACTGCCCCTAAAATCAATGTAAAGCTCATAAACAAAGCCAAAGCGGTTTTTTTGATCATCATGCCTTTTCTCTCCAATCGAAATCTTAAAAGCGTTTTTTTATAATATAATGGGCGACTTAAATACTAAACTAACAATGCAAATAGCTAACCAATCACTAACTGCGAACCAACTGGTAAAAGTCTAAGTAACGCTTGGCTAAGATCTCTTGGGTGTAGTTTTGGTTATAATCTTGCCTAGCCCTTGCCCCAAGCTGGGTTAAATCCGCCTCATTGAGCATCCAGCTAAGGCCTTTTTTTAATGCCTCAAGGGTTTTATCTTCGCAGATAAAACCTGTCTCTTTGTGTAAGATAATATCTGGTAGCGTTCCTGTAGGGAAAACAACTAAGGGGACAGAGGCAGACATAAATTCCACGGTGGTTCTACAGTTTACTTCACTATCCAAAGAGGGAATTGCGGCAATGTCTGTCAGAGACAGCCAAGGGGCTAAATCTTTTTGCGGGCCTTTGATATGTACCCGGGATTCTAGATTTAACTCTTTGATTCTACTCGTTAAATTTTCTAGTACTTGCGGGAATTCGTCTAGCTTCTTAACCAAAAATAAGAGGTGACTATTGGTATCTTCTAGCTGAGCAAAGGCCTCTAAAAGCACGGAGTGGCCTTTTACTTCTTGGGTGCGGCCTAAGAGGGTAATCACCCTTGCTCCCACAGGTAAATTTAAGGGGTTGGGGCCTGTATCTTCGCCAATTTTTACCTCTTCAGCCCCATAAGGAATCATGGCCCGATTTTGATATTCAAAACTCGAGCTACCTTGGCCCAATTCATCCAACCAGCGATCAACTGACCTACCTACAGAAACCAAACCATCTGCCCCCCAAGGGCCGTACAACAATTTATTTCCCCAGTTTATTTTTGGTGGTCGAGCTTGCCCCCGAGTTTTAACATGTTTTAGGTTGGGGTAAGATTTTTTTAATAGACTAAAGAGGATGCCACCACTGGCCTTAAAGCTTTGGATCATGGTTATTCTGCGATCTAAAATAAGCTCTAAGAGTTCTCGGTAGTTCCTCGCTTGTACAAATAACGAGTTAGAATCGAGCATAATATAGCTAATCCAATCTAAACCTCTTTCTTCGGCCCTTTTTTCCGCAGGGGAATCAGGGTTTACCAGTACCGTAACTTCATGACCTAAATCCTGTAGACCACTAGCCAGATTGAGACCATAGTGGGCTTCGGCATTCCACCAGCGTACATTGATTGCAATTAAAATTCGTTCCATACTTGTTTTATAATCAGAATATTCTACTTTGGCAAAAGGGCAGTTGTCTTGTGGCAAATTGTTTTCTAAGATGTCCCTATGAAAGCCTATTTAATCCGTCGTTTTTTGCTCATTTTCCCTACCATCATCGGGATCACCTTGTTGACTTTTATGATCACCAGGGTTGTGCCTGGTGGGCCTGTGGAACAGGCTATGATGGTCGCCCAGTTCTCAGGGGCCGAATCTAGTGGCCGCAATGACAAGGGTGGAGCTAGAGAGGGCTTGAGTGCCGAAGACCTAGCCTATTTAAATGAACTCTATGGTTTTGATAAGCCTGTGATCGTTGCCTATTTTAATTGGCTCGGCGATATTTTAGTTTTGGATCTAGGGGAGAGTTACAGATACAATGAACCGGTAATTGATTTGATTGCTGAGCGACTGCCTATCTCTATTTATTATGGTCTCATGACTACTATCTTTACCTATCTGATCGCCATTCCCTTAGGTGTTTTAAAGGCTATCAAGGATAAAACTTGGGTGGATTCAGGCACTTCTGTGGTTATTTTCACAGGTTACGCCGTACCTGCTTTTGTTTTAGGGCTAATTTTGGTTGTTTATCTAGGTGGTAGGTTAGAGTGGTTCCCCATGCAGGGGTTCACTTCAGATAATTTTGAGTCCTTAAATCCATTGGAAAAAGCAGGAGATATTTTATATCATTCCGTGTTGCCCCTGACTTGCTATATGATTGGCTCCTTTGCTTCCATGTCGGTTTTGATGAAAAACTCTCTCTTAGAAAATTTAAGTAGTGACTACATCCGCACAGCCTACGCTAAGGGGTTGCCTAAAAAAAGAGTGATCTATGTTCATGCTTTAAGAAATAGTCTCATTCCCTTGGCCGCCAGTTTTGGTAACAATTTGAGTTTGGTTTTTACTGGAAGCTACTTAATAGAAAAGGTTTTTAATATTGATGGCTTGGGTTTGTTAGGTTTTATGGCCGTGACAGAACGAGACTACCCTGTGGTTTTGGGCAGTCTCTTTTTGACGAGTTTCATTTTTTTGATTGGTAATATTTTAAGTGATATTTGTTTGGCCAGCATCGACCCTCGTATTCGGTTTCAGGCATGATGCATTCAGGTCCGTCATGAACCAAAAAGTATTACAAGGGTCTGAAGATTGGCAAAGTTGGCAGTGGCAGCTTCGGGAGGCCATTACTGATTTTGCGGGCTTGGCAGAAGCCTTCCCTGATTTTGAGGTACCTGAAAATGCAAAAGAATCTTTACTCCAAAGATTGCCCATCCAAATCACTCCTTACTATGCCCAAGTATTACAATCTGAGCCAGACCTGCAAAAGTCGTTACTACCAAGTTTATTGGAATTGGAAAGCGCAGAGGGCGAAGAGGCCGACCCCCTAAATGAAGAGGCCCAGAGTCCTTTTGCAGGCTTGGTCCACCGCTACCCCAATCGGGTTTTGCTATATTTAACCGAAAAGTGTGCTGTCTATTGCCGCTATTGCACTCGGGGCCGCAAGGTGGGGAAAAAATCAGAGGAATTAGATCTTTACCCTAGCTTAGATTTTAATTTGGCCTTAGATTACTTACATAAAGACCAAGGGATCAACGAAGTGATTTTGAGCGGGGGCGACCCATTACTGCTTTCTGGCCCTGATTTAAAAGATAAACTCAGTCAACTTTTTGCTATTCCTCACCTGCAAATCCTGCGTTTCTCCACCAAGTTGCCTTTGGTTTTACCACAAAAAATAACCCCTCAGTTCGCCCAGATTTTTGCGGGGCCAAAGCCTGTTTACATGAATTTGCATGTGATTCACCCAGCGGAATTAACGCCTGAGGTGGCAAAATCGTTGCAGAATTTAAGGGCCGCTGGGGTAGTTCTCTCGGCCCAGACTGTGCTTTTAAAGGGGATAAATGATGACCCTAGCCTTATGGCCGAACTCAACCAAAAGCTTTTGTCTTTAGGGGTCAGACCCTATGCGCTCTACCACTGTGACCCTATTTTGGGCGCGTCTCACTTTCGTACCACTCTTGAGTCAGGGGTGGAAATTTTAGAGCATTTAAGAAAAACGGCAGGCGGGATGGCCCTACCCCAGTTTGTGGTAGACCCTGTGGGGGGCAAGGTGACTTTAGGCCCCAATAATTTATTGTCTGTTGGTGATTCAGGGTACGAGCTGAAAAACTGGAAGGGAGAAAAGGTTTTTTACCCTTTCCACTTATCAAAATGATCTAAGATCTTGGTGGTAATTTTATCTTTTTCAATTCGATTTAGAAAACTAGAATCCACAGCGCGTTTGGAAAGTTGGCAATAGTCCGCAGCTTGGAAGTTATGCAATGCACCCATTTTTTGGAACTCTCCGAGGATGCTGCTGCCAAAAAACCCAGGGTCATCAGAATTTATAGAAATTTGATAACCTTCTTCCATGTAGGCCGCAAAGGGGTGATCTTTCAGACTTTCAATCTGCCCTGTTTTAAGGTTGCTGGTGGGGCAAAGTTCTAGGGATATATTTTGGGTTTGGATCACCTCTTCAATGCGGCTCCCCTTTTTTATTTTTAAGGCGTGGCCTAATCTTCGGGCATTGAGTAGTTCCACGGCATCTAGCATAGATTGCTCCCCTGCCGTTTCTCCAGCGTGGCATACGCCGCAAAAACCTTGGGCTTGCGCCCATGCGAATTGGTCAATAAAGGCCTGGGCTGGAAAATTTGCCTCGTCCCCACCAAGGCCAACGGCAACCACTCGCCCTGTTGTGTCTTTTGATGCTAGTTCAAAAACTTCCTGCACTGATTCAGGGCCAAAGTTTCGCACAGCATCAAAGATAAGCCGCATTTGAATGCCATCCTTTTTTTCCGCTTCTTTTGCCGCCTCATTGATGGCGATCATGATTTCTTTATAATCAATGCCTTTCTTGGTGTAGAATATTGGGGTAAAATAAGTTTCTGTGTAGACTACACCGTCTTTTGCTTGGGCTTCTAAGGCTTTTTTGGTGAGTAAGTAAAAATCTTCTGGCCCCTTAAAACAGTCAACCACTGTTTTGAAGGCGTTGATAAAGCCTGGGAAGTTTTTAAATTCGAAGAGGGAAACCAGTTCACTTTTGTCCAGGCTCTTTGTGGAATTATTCCGCATGAGCATTTCGAAAAGGAAATCTGTATCTACAAAGCCTTCTAAGTGTACATGTAGCTCAACTTTTGGTAGTTGAGTGAGCATTGGGTCAGTTGCTAACATTAGTATAGTCTATTATTGCGTCAACCAGCCCCTGAATATTTTGGGTTGTCGCTGTAACCGCAGGGGGGTGATGGTGCTTATTTAATTCGTAGCTAGTTACCAAGCCAATTGAAGCCAGCTTTGGTAAATTATAAGTGGCAGTTTCTAAAAGCGCAAAAAAGTTAATCACGCTGGAGCTGCTGGTAAAGCATATCCAATCAAATTTGTTTTGGGAAACTTTTTGTTGTAAAGTAGACTTCATTTTATCTGAAATTATATTCTCGTAAACAGGGCAGAGCGAAACGGCAGCACCTTTTTTTTTAAAAAAATGAATCAAGTCGTCTCTAGCGACTAGCGCCCTAGGGAACCAGATATTTTTATCTTTTAAATCAACCTCTTCAAAGGCTTCCATCAGGCCTTCTGCTTGGTAGGTCTTGGGGATAATATCGCATGGATAACCTTTTTTTGAGAGGAGCCTAGCCGTTTCATTACCGACGGAGGCGATTTTTACATTTTTGGAAATTTCTAAACCAAGGGTTTCAAGACGAGAGAAAGATTTTTTTACTCCTTCAGCGGAAGTAAAAACAAGGTAATCGAATTTTTGAGAATTTGCTGAAGCTTGATCAAAGGCTTCCCAGCTAGGGGGGTCGTTTAGTGTGAAAACAGGGATGTGGGTAACGGTTGCCCCCTGTTCTTCTAATTTACATTGCAGTGAGCCACCTTCGCCCCTTAGAATCAGTATTTTTGTGTCTGCAAGGGGTTTCATGTTCTGTGGTGCTTATCTCAAGGTTTTATTTAGTAGTGATTCCTACTTCAGCCAAAATTTCACGGGCGCCATTTTTTAGCATTCGCTCAGCCATTTCAACAGCAAACTTTGGGCCTTCCTCTTTGGGGCAGCGGCCTTCATCTGTCAAAAACCGTTTCCCGTCGGGGCTGGCGACAAGGCCACGAAGCCAAATTTCATCCCCTTCTAAGATTGCATAGCCGCCTAAAGGCACCTGACAGCCACCATTAAGACGAGTCAAAAAGGCTCGCTCTGTGTTGAGGGTGTAGCGCGTTTCACTGTGATCTAAACCTGAGAGCGCCTCTAATACTTCGGTATCGCCTACACGGGTTTCAATGGAAACCACACCTTGGCCGACAGCAGGTAAGCAAATTTCAGCGGGGATTTTATCTGCGATTCGATCTTCAAAGCCCAAGCGCACAAGGCCTGCGGCAGCCAAAATTATAGCATCATATTGGCCTTCATCTAGTTTTCTAAGGCGGGTGTTGACATTGCCTCGCAAAGATTCAAATTCCAAATCAGGTCGGGCTTTTGCCAATTGGGCGATTCTCCGCAAAGAACTAGTGCCGACTTTAGCCCCTTGGGGCAAATCATTTAAGGTCTTGTAATTATTTGAAACAAAGGCATCAAAGGGGGTTTCTCGTTCGGTAATAATAGAAATTTCTAATCCCTCAGGCAGTTCAACAGGTACATCTTTCATAGAGTGCACGGCAATATCGGCTTTATTCTCAAGCAAAGCCTGCTCTAGTTCTTTAACAAATAAACCCTTACCACCAATTTTTGCTAGAGGTGTATCTAAGATAATATCACCTTGGGTCTTAAATAATTCCAGTTTAACCTCTAAACCCTTGTGCGTAGATTCCAAGCGAGCCTTAATCCATTCTGCCTGCCAAAGGGCGAGTTTACTGGAACGAGTTGCAATAATAATAGGGTTTTTCATGGTCTTGGTTTTAGTATTGGGTAAAGGATGAGGGGCAAAAGGTGAGGCTTACTTGATCTTGCGAATAGGTATGACTTTATTTTCTTTTACCTCTTGCTCAGGGCTAAGATCAAAAAGTTCGATTAGAGCTTGGACATAATTTAAACCTTCCCCACCTTCTTTAGCCTTTTGCTTTAACATTACGGTTGGCTGGTGTAAAACTTTATAGGCAAAGGAATTCATCATTGAGCGAAGAGCACGCTCTTGTTTTTGGCTTAAGGTTCCCATCTGGGTTATGCCCTTTTCTAACTCGACTTGCGCGAGGTCTAATATGCTTTCTCTAAAATGGGTCAAGGTAGGCACAACCTCTAAGGTTGCCAGCCATTGGCCAATTTTTGTTAATTCTTCTTCAATTAAAACCTGCGCCTTGGTGGCTTCTTTTCTTCGCTCGCCCAAGTTGGCATCAACAACCGATTGTAAATCGTCAATATCGTAAACGTAAGCATCGCTAATGTCGTTGATATCAGGTGAGATGTCACGAGGCACAGCGATATCAATAAAGAACATTGATTTATGTCGTCTCTTTTTCATGGCCGCAGAGATCATTGGTTTTTCTAGGATAAAACCCTTGGCACCTGTGGAAGAAATAATAATGTCTGCTGATTCTAAACTCTTTTGTAAGGACTCAAATCGAACGGCCGAACCATTAAATTTTTCAGCTAAACTAACAGCCCTAGAAAAGGTGCGGTTAGTTACCATCAAGTGGCTGCAGCCTGCTTTCATTAGGTGGCTTGCAGCAAGCTCACTCATCTCACCAGCGCCAATAATTAAAATGGTTTTTTCGTTTAGATCGTCAAAGATTTTTTTGGCTAATTCAGTGGCAGCGAAGGAAATAGAAACTGCAAATCGAGCGATGTCTGTCTCGTTTCTCACACGCTTGGCAGTGGTGAAGGCCTTGTTTAAAACTTGGTTGATTAAAAATCCTGGGCCACCAGCTTCCACACTCAAGTGGAAAAAGTTTTTCATCTGACCTGTGATTTGAGGCTCACCCAATACCATGGACTCTAAACTGGATGTAACTCTAAAGATATGCATGATAGCAGCTTCACCAACGAGGCGATCAAAGAATTTACCCATAGCATCTTCCACTTTTAGATATTCTAAAAAGGCTTTTTCTACGGCTTCAATGTGCTTATTTGCTACTTCAACTTCAAAGTAAACCTCAACTCGGTTGCAGGTAGAAAGAATCATCACACCCTGTACAGGTGCTTGGGTCTTGATGTAGTTGATCAAAGGTGCAATCTCAGACTCAGGCACAGCTAACCGTTCACGCAAATCAACAGCGCAATTTTTATAACTAGATGTAATGAGTCCTATTTCCATAATCTTTTTATATCGGTGAAAGTTCCTATTTCTTTAACAGAAAAGTCTGCTTTTCGTCAATTTCTTAGGATTTCTTAAAGTCCGCCAGCTTTTTGTAGCCGTCGTTTTTGTTAAACCTGAATTATTTTTGCAATGGCCTCGGCCAAGGGTAATGTTTCCTGGGTAGAGTCGGCCATATTTTTTACGCCAACCTTGCCCTCTTTAATTTCATCCTCGCCAAGAACCAAAACCCATTTTACATCCAGCTTCCCAGCCTGTTTGAATTGGCTTTTCATGGATGAAAAATCAGGGTCGTAGTGGCAAAGCACACCAGACTGACGGATTTTAGAGGTTAAATTTAAAACGGCTTTATTATCAAATCCAACCACAAAAGCACCTGAGGTTTCTTTGGGGATAAGTTCTGAAAGTAAAGCAATTCTATCTAGCCCTAAAGCAAAGCCCACAGCAGGTACAGGTTTTTCACCATAGAGTTCAAAAAGACCATCAAAGCGACCACCCCCACCAGCGGCGCTTTGGGCACCTAGGTTGGAGGAATAAACTTCAAAAACTGTTTTAGCGTAATAGTCTAAGCCACGAACCAATTTTGGGTTGAGTTCATATTCAATGCCCTCTTGGGCCAAAAGTTCTTTAAGCAACGTAAAATGGTCGGAACAGGTACCACATAAATTCTGAGCACTCTGGGGGGCACCGTCGGCAATGACTTTACAAGACTCAACCTTGCAATCTAAAATTCTTAAAGGATTCGTTTCTAGCCTGCGCTGGCAGTCTTCACAAAGGTCAGCTTCACGAGATTTAAAAAACGCAACTAATTTAGTTTTAAAGCTAGGGCGGCAGCTTTCATCCTGACAGCCGATAGAGTTGATCTGGAAGGCTACCCCTTGCAAATTGATCGCTGCAAAATATTGGCGGAGCATTAAAAACATTTCTAAATCTGCTTCTGGCCCTTCAACGCCAAAAAGCTCCACACCAATCTGGTGGAATTGTCGATATCTACCCTTTTGTGGCCGCTCGTAGCGAAACATGGGACCCATATAATAGTAACGTAACTGCTTGTTTTGTTTCATTAACTGGTTAGTGGTCACAGCTCTAACAACAGATGCGGTGCCTTCTGGGCGCAGCGCCAAAGACAGGCCATTTCGGTCTTCTAAAAGATACATTTCCTTGCCCACAATATCCGTCTCTTCACCAACGCCTTTGGCGAAAAGTTCAGTTTGCTCAAGTAGAGGGGTGCGGATTTCAGAAAAGCCATAAAGTGCAAAAACCTCTCGGGCCTTTTGTTCTAAATAACTAAATTTTTGCATTTCCTCACCGAGGAGGTCGCGCATGCCTTTAACGATCTTCATATTCTGTCTTTTTATGTGTTTCTGTAAGCTGTTAAGATGTCATTTTTGAGCTGTAAAAGCAAGCCACCAGTGGCCTTTAGGGGCTATTTAAAAAGGATGTTTGTTAGGTGGAGGAGACTATTGGTTTAATTTGGATTGCGCTGGTCGGTTGCGGGTTTTAGGGCTTTAGTCACGAGGTCGGCAGGGGCATAATGAATGAAGGGAGGGGGGTGAAAAATCTTTACAGAAAACGAACGATCGTGCTTTAATAGGGTCATGCATGAAACAAAAGAAAAAATATTACAGCAGGCCCTACAATTTGTGAGCCTTTATGGGCTTGATGCCTTGAGCATTGGTAAGCTGGCAAAGGATACCAAAATGAGTAAAAGTGGGCTTTTTGCTCACTTTAATTCCAAAGAAAACCTGCAAATCGCAGTGTTAGAATACTCTGCCCAACGCTTTACCGAGGTGGTCTTCCGCCCCGCAACCAAAGCCCCTCGTGGGGTGGCCCGTATTCGGGCGTTGGTTGACCTGTGGCCCAATTGGATCGGTAGTAAAACAGTGGCCGGTGATTGCCCCATACTTTCGTCCCTCACAGAATTTGATGAAAAAGTTGGCCCCGTTTGGGACTGCCTTTTTAGGCTTACCAACCAATATCACCAGTCCATTGTAACCATGGCCCAAATTACCTTGGATGAGGGTGAATTTAAACCAGATACAAACCCAGAGCAGTTTGCTTTTGAGTTTATTTCCTTACTTTTAGGCTACCAAGCCATGAGGAAATTACCGCTAGACCCTGAGAAAAAATGGCTTAAAGGTGTAGAGTCGTTAATAGAAAGAAACGAAGTTAGTTAATATCTAAGAGGCAATTTTACATTGGGACATTATGGTTTTTCGAACAAATCCAACAACAAATAACAACAGGACTTTTAGACGGGTTCAAGTTGGGGCAACCAACCTGCTTTCAAGGGGGGCCTTTGCGCTGAACCCAAAGTGGACGGGTCGGGCTGTGCATAAAAAGTTTTTCACACCCCAAAGATTTTACAGTAAACCGAAGCACCAGAATATTTTGGAAAAAGCCAATTTAGTCACTCTCGATTATCAGGGTAGACCAATAAAATTGTGGAGCTGGGGCCAAGGTGAAAAAGTGTTGATGGTTCACGGTTGGTCTGGGCGCGGTGCACAATTTTATGCTTTGATTGAGGCCTTAATATTAGTAGGTTTGCAGCCTGTAACCTTTGATCAACCAGCACATGGCGACCAAAAGGGCGTGACCAATTTATTTGAATTTATTGAGGCTACCGAGTTTGTGGCCCAAGAATTAGGTGGGCTTAAGGCTGTGGTCGGCCATTCTATGGGCACAGTCCCCAGCCTGCAATTGGCCCAGAAATTTGGCCTTAAAACAGTGCTCTTTGCCCCAGGGATGAACCTACGCCAACCGATTGAAAATGTAGCCCGTGGTTTTGGGTTGCATGCTGGGATTGTGAAACAATTGCTCAATGATTTAGAAACAAAACATGGCAAATCCATAGATGATGTCAGCCCTGAGGTGATATTAGGTAAGATCACCACCCCTGTATTGATCATGCACGATGAAGGCGATAAATACGCCCCCGCCAAGGCCTCCGCCGCTGTAAGCGCGAACTTGGAACATGTAAAATACCACCAAACCAAAAATTTGGGACATTCTAAAATTTTGGAAGACCCAGCCCTTGTGCAGATGGCTTTGGATTATATTTTGGAAGATTAGGCTGGTAGGTTTGATAAAAGTGGAATTAAAGTTTCAATAGATTTTAAAAATCCTTGAGCAATTACTCCGCCGCTTGCGTTTTCAACAATGGACTTTAATGAAAAGATCGAGGTTTTTACAGTTTCAATTTGTGGGCTTTTAGATTTACTTTGAAGTAACGCCGTTTGGATTTGAATTTCTGCTTCCTCTGTTGTTTCTGCATCAAGTTTTAGCTCAGCTATTTTCCCAGAAACTTACTTTAAATGCTCAAGAACCTTACAACAAACAACCACATTATTAATAGTTAAGTTC
>JASJGK010000219.1:0-34241 GCA_033791585.1 SAR324 cluster bacterium | reverse complement strand
TTTGTGTCTGGTCTAAAGCTTGAGGTATTTCCTGGAGCAGCCAAATACGACTAAAGGATTCGGTTGGGCCAATGAGGATAAAAAAGAAAAGACTAGGGTCGGTTACATTCAAACTTTCCTGGCTATTGGCTTCTTCTAGGTTTTGGGAAAATTGGAAAAAAAACTTCTCTTGGATTTTTATGAGAGTATTTTGCTGCAGAATTCCCAAGGTTTTTATTTGGTGGCTCATCATAAAATGAGCGGCTTTTTTGCCCTTTTGGAACCAATTAAAGTGGAAAGTAATCCAGTTTTCTATCAAGTCTTTTGGGCTTTTTGAGTCTGTAATAGACTTTATCCCCTTGGTGCAAAATGCTTCTACCACAGATAAATAAAGCTGGTCAGCCAGAATCTCTTTGTTGGAAAAGTGGTGGTACAAACTACCAACGCTGACGCCTGATTTTTTCCGAATATCTTCGATGGTTGTCCCTGAGTAACCTTGCTCAAAAAATAGTTTTAACGCTACTTCAAAGATTTTCTGCTTTTTGATTTGAGTTTTATTTTTTTGTATCGACATTTTTTAACCTCTACTCCTGTTTACCACTTGTGTTTGACAATTTCCAGAAGATAATTCTAGAAGATAATTCTAGAATATAATTCTAGAATAATCTTCTGTTAAGGAGGAAGAATGGAGCAAGATGCCCCTGTTACTAAATTAGATGTGCTAAAAATTTTAAGGGTTCTGAGCGAGTGGGGCGAGGGTTCACTCTCACTAAAAAGAAAGCAGGAAATTGCCACTTTTACGCACCCCCTATTGCGCCCGCTACTAAGTAAACTCATCAGCGCAGCCAACATCCATCCAGAAGAGTTGACTTTAGAGGGCGACCTCTTAGATGAAAAATTTTGCCAAAGTTTCTCAGGCCTTGAGGCTATGCGCCTTTTTTTGTTGGCCCTACTTGCTATGTGCTTGCGAACTGGCGAGGGGGACTTAGTTATGGACAAGTGGCAGCGAAGGTTAAATAGCAATAACCCAAAGCTAGGGCGGTTGAAAAAAAATCATTTAACTCTAGATGTAGTTGAAACAAGTCTCTGCCAAAGATTGGCAAAAATTGACCCTATTCCTATTGTCCCTAAGCCTTTCCAGAATAAATTAGGGATGACTTTCCTACATGTGGACCAAGGCAAATTCCAAATGGGCACCGAAATTGGAGGGTGGGGGGCGACGGATAAAGAACACCCGCCTTGTCAAATTAAAATAACCAAACCATTTTATCTGAGTCAATGCTTGGTCACCCAAGAGCAGTGGAGGGCGCTTTTGCCAAATGCAGCCGATCCTAGCCATTTTTATGGGCCTGAGCTACCCGTTGATTCAGTGAGTTGGAACCATGCCCAAGTTTTTTGCAAAAAACTTAATCAACTGGAAAAAACCACAGCCTACCGTTTGCCCAGCGAAGCCGAATGGGAGTATGCCTGCCGAAGTGGGACAGATACCCCTTTTTTCTGTGAAGAAAAGGACCTGCAAAAATACGCTTGGATAAAACCCAATGGAGAGGGAAAATCACACCCCGTGGCCCAATTAAAACCAAACCCTTGGGGTTTTTACGATATGCTTGGTAACTTACTAGAGTGGTGCAGTGAGGAAATTACTCGCAGTGACTATCACCTTGACCGTGAGCCACAATTCAATCCAACAAAACGGGTTCTTAGAGGTGGTTGCTGGCGTAGTTTTCCTAAGGCCGCTCGCTCTGCCGTGCGTACCTTCCAGTTGCCTAATTATCAATATTACGCCATCGGTTTTCGTATTGTTCGGAATCTTGAGTAAATTAAGCCGATTCTTGCTCTGGGTTGGCCTTTTTCCCCGCTACAAAATCTTCTCCCCAGGCATTCATGGCTTCCAAAATCGGCCCTAGGCTTTCTCCAAGCTCGGTTTGGGAGTATTCCACCTTTGGGGGGACTTGGGGGTAGACCTTGCGGCTGATAATACCATCGGCTTCTAATTCTCGAAGTTGCTGGGTGAGCATCCGTTGGGAAACAGCGGGGATTGCTCTTTGCAACTCACTGAACCTTAGAGTGTTGGAAAAAAGATTTTTTAAAATTAGTAATTTCCAGCGGCCACCGATCACCTGGACTGTTTGCTCTACAAAGCATGAATTTTTACCATTTCCATTGCGTTCATGTTTTAAATCCATAAGTACCTGTTTTTATACTAAGTTACTAAAAAGTAAGTATCTAATGAATTAGTGCCTACTTTTCTTTATGCATGAACCTACTTTATATTAGGTACATGATTAAAACAACCCGAAAGAAGAACATCTGTTGGGCTTAACTCAAATAGTAAAAGGAAATCATGAAAGCAAAATCAGCAATGGTAATTCGTTACCTCTTAGGTGCCATCTTTTTTATCTTTGGCCTCAACGGTTTTTTCCACTTTATCCCTTTGCCACCTCCTGCAAGTGAGGCCGCTGGTGCCTATATGGGTGGGCTTTATGGCTCTGGCTATTTTTTCCCTTTGCTCGCCCTCACTGAAACTGCAGTTGGTGGCATGCTCTTGAGTGGCTTTTTTGTACCTTTGGCTTTGGTGATTTTAGCACCAGTTACGATCAATATCTTTTTGTACCACCTTTCAGTTGACCCCGCTGGAATTGGAATGGCTATTGTTGTTGTTGCTGCCAATGCTTTTTTAGGTTGGGCTTACCTCGCATCTTATGCAGGTGTTTTGCAAAGCAAAGCAGTTGTTGAGATTACCCAAGAGTAATGGAACTCTTAAAAAGAGAGCAAACTCATTTGGGCGGGTTTGCAGGTTTGCGGGAAAATCGGTTGATCACCGATGCCAGCGTTTTTGGTCCACCCCGTGGTGGAGCTTGGCCCAAGGGCATTGGTAATTTTGTTTATTTGGCCGATGCAAGGTTTCAGCCCCACGGTGACACCAGAATGCACCCCCATCGTGAAATAGATATAATCTCATTTATGGTGGAAGGTCGCTTGCGGCACGAGGGTTCACTTGGTGAAGGGTCTATACTTGAGGGTAAAGATGTACAGGTCCAAAGAGCAGGGGCCAAAGGCTTAATCCACAATGAAGTCAATCCCGATGACCAGTGGAATCACATGTTACAGCTCTGGGTTTTACCCGATGAACAAGGCAAAGCTACAGACTACCAAATCATCACCCCTAAGCTTGGGGAGTTGACCCCTGTTTATGGCTCGGTTAAAAGTGAGACGACCTTAGATAGCAAAACTTTGATCAGTGCTGGGCTTTTTTCTGAGGGCACAAATTTTTTGGGTACAGGTGAATTTTTGTGTTACTTGATACAAGGTAAGGGAAATTTAAATGGCAAAGAACTAGTAGAAGGCGATTTGGTTCGAGGCCGTGATTTTGAGTTTACTGGAACCAGTGAGGGCTATTTATTTTTCGCCCAAGCAGAAGAATAAAACTCTTTCCCCTACAATCTAGGGGAAAGAATTAGAAACTAATCTACCTTAGGTAGATTTTTGATAGATTCGGCTATAGCCTCTTCTGGATAAGCATAGTCTTCAATTTGACCTGAAAAATACTTATCATAAGAACTCATATCAAAGTGGCCATGGCCTGAAAGGTTCACCATTAACGTCTTTGGCTCACCTGTCTTTTTGCATTCTAAGGCATCCTCAATCCAAGCGGCAATTGCGTGACTGGATTCAGGTGCGGGAACAATGCCTTCGGTTCGAGCAAAGGCAACGCCTGCTTCAAAAGTAGCCTTGTTGCCCACGGCGACAGCCTCAATTAAGCCTTCATGATGCAACTGACTCACAAGGGGCGAAGCCCCGTGATACCTTAATCCACCCGCATGAATGGCCGGGGGCACAAAGTCGTGACCCAAGGTATGCATGAGCATCATAGGTGTTAGGCCAGCTACATCACCAAAATCATAGGCATAGGCTCCTTTAGTTAAAGTCGGGCAGCTGATAGGCTCAACAGCAACCAAGCGAGTTTTTGTTTTACCTTCCAAGTTGCCCCTTAAAAAAGGAAAGGCAGCCCCACCAAAATTAGACCCACCGCCGCAGGGGGCATAGATTGCATCGGGGTGAGTTCCAGCAATTTCAAACTGCTTTTGGGCCTCTTGGCCTATGATCGTCTGGTGCAGTAGCACGTGATTTAATACAGAGCCTAAAGAATAATTGGTGTCGGCGCGGGTTGCCGCCTCTTCTACAGCTTCCGAAATGGCAATGCCCAGTGAGCCTGGGCTATTTGGGTCCTTGGCGAGTATTGCTCTACCAGCGTTTGTCATATCTGTCGGGCTGGCGAATACCTCCCCGCCCCAAGTTTGGATGAGTGATCTGCGGTAAGGTTTTTGTTCATAGCTGACCTTAACCATGTAGACCCGTACCTCCATACCGAAGTAGGCACAGGCATGGGATATGGCTGAGCCCCACTGGCCTGCCCCTGTTTCCGTTGATATGCGCTTTATCCCTGCTTGCTTGTTGTAAAAAGCTTGGGGGATGGCCGTATTGGGTTTGTGAGAACCAGCGGCAGATTGCCCTTCGTATTTATAATAAAGTTTGGCAGGTGTGCCTAAATATTCTTCTAACTTGGTGGCCCTAACCAAGGGCGAAGGCCGCCATTGAGCATAGGCTTCCCTAACCTCATCAGGGATTTTTATCCATCTTTCTGCGGAGACTTCTTGCTCAATTAAAGCCATGGGAAAAATAGGCGCTAAGGCTTCAGGGCCAATGGGTTTGCTATCTGGCCCCAGTGGCGGTGCTGGCGCATTGGGCATGTCGGCAACGACATTATACCAGTGGGTTGGGATGTCAGATTCCTTTAAAATTATTTTACGATCAGCCATATTTACCTTGTTTTACATTTTATTAACCAAACTTTTTGTTAGTTTTTTAGCATGAATTGCCTATGAGGCCAAGGTTTAAAAAAAAATCTCTCGGTCAAAAACCCTAAGAAATAACCTGCACCCCTAGACATGTCTGGACGAGGTCAATCAAATTAGGTTATTGTAGGCTATACAAAGCTCAAGGTTATTATGTTAGACACAACGTTATTGATCATTCACGAATCAGCTATGCTAAGGCGCATGTTTCGTAAATTTATTCAGAGTGAGTTCAGTCACTTCACAATTATTGATGTTGATAGCGCTGTTAAGGCTAGAGAAATGATCACTCATGAAAAGGTAGACCTGATCATTAGCGGGAATCAGTTGAAAGGTTTGGATGGGGTGGAGCTTTTTAAGATTAAAAACCAATCTAAAATGAACCACAGTACTCCTTTTATTCTGGCAACCAGCTCCAACAATAGCGATGCCTTAGAAGAGTATAAATTGGCAGGGCTGAATGAAGTTTTATTTTTGCCGATCACACCTGTCAGCCTAAGAGCGACGATCAAAAAGGTTTTTGATAACAGAAGAAAAAGAAGGCATGACCGTTTTGTGATAGCAGGGATGGAGGTGGTTGTTCATCTAAATGAGCGAGATGCCAATGCCGACACGGTTAATTTTTCGCGTCAATCCATATCCTGTGAGTTTGAAGTAGACCCAGACGAGCAAGCTTTTTTTGATAGCCTCTATTTGACTTTAAAGTTCCCGGAAACCTATAAATCATACGATTTTCCAGAGATCTGGTGTCGCTTGGTCCAAATGAAAATAAAAGGGTGGGATAAAGAATTTAGAGCCAATAAAGTACAGGTCATTTGGGAATTTATTGATTTTCCTGACGATAAAATTTCTGTTTGGGAAGGATTGATTTCGCAACTGGAAAAAGAATATGAAACCATGTCAGGGGTGAAGGGCTAAAATTTAATGAGCTCCTACTTTAAAACTGCTCCAGCCGCCAAAAAATTAATCAAGCTTTGGAAAGCGCAATGCCAAAGGGAAGAGGCTTTGGGGCAAAACCTATTGGCCATGCCCCCTGCCCAAGCCAAATTAGAAGGCAGACGGTACTTTAAAATGCCTTTGGCCGAACTCAATGCGAACCTGGATTTTTTTCTTCGTGAATCCACTCGTATGAGTTGGCCGATCAAGGAGGAAGAAATCCCCTTTTTAGTCCATTACTTCGCCGAACAGGACCGCAGAAAACGCTTTCGACAAGAGGGTGAGCGGGAATTTGTGGTGGGTTTTCCTACCCTTTATTTCTCTGGAAGTTACCGCCAAATGCGCCTCGGCTCTATTTTTCGATTCCCCTTAGAAACCTTGGCCGCACCGAAAATTCGAGACCGTGGTTTTAGAGATATCAACGGCAACCTTCGCATTGGTGAAGACCAATTGACCTTCACCCAAGAATCCTTTGTTGCCAAAAAAGGGGAACTTCCCTTTTGGCTAGATGAGCTTATCTACAATGAAACCTTGGGGATTGATGAAGAGAAAATCAATAGCTTCAGAAAGGCTTTTGCTAAAAAGGGACTCACTGCCAAGGAAGCAATTGAGCTAGCCTGTGAGCATTTATTTGATTCTGTCTTAGAGAATGAAGACCCCTTTACAGGTCTTTTTGAGGTCTTACAAAAATTCTTAGAGGGCAAACAGGGTCCAGGAAAAGGCCGTATTCAGGTTTTCCCTTATGCCGTGCTTTACGAGTTAGAAGGGGGGCAGCCCACGAGACAATTGCAAACGGACCTAGATGATATTCTAATTGATAACCTCTTAGAAGAGGTGACGGTTGACCACCCAGCGATGGTCTATTTGACGGGCCAAGGCAATGAAAAGGTGGTGGCTGAAGATATCATTTGCCAGTCCACCGAACACCCCCTGACAAAAAGCCAAGAAGAGGCCATGGGCCATGCCTTGGGCACAAGGTTTACGGCCATCCAAGGGCCACCAGGTACAGGGAAAACCCACCTTATTCGGAACCTTGCAGGCCAGCTTTTTACCAATTTTATTGATACTTTAAATGGCCCTGAAGACCGAGCCTATAGCCTCGACCATGTTACCGTGATTGCCAGTACCAACAACCGAGCTGTGGATAATGCTCTGGAAGGTTTAGAGCTGGAAGGCCATTTGCCCATTTGCCTGAGGGCAGGTAGTAGGCCCGTTTTGCTTCGTTCAACCCTACCCTTTTTGAATAACTACTTAAAGGAGCTGGAAACACAAGAGTCAGAAGCCTCTAGAATGGAGTATAAAAAATTACGGCCCCAGTTACGTGAGCTTATGAAAGAAGCGACCACTGACCCCACGAAACGAACGGAAGTTTATCTCTTAGCCCGAAAATTACACCATTACTGGGCAGGGGCCAACCAAAATAGAATCCAAGATTTTCTAGAGGAATTCTGTGGTGAGATCGAAGCCAAAAAGGGCTTTAAATCTTTAAAAAAACGGAAAAATTTAGAGCTTTTTTGCTCTATCTTTCCTGTTATGGGCACCACCTTACTTTCTATCCGCAATCTATTTGAAATGGATGAAGAAAGCCTTGGTTTTGTGATTGTAGATGAGGCTGGCCAGTGCAACCCCTCCTATGTTTTTCCTCTACTGTTACGCTCATACCAAGCGGCTATATTGGGGGACGATTTACAGCTAGAACCCATCGCTCGTTTAGCCTTGAGCGAAGTGGAGCAACTGAGTAAAGAAAGAAAATTAGGTATAGATAAAGAGCAGATCGAATTGTTTTGCACAGCAACAGATTCCCTCGGCTCCAGCATGAGTTTAGCCAGCGGAGGCACACCCAAACCCTTGACTTTAAAAGAACACTTTCGCTGCCACAAGGATATCATTTCTATCAGCCAGCAACTTTGCAACTATGACCTAGAAGTTTTAAGCAAATGTGTGGAAAAAGAAGCCCTTTTCTACCAAGATGTTGTGGGCAATGAACAGCGCTATGGTGGCTCTTGGGTCAATGAAGAAGAACTGCAGGCACTAATGATGGCCGTGCAGGGCTTTTTACAGTCTGGGTGGGAGCTACAAGATATGGCGATTTTAACGCCTTACCGTGCTCAATTAGCAAGAATAAGAGAATCCCTAAAACAAATGGGCATGCCCTTTCATTCTGGGGATTTTGCCGAAGAAGGTGAGAATAGTATCGCAATTGGGACGGTGCACCGTTTCCAAGGTGGAGAGCGAAAGATAGTCTTTTTCAGCCCAGTTATAGCTCGTGGAACGCCGAACTTCTTAAACTCTAGAGTGAATTTGCTCAATGTTGCTGTTTCAAGAGCGCAAGAAAAATTTGTTGTGGTGGGGAGTTTGGATGCCTTGCAGCGGGGCCCCTTTACTAGTTTATTAGCAAAGGAGCTGCTGGGTAAGGGGGTTGCTCTGGGCCAGAACAACCAACTGACTATTAGCTAGTTTTATGCTAGTCAGGGACTCGCTTGATGCCAGCCACAGACTCAACTGAGGGATTACCCCTTGTAGAATTCTCTCTGGACTAGTTTATTAAGTGAGTATTCCACAATTCCCACAGCACCAGCGTTCATCAAGTTTGGGATGATCTCTCGCACAGTAACCTCTTCAACCACAGTGTTGAGGGCAAACCACTCCTCACTGATCTTACCATCAACAAACAAGGCTGAGATGGTAGGGCTGTTTAGAGCGGGCAACTGGCCTGCAACAGCGGCAAGGTGTTCTTTACTCACGTTCATCATCAAGCCAACCTGCTTTTCAGCAGACAATACCGACTGCAACAATAAAGCAATCTGGTCGATCTTAGCTTTTTTAAAGGGGTCTTTATAGGCTTCTTTATTAGCAATAAAACGAGTGGTGGTCTCGCAGATGATATCAATGATTGCCAAGTGATTGGCCTTTAATGAGGAACCTGTTTCAGTAATTTCTACAATCGCATCAGCAAGCTTTGGAGGCTTGACCTCAGTTGCACCCCAGCTAAATTCTACCTTGGCACTTACGTTGTTTTTAGCTAAATAGCGCTCTGTCATGCCTACGGCTTCAGTGGCGATTCTTTTGCCCTCTAAGTCTTTAACAGACTTGATATCGCTACCTTCTGGCACAGCTAAAACCCAGCGCAACGGCTTGCGGCCAACTTTGCCATAAACAAGTTCGCAAACTTCAACCACTTCTTGCCCAGATTCTTCAATCCAGTCACGCCCTGTTAAACCTGCATCTAAAATTCCCTCACCAACGTAGCGGGCCATTTCCTGGGCACGAATCAAAAGGCATTCGATCGAGTCATCATCGATGGTAGGGTAGTATGAGCGAGAGCTGATGGTAAGATTGAAGCCTGCTTTGGCAAACATATCTTTGGTGCTTTCTTGTAGGCTCCCTTTTGGGATTCCAAGTTGTAAAACAGGCATGAGTTTCCTAGGAGTTGGTAGGTGTTTTTTTTGTGCTGGATTTATAATCATAAAAAAGAAATGGTTTCTTGGCAAGAGCTGTTTGAAGATGTTTTTTAAAGGCCTTAAAGGGAGTTTTTTTAAGGGAACAGTGGTAAGAAAATACGCCAAAGCCTTGCCCCTTTTTTGTAAAATAGTTAGGCTCCTATTATGAAAACAAAAATACTACTGGCATCTATAATAGCTCTTTTGTGGGCTAGTTCCGCTTCGGCGATTGTCAATATCGAAAATCAAAAGGCTCTGTGGCCAAAAAAAGGCACTAGTGGGGCTCTTTCTTTGAGTTTTTCCCAAACCGAAGGAAACACCGAATCATTAGATGCTGACTTTTCATCTAAGATTGATTTTGTCGGGGATGAAAATAGATCCTTCATCATTGTAAAACGCTACTACGCAGAAACTAGTAATCTTGCCAGTGACGACACCTCCTTTGCCCATTTGCGGTTCATTTTTAGCTATCATAATTGGCTGGCCTACGAAGCTTTTTTACAAGCAGGGCGCAGCCCTTTTCTTTCTCAAACTTTGCGCCAATTAGCAGGCGGTGGTTTACGCTTTCTGGTGGCAGGCAGTAATGCTAGTTATGCCCAATTCCTAGGGATTGGGGCCTTTTTAGAACAGGAAAAATACGATGATGGTTCAACGAGGGAAGATATTTTGTTAACTAGAGCAAATATTTACTGGCGCTTTAAGTTGGCTGAGGACAAAGACAAGTTTTCCTTAAACAATACCGTCTACTTTCAGCCCGCCTTGATTGACGCTGAAAATTATAGGCTGAGCAACGATTTTAAGTGGGAATATAAAGCAACAGATACCTTGAGCTTTTTCTTAAGCCTTGCATGGAAGAAAGATAACCAACCCTGGGGGTCAAACCAAGCGGTTGATTCCACAGTGAAAAACGGTCTGAAGTACTCATTCTAGGGGCTTTTATTCATTTTATCCTTTCATTTCTTATTCTCTGTGGTATGATATATCTAACACAAATCCCCAATTAGTAACGCTAATTATTGGAGGCGAAGATGTTACCACCAAAGTATACCCGAAGAATTTCCGTAAAAGATTTGCTCGCTTTAGGCTCAATGTTTGAGTCCAAAGGTGCCAAGTTTTTTGATCAGCTTTCCCACAGCTTTGTCCACGACCCAGAAATGAAAAAAATGGTTCTTGAATTTGCTGAAGAAGACTGGATGAACCACAAAGTCTTTCGAAGCTTAATATCTGGCTTAAAAGACAATCAAGTTGTTTTTATTGACGAGGCCGAATACCAGCATATGAGAATGCTGACACCTGAGCACTTTTTCGCTCATGACTGGCAGCACCCAGATAAGGTTAGCCCTAAGGTTGCCTTACAAGGGGTCTTAAAGTTTGAAAAAGGAGCCATGGCGTTTGCCAAGAATCTTTTAGAAGTAAAAAGGGGATATAACGATACCTTAAAGCCTGTGCCTGAAGTTGTTGAGATGATCAAAACAGAAGAAAAGCACATTGCTAAGGTTGAAGAATTTATCCGTGAACACTATTCTATTGCTAGTTAAGGATGCTATTCTAAGTTAAAATTAAAACTTCGACTGCAAGCGATCTAGTAGAAGGCAATCCAATGCACCTCTGTTCGCAGGGGTGCGCTGTTATTTTCCAGAGACTCCACGTCTTGAAAATTTGAATAAGGAACAAAGCTTTTTATTGCTCCGAGCCATCCTGAAGCTTCGCCTTAAGGTCTTGCTCTTTTTGCGCATCCTCTATTTCCTTAGCCTTTTTTTTAGACCATGGCATGCCGATAGAAGATATAAAAATAGCGATAAAAAAGAACATGGCAACAAAGGCTTTGATTGAAACCAGCTCGAACATTGAAATGTCCATAAAATCCTATTGATTATAAAGTTCTGTAAGTAGGCTGCTTAAGTCTGTAGCATCCTGTGATCCACAGCTTTCCCTAATGGAATGCATGGCGAGCATAGCTGCCCCGATATCGACCGTTTCTATTCCTGTAAGTGCAGAGCTTATGGGACCAATCGTACTCCCGCAACCCTCACCTGCTTTTACCACAAAACGCTGTAGTGTTAATCCCGCTTTTTCAGCTAAAAGCATCAGTTTAGCATTTGCGCTCGGTTGGCTGGCGTAGCGTAGGTTGGCATTGGATTTTAAAATTGGACCGCCGTTGATCTTGGGGCCGTGGTTTGTGTCGTGTTTGTCTTTATAATTTGGGTGGAGCGCATGGCCACCGTCAACTGAAACCATCAGGGATTCTGAAATTAATCTTTGTTCTAATTCCATGTCTCCGCAGATTCGGCGGATCAATGTCTGTAAAAAATTGCCACTAGCACCACTGAAACTCTCGCTGCCTACCTCTTCATGGTCGTTTAAAATTAAGATGTTAGTCTGGCGTCCGTTAGCTTTAGTGATTGCCATAAGGCCCGCAAAGCAACTTAGTAGATTGTCCAAACGGGGGGCGTTGATCATTTCTTTATGTAGCCCGACTAATTTAGAGGCTTCTGTGGGCACCACAAAAATATCACTGTCTAAAATCTTGGTAGCAGCCGCATCTTGTTTTTGAACTTCGCTTAACAGTAGATCGTTAAAGCTTTGGTCATTCTCAGGCCCAACACTTAAAATAACGGGCATCTCAGTTTGGGGGTTGATCTTCCAGCCGTCGTTTGCATTGCGGTTTAGGTGGATGGCTAGGCTGGGTATGGAAACAATAGATTCCGTAAAATGCACCAAACAATTCTTTTGGGTTTCACCTGCCACATATTCAATCCTGCCAGCTAGACCCAAATCTCGGTCAAACCAAGTGTGGAGTAAGGGACCACCATAAACCTCAATGCCCAAAGTTTTAAAGTCTCCAAGCTGAATTTCAGGGTTGGGTTTTAGCTTTAGCCCTGGGCTATCTGTGTGGGCGCCTGCGATCATCAAGGGTTTTTTTTCTCGCCACACAAAGGCGGCTAAACTGCCACCACGTATGATGTAATACTTGCCCGCTTCGGTTAACCCCCAAGAATCTTTTTCTTTCAGTTCCGTAAATCCAGCTTTTTCTAATATTTCTACACCCCTTGCCACAGCATGAAAGGCAGTCGGGCTGGAATCGAGATAAGTTAATAGGTCTTGTATCATAGTAAATTCTTGCGAAAGAGGTTGGGGTTTTCTTTAATTAGAGTCTCTGTATGTCTGGTTAGGCTAAAATCATGTGCCCTGTCAAACGACTTGGCCTTTTTTCTAAGGTCCGCCGCTGAGATTTTAAAAGCATCATCCTTTGAGCCTATGGCAATCAAGTTGCTGGTATCCACACAGGGTAGCTGGGCCAGTTGTCTGCCAAATACTTCTTTTAAGTAAAACATACTGATCAAAGAAAGACTGTTAGGTAGCGTCCAAAGATTAAAAATACATAAACCATCTGGGGCGAGTAAACCCTTTGCCTTGCTTTGCAGGTTAAAGCTACGCATCTTTTCACTCATGCCCATGGAGTCGTAAAGATCTATAAAAATTAGGTCGTATTTAAAGCCTTGGCCTGATTTAAAAAACTCCAAAGCATCGCCAATAAAGTATTGGATCGCATTTGACTCGGGAACCCCAAAATAGTTTTGCCCAATCTCAATTAAATCCTCTCTTATCTCTAACACATCAATGGAACAGTTATAGTGGTGGGCTAAAAAACTCACCAAGCTACCACCACCAAAACCAGCAACCAAAACACGTTGTGGTTCAGGAGAAAATAAAAGGCCAGCGGCCATGGCTTGGGTGTATTCAAATTCCAGTGAGGTGGGTTTCGAAAAATTGAGAGTGCTTTGCTTGATTGCATTGCCCAAGAATAAAGAGCGAGTGCCTAGGTGGTCGACTACTTCAATATCCCCCATTTCATCTCGGGTCTCGTAAACCAACTTACCTCCGTACCTTCGGGCAATGTAGCCAGTTGCTGGACGGGGGTGCTTGTAGTCTGGTGATCTGACCTCTTTTTGTCCTCTTTTTGGGCGCATTCTTTAGGTATTATTCTGGTAGAGTTAAAAGCAAAAACCTATGAAAGCCTATCTTTCTTTATTGTTTTCTTTTGTTCTGACTCTTGCCTTCAATTTGAGTCTTCAAGCTGGGGGACCTGAAAACTTTAGTCAGGGCAAAAAATCAGCTTATAAAATATACCAAAAACTCTACCCTAAAGGCCATAAAAGCAAAACCTTTTATTGCAATTGTAGCTATGACGCAGATAAGAATATTGATGGTTCCTGTAAAAACCTTGGCGCGGAAAAATTAAACTGGGAGCATATCGTTCCAGCCCATGCACTTGGCTTGGTCATGGGTGTTTGGCCTGTTAAAAAGGTTAAGGGTAAAAAGGACAGGTATACCACCACAGGGAAAAAGTGGGTAACCCCAGAGGCCTGCATGATTAAGGGTGGTACAAACAAAGGAAAAGCCATGGCTAACCGAGCTTGCGCCGAGAAATTTAGTCGTTTTAATCAAGCTGAAGGGGATCTTTACAATTTAGTGCCAGCCATCGCTAAACTCAATAAAAAACGGAGTAATTATCCATTTGCAGCGATGGCCCAAGGAGGGGAACTTGCAAATTCTTGCTTTATGGAGGTAAGAGGGCCTAAGGGCAAGAAAAAAGCCTACGTTCAACAAAAAATCCAGGGGAATGTTGCGAGAGCTTATCTTTACATGGATAAAACCTATGGTAAGAATCAACTTCTTACAAAAGAAGAAAGGAATAAGTTTGAGGCCTGGAGTAAGTCCGACCCACCAACGGAATTTGATTGCAAACGAGCCCAGATGATTTATAAAATCACGGGGGTAAAAAACCCCTATGTTCTTTGTAAACCAGCTGACTTAGCTGATTTGGTGATGAACTAAAAGCCCATATAAGGCTTTCATGTAAGGGGTAGGCATGTTGATGCGAGTTCCCACCTTGATGGCGTTGTTTACAATGGCTTCTAGTTCCATGGGTCTTCCCTCTTCTATATCCATGGTCATGCTGGTTTTGTAAGGGGCCATTTGACGAGTCAACTCTATTTGTTTTTCTGCAAAGGCTGGTGAAATATCAAAACCTAAGGCTGTTGAAAGTTGAGTGACTTCTTTCATTAAAGACTGAATCAGTTTTAAGGTTTCGGGGTTGTCTAGCAGTTGGTGGGTGTCAGCACCCTTGCAAAGAACAGAAACGGGATTAAAACCAATATTCCAAACCAGTTTTTTCCATCTTGCCCTTTGGATGCTTGTTGTTTCTTTAGCCTCTACACCAGCACCTTGGAAGGCTTTAATAAGGGTTGAAGTCTTTTCTGAGACTCCTTGAGGGTAGTTTCCTAAACTTAAACCGCCTGCAATGTAATGTTTCACTTTTCCATAACCCAAGCGAGTTGCGCCAATAAAGCCAATGCCCCCTATAATTTCGTTACTAGGGAAGGCCTTAGCAAAAGGGGGGTCGATCTCTATGCCATTTTGGATGATAACAATGGCTGTTTTTTTAACAACCAATTGTTTAACTTTTTCAATGATGGAGATTTCAGGCAGTGCTTTCACGCAGACAAACACATAATCTGCCTCATCCTGATATTCTTCAGGGTTTTGGATGACACTGTGTGGGGTAAAGTGAAAGTCGCCTAAGTAGCTGGAAATCTCAATTCCCTGAGCTTTAACTATTTCAAAATCGCTGCGGCAAAGAGTGGTAACCTCAAACCCTGCTTGAGCCAACCTTCCACCAAAATAAGAACCAATTGCACCTGTTCCTACAATAACTGCTTTCTTTTTCATATATTCCCTTACATTAAGTTTGAGTTTGGAAAATTTTGGGTAAGATTGCAAGGGGGTTAGTATAATTAACCCCCTTTATCCACGGGTAAGCGGGAGAAGGGAGTTAACCCTGCCGTGGAATTTTAGGAAGGAAGAGCCATGTCAGAGCTTTCAGAATCAAAGCCTTGGGCCTCTCTCCTTAACTTTTCAGTGGCTACTTTTTTTAACAATTGTAGGGACCAAACCTCAGAGGAATTTTTTGAGACAAATTCCATTTCTGTGATTGTATAGAGTTTTCCAAAGGTATTTTGCGAAAGGCTTTCCACTTGTAGCGACTTTTCATAGAGTTTATCCAACACCTTGCCCCCTTGATTAGGATTTAAAGAGACTAGAAAGGCTTTCTCTTCTCTTGTTCTAATAATAATATGTTTTTATATAAAAAACTATATAAAACTTTAAATACTGCGCTTTTTTATTAAAAAGCTCGGCAAACCCTTGGCAAAGGTTCCAAAAACACTCTATTATATCAAAAAATTTAAAGGGATAGCAAATGAGACTAGCAAACAATAAAATCATGCAACAAATGGATCACAGGGCGATTAATAAAATCAAAATTCCCTCAATGGTACTCATGGAAAATGCGGCACGCTCTGTCTTTGAAGCCATCCACCCCCTGTTAGAATTAGAGAGCAAAGTTTTTATTTTTGTGGGCTCAGGCAACAATGGCGGCGATGGCTACGGCCTAGCTCGCATTTGCAAAAATCACGGTTGGGAGGTGGCAGTGGTGGCGATGGCCCAAGCGGCAAGCCCTGACTGTAAAAAAATGGCTAAGATCTACCAATCCTTTGGTCAGATTTTAGATTTTGAATCCTTTCAAGCTGCCGACCCTGAAATCACCCAAAGGGATATTGTTGTAGATGCCATCTTTGGTACTGGGTTGGAGCGAGAGATTGAAGGTGAGTTGGTGGAAAATATGAAGTGGATCGATCAACTCGGTGGTGTGAAAATCGCTATAGACCTACCCAGCGGAGTGAACGGCTCTACAGGTGATCAAATGGGGGCCAGCATAAGAGCAGATATGACCATTGGCTTGGCCCAACCTAAGGTAGGCCATTACCTCTATCCAGGCAAAGCGCTCCGTGGCGGCTTGGTTGTTAAACCTGTCTCTATCCCTGAAGTATATGAATCAAGCGACCCTAACTACCAATTGATTAATGATGAGTTGGTTTTGGGGATGTTCAAACCCCTAAATACTACCACTTACAAGCATGAACAAGGTCACTTAGCCCTTCTTTGCGGGGCTGCAGGCACACTAGGTGCTGGGCTTTTGGCTGCAAGAGCCTCTTTAACTTCAGGGTCTGGATTGGCAACCTTAGCTTTGCCCTCTGAATTACAGTCTGCAGCGGTGCATGAGGCACCAGAAGTAATGAGTCACCCTAGAGAAAAGCTAGGCCCAAAATGGTTTGCCCACTTTAACGCTGTGGTTGCAGGCTGTGGCGTGGGGCGGAAAAAAGTGGATTGGAAGAAGTATTTTGCCTGGTTTAAAAAATTAGACATCCCTTTGGTTTTAGATGCTGATGCCTTTCATGGCCTCAGCACACTCAAGGGGTTGAATATGGAAAAATTAGTCCTTACCCCTCACCTTGGTGAATTTTTGGCCTTCACAAAAAACGAGTCCCCAAAGGATAATGCCACACGAATTGCCCAAGGTTTGGAGTTTGTTAAAAAATGGCCCTGTACCTTAATCTTAAAGGGTGCCCCTACTATCATCTTTACTGCTGATGGGCGTATTTTTATCAATGAAACTGGCAATGCCGGGCTGGCAACAGCTGGTAGTGGTGATGTCTTAGCTGGGTTTGTTGGCGGTTTATTAGCCCAAGGCTATCAGCCTGAAGAAGCTAGTTTGTTGGGTGTTTGGTTGCATGGTTTGGCTGCTGATATCTATTGTGAAAGGGCTGCGCCAGAGAGCCTGACTGCCGTTAGCTTAATTGATTGCCTGGGGCCTGCTATGGCTCAGTTACAGGATGAGTTGGGTTAGGAAACTAAAACTAATTTAGGTTAAGAGGCTGAAGAGTGAAAGCGTGCTGGTTTAATGCTAAGTATAGGTACTATAGAGTTGATGGAGGGTATTTAGGCCACTTTTTTATCTAGTTGAATTTAACCAGATTTGTTTGCATTTATATTAGCAAAGCCAAAGATAGAATCGTAGTGGGTTGGGGTAGCTGACTTGAAAGCGCCCCCCATTTTATTTAGATCAATTGTTCACAATATAGAGTCAGCTTAAGTTTTCCCTCACTTCTGCAACCTTACCCTTGATTAAGTCTTCCAATCGCTCCTTGTGCACCTTTAGCTCGTCTAAGGTGGCATTGGGGCCTAAGGTTAAGCTGGTTGGTAAATTATTGACCATTTCCAGTAATTTTTCCTGATTTTTCGATGCCACGCTTTGCGCAACTGCGCCAACGGCAAGGCCTGCGGCTAAGCCGTAAAGAAAACCTTTCATATTCTAATTAGTAAGTGAGGTTATTTAAAAAATCTCTAGAAGAGACTTAAATAGTAGATAAACTAGCTGCTCAAAAAAAAGGCCCCAAAAAGGAGCCTTTAAATCTAAGTCGATTATTACTTAATGAATTTACCGTAGCTAAAAAATGCACCAAGATAAACGGCGCAAACAGCTGTAAAGGTTAGCAATACTTCTACTTCGTGTGACATAGGTCTCCTTTGAAATGAAATCAAGTTGAATGCATCATAAATTAAAATGAAACAAGATTCAATGGGAAAAATGAAACTAGTCTGCTTGACCAAAGTATCGGATAAAAGTTATAAAGCATAAAGCCAGTAACAATCACCCTTTGACTAGAAAAAACAATGGAAAACTTACTAAATGAAACCCGTACAAAAATGGACAAAGCCATCGACCATCTGGAACGTGAGTTCAAAAAAGTACGCACAGGTAGGGCCAATCCTAGCATGTTAGATAGCGTGATGGTGGACTATTACGGCAACCCAACCCCAGTGAATCAGGTGGGAAATGTTACTGTGCCTGAGCCACAGATGATTGTGATCACCCCTTGGGAAAAAAATATCTTACCTGAAATTGAGCGAGCCATCCAAAAAGCTGATTTGGGTATCACGCCACAAAATGATGGCAATGTTGTCCGTTTACCAATTCCCCCTTTGACCGAAGAGCGTCGAAAAGACCTGGTGAAGCAGGTGAAGAAGATGACAGAAGAATCAAAAGTGGGCATTCGTGCTGCAAGGAAAGATGCCAATGATTCTTTAAAACAAATGTTGAAGGACAAAGAGATTTCAGAAGATGATGAAAAGAAACAACTAGTTAAGGTCCAAGAATTGACCGATGTCATAAATAAAAAAGTTGATTCTTTAACTGAAGAAAAAGAAAAGGAGTTGATGGAGGTGTAAGTCTCTATTCTTTTTTTTATCTGTTCATTAAAAAATAAGGGGCTTAGTTGGCAAAACTGAGCCCTTTTTTTTGGTTTAAAAAGAGAATTTTCCTTGAAAACGGCCATATTGGCCGTGCAAATGTTGCTTTTTCTTGCAATTTAGCACTCTTTGGTGTAGAGTGCCAATAAAATACTTTAAGGAAAGGCAATGAATAACTTTGATGGAATTATAAATGGCTCACTGGACTTGGCTCAGGCCGAAGCCATTAAACGAAAAAATAATGAGCTTACTGAATCCCATTTGCTTTGGGGGTTGCTGCAAAACCCGCAGACCGTTAGCAGTAAACACCTAAAAGACGAAAAAAAAACCATCAAGCAACTCCTTGACCTCTGCCCTACTATGGATAAGTTGGAGTTTGACCAAATCAGACCCAGTTCGAAACTCAATGAATGGTTTACTCTGGCTAGCTCTGATTCTATTCAGGCTGGGCGAGATAAGGTTGTTGAGGCAGATTTTCTAAGGCATTTAAAAAAATTCTTTCCCACTTTACAATTTGAAGCGCCTGAGCAGGCAGAAGGCCTTGAAGTTCCTGATTTTTTAACTGATCTTAATGAACTTGCCAACGAAGGGAAGCTTGACCCTGTGATCGGCAGGGCCAGTGAAATTCGCAAGGTGCAGGAAATATTATGCCGAAGGACCAAAAATAACCCCGTCTTAATTGGTGACCCTGGTGTGGGCAAGACTGCTATCATTGAGGGCCTTGCAGGTTTGATTGTAGCTGGGCAAGTTCCAGATATAATCCAAGGGAAAACCATCTATAGTCTAAACATGGGGAGCCTCATGGCAGGGACCAAATTCAGGGGTGAATTCGAAGAGCGTATTGAAGCTCTATTGCATTTTCTCAAAGCGAAAAACAGGGATGCCATTTTATTTATTGATGAGATCCACTTGCTCATTGGAGCAGGTAAAACCGAAGGGGCTATGGATGCAGCCAACTTACTCAAGCCCGCTTTGGCCCGGGGCGAACTAAATTGCATCGGAGCTACCACCTACGATGAATATAAAAAGCATATTGAATCAGATTCAGCATTAGAAAGGAGATTCCACCAAATTAAAGTGGAAGAGCCAACCAAAGAGGATTGTATTCAAATTTTGATGGGTCTCAAAGAAAAGTTAGAAATTCACCATGGTATTGAAATTACCGAAGAGGCGATTGTTTCTGCTGTTTACCTTTCTGATCAATTTATATCTGATCGTTTTCTCCCTGATAAGGCCATTGATATTATTGATGAAGCTGCAGCTGGTTTGAAGCTGAGTGCTGACTCAATGCCCCCTGAACTGGCAGAAATGGAAGCCTTAATTCGGTCTAAAAAAATTCTTTCTAAATCTAGCGGTAGTCATAAGCAACTGGACCTAGAAATTATTGAGCTGGAGAAGACTTTTGAAATTAAGCGCAGCGAGTGGGAAGCCACTCTGATGGATTTAAAGCGTGTCTCTCAGTTAAAACAACAGCATGATAAACTTTCTTTTTTACTGCAAAAGGCAGAGACAGAAGGTGATTTTGAGGCGGCCTCCAAAATTAAATATGGAGAACTGCCCACCTTGGAGCATGAATTGGCAAACTTTGATGTCACTTGGAAATTGGTAACCAAAAATATTGGTGAGGTCATTTCTCGCTCTACTGGTGTGCCTTTGGAACGTATTTTAAAGACCAACCAAGAAAATTTATTACAACTAGAAGATAGTCTAAACAAAGTAGTTTTTGGTCAGGCTGAGCCTATCCAAGAGATTGCCGAGACTTTAATCGCAGCCCATGCGGGCTTAAGCGATCAAACTCGGCCCTTGGGCAGTTTTTTGCTCCTTGGCCCCTCGGGCACAGGTAAGACAGAAACTGCCAAGGCTTTATGCCGATTCTTGTTTCAGTCGGAGAAAAATTTAATACGTTTGGATTTGAGTGAGTACCGTGAATCCCACTCGGTTTCAAAATTGATTGGTAGCCCTCCAGGCTATGTTGGCTATGCTGAAGGCGGTCAATTGACCGAAGCTGTGCGTCGGATGCCCTATTCGATTATCCTTTTTGATGAAGTTGAAAAGGCCCATAGCGATTTCTCTGATATCATGTTGCAGATTTTAGATGATGGGGTGCTCACGGATTCTCAAGGTCGCCATGTGGATTTTAAAAACACCGTGATTTTTCTTACCACTAATGTTGCTGAGCCTGAGGCCTACTTTAAGCCTGAATTGATTGGCCGCCTGGATGCCGTTTTAACCTACTCCTCCTTAGATAAAAAGGTAATGGAATCCATATTAGAGCGAGAGCTGGCAAACCTCAACGAAAAGCTGGAGTCTAGAGAGATTTCTTTAAAGCTAGAAGTGAATCTAAGTAGTAAAATTACCGCCATTGGCTTTGATGAAAAGTATGGTGCGCGTCCCTTAAAAAATGCCTTTAATAGATTAGTAATTAAACCATTGGCAAAAATACTACTCAGTAATTCAGACCTAAAAGGGGAGCTTGTCGTTGGTCTTGATGAGCAGGGTCACTTTAAAGTGTTAGAGGGCTAAAAATTGGAGGCCAAACCCAAATTAGCAGGAATTTTTATCCTGATCATTGACCAGCATGGGGCCACAGTTCGTGCCTTTAAGGGGGCTTTGAGTGAACTGGGTGCCAAGGTTTTACTGGCAGGTGACTTTACCACTGCCTTAAATTTGGCGGAACAGGGTGCTATTCAAGCAATTTTGCTGGATGTGGATAGCCTTGAACAAGAAAATTTTGAAGAGTTTCTGCAGCTACAAAAAGCCTCTAAGGGCAGTCTCTTTTATCTCTTCACCGAAAAGGGGGAATTAGATTCTAGAGAGTTAGGTGTGGAGGCCTGTTTAAAAAAGCCTGTTGACGCAGAGCGATTTGGGATGCTTTTGGCCAATAGGCTCAAGGGCCAAACAGGGGCAATCAAGCAGGTGGACCCTGTGGTTTCTGCCCTTCGGCCCTATTTAATTTTTCGCTCGGCCCTGATGAGTCGAACCTTGAGTTTGCTTCCTAAAATGGCCTTAAGCCCCCACACAGTATTGCTCACAGGGGAAACAGGTACAGGCAAGGAAGTGGTTGCTAGAGCGATACATGACCTAAGCCCTGCTAAAAATGGTCCCTTTGTGGCGGTAAACTGTGGGGCTATCCCCGAAAGTTTGATTGAAGGTGAGTTGTTCGGCCACGAAAAAGGGGCTTTTACGGGCGCTCAAACATCAAGAAAAGGCAAATTCGAGCTGGCAGAAGGCGGCACCCTATTTCTGGACGAAATGGGTGAAATGCCCTTACTTTTACAGTCTCGTTTGCTCCGAGTTCTTGAAGAAAAAAAATTCTATCGGGTTGGCGGCGAGAAAGAAGTTCCCGTGAATGTTCGAGTCGTGGCGGCTACCCAGGTGGAACTGGAGCAGGCTGTGAGTAACGGTATGTTTCGAGAAGATTTATACTACCGTTTGAACGTTTTAAGGCTACACTTGCCACCCCTGCGGGATCGACGTGACGACGTGCCTTTATTGGCTTGGCACTTTTTAGAGCGCGCCTTTGAAGAAATGAATCGGTCCAAACCTTACCCCACACTGGAGCCAGAAACCACAAGGTTTCTGGAATCCCTGCCTTGGAAGGGTAACGTTAGGGAACTTAGAAACCTGATCACCCGACTGGCGGCACTCCTGCCCCTTGAAACGGAATCCATCACCCCTGAAATCTTAAAAGTTTACTACCCTGAATCGGCAAGATTGGTGGAGAAGCCCTTTGAGCAGGATGCGCCTTTCACATTTGAGGTGAAGCCAGACGCAATATCCCCTAAAGGGAGCTTTATCCCAGAAGGCAGTAGCCTAAAAGAGGCAGAAGAGATATTAATTGGAGACGTATTACAATTAAGTGAGGGCAACCGCACCAAAGCTGCAAAAATCTTAGGAATTGGCTTGAGGACCTTGCGCCGAAAATTAAACGAATCATGAAGCATAAAATATTTATAGATGGGGCCGCTGGCACCACAGGCTTGAAAATCAGGGAATTACTATTGCGACGTGATGAGATTGAACTCATTGAGTTGGCAGATGATAAAAGAAAAGACCCTGCTGCTAAAGCCCAAGCCTTTGGCCAAGCCGAGGTAGCAATTTTATGCCTTGATGATGCTAATGCTGTGCAAAGTGTTGCCCTAGCCCAAGATTCAGAGGTCAGGATCATTGACGCCAGTACTGCTCACCGTGTTCATCCCGACTGGGTTTATGGTCTTGCTGAATTGGGGCCTGATCAACGTGGCAAAATTAAAGAGGCAAAGTATGTTAGTAACCCTGGCTGTTACCCTACAGGTGCGCTTTTAGCCTTGAAACCCTTGATAGCCAAGGGGTTGCTTACTCCTGAAATTTTGCTAAATATTTTTGCTATTTCTGGCTATTCAGGGGGTGGGCGTAAGTTGATTGAAGCTTATGAAGCAAATTCTGTAGCAACCAAATCCCGTGCCGACTGGGCGGCAAGGCCATATGCTTTAGGGTTACAGCACAAACACACCCCTGAGATCCAAGTGCATTCAGGCTTAAACACCAAGCCTATTTTCTGCCCTGTGGTCGGGGACTTTGCCCAAGGTATGATTGTACAAATTCCCTTATTTAGCTCGCAAATTCAAAGTTCTGGTGATGCAATTGGCGAAATTTTTCAGATATGGCAAGACTATTACGGGGACGAAAACTTTGTGAGTATAGCCAAACTTAGCCCCGATGAGGCAACGGAAGCTGGCTTTTTATCTGCTGTAAATTTAGTAGGAACAAACCAAGTAGAGCTGATGGCTTTTGGTCACTCAGATCAGTGCATGCTTGTGGCAAGGCTAGATAATTTAGGCAAGGGCGCAAGCGGGGCTTGCGTCCAGAACCTAAATCTTATGCTAGGGTTAGAAGAGGCAACTAGCCTAGTCTAAGTGTGCTTGGGCTTGTCAGCAATAATCCGAACCACATTTTGCACCACTTCAAAGATCTCTTCTTTGGAGTATTCTGGCTTTAAAACAATCGACCCTTTATGGGTATATGTCGGTGGTATTCGGCTTAAGCTTAAAGCATAAGCATCTTCAATGCATAGGCTACAATTTGAGATATGAGCCTCTGTGGGGAGAATCTCCCGCATGGCTTCAATCACAATGATTTCGTTTCTGTTTCTAACGGACTCTAACGAGTGACCGTTGATTATATATTTTTCGGGATGGTCCATAATTTTACTATAGCCTATTTTGGAGATTTTTTCCAAGTGTTTCAATTAGTTCTTGTATGTCATTAGGGTGAATGGGTTTACTTAAGTATTGGTCCATTCCCGCTGAAAGGTATCGTTCTCGATCCCCCACCATAGCATTTGCAGTCATGGCGACAATTTCAGGTCGCTCGGTCTTTGGGTATTTTGCAACTAGATACTCTGTAACCTCTACCCCGTCCATTTCTGGCATTTGAATATCCAAAAGCAAAAGGTCGAATTTTTTGCGGTTGACCCAGTTTAATACCTCCACTCCGTTGGGTGCTAATTCTGCTTTGTAACCTAGTTTTTTTAAGATGCGCAATATTAATTCTTGGTTGAGTTCATTGTCTTCGGCCACCAAAATATCCATTGGATACTGGCTGCATAACGAGCTATTCATCTGCGGGATAACCCTAACCGAAGTGGGTTCTGAGGTAAAAACTTTGGCCGCAAGTTGTAAAAACTCGTTGCAACGGAAGGGCTTTCTTAAAGAAAAAATATTTTCTGTATTTATGCTTGCCAGCTCTTGGTCTAGACGGCAGAGCAAAATGAGAGGAATCTTTAGCTTTTCTGCGACTTGTGAAAAAGGTGTTACCCACTGGGTAAAGTCACCAGTTCCTGGCAAGTGCAGCAAAATCAGCTGGATATCTTCCCTTTCTAATTGCGCTAATTCTTCATTGGTCAAGCCCACAGATAAAACCTTGGCATTGGCATATTTCAACTGGGCAATTAAAAACTTAGAATGCTCAGGGTCACCATCAACAAGTGCAACTCTTTTCCCTTTTAACAGCGTATTTTCAAGAATTTGAGGCTTTTTATTGTGATCTCGGCAAGGAAGGGAGAAGAAAAACTTACTCCCTTTGCCTATTTCAGACTCCACCCAAATCTCGCCTTCCATGAGTTGAATTAATTGCTTGTTGATTGCTAGGCCCAGGCCAGTACCGCTATATTTTCTAGTAGCTGTTTCATCCCCCTGGGTAAAGGCGTCAAAGAGTTTTCCCTTATGCTCTGGCTCAATTCCAATACCTTGGTCTTGTACGCAGAATTCCAGATTAAGGTAACCTTCAATTTTTACAGGAGCAAGGCTAACAAAAATTTGTACATTCCCATCCTGAGAAAACTTCACGGAATTGGAAAGGAAATTTACAAGCATTTGACGCAGGCGAATTTCATCGGTGTAAATCCACTCTGGAACTTGGGGGTCGATGAAGTAAAGGACTTCTATCTTTTTTTCTTGGGCCTTAACCGCTATTAAACCGAGGCATTCATCGAGCAGTTTTCTGACGCTCACATAATTTTCTTGGAGGCGTAAACCCTGGGCTTCCATCTTAGAAAAATCAAGAATGTTGTTGATGATGCTTAATAAATTTTCTCCACAGAGGGTGATGATATTGGCGAATTCGACCTGCTCTTCATTAAGCCCACTTTGTTCTAAAAGACTGCTCATGCCTAAAATTCCGTTGAGAGGGGTACGGATTTCGTGGCTCATTGTGGCTAAGAAATTAGACTTGGCTTGGGTTGCGCTTTCCGCTTCAAACTTTGCTGTCGCTAAATCCGTTTCTGCTTGAGTGCGTTCTGTGATGTCAACAAAGAGGGTTGCAAATCTATCTGGCCTTGGGAGTGATCCAAATATTTCAATAGTTCTATCACGGAAAGTGATTTCAAATTTATGGGGTTTCTTTGATTTAATAGCTTCTAAGCAAGGCTCAAGGATGACCGAAGAAAGTTGGGGGCATGCCTCGGAAACAATTTTATTTTCAATTTCAGTCTGACTGCAGCCAATTATTTTTTCAAATGCAGAATTGACCTCTAAAAATCGGATGTTTTCAATTTCTTGGTCACGATTGACATAGGTTTCAAAGAGCGCAAAACCAGAAGGCATACTGGAAAACAGCATACGGTATTTTTCTTCTGATTCAGTTATCGCTTTTTCTATGGAGTGGAGTTCTGTTATATTTTGCGAAAAAATGGCCACTTGAGCCAATTCGCCCGACATAGGATCTAAAATGGGGTAAAATGTATTTTGAAAAAAATGACCACTCGATTGTGCGTCGGTAACCTTATGAATTTGTAAGGTCTCTTTGGTTTTTTCAAAGGTTTCGAGCCGCTGCTCAACCATTTCTTTTTCATAAAAGGGCCAAATGGATGCACCCCTGACTTCATCACAGGGAAGGTTAAAACCTTGGCAAGCTTTTTCATTGGCTTCTAGGATGATTCCCTCAGGGTTCAAAAGCACAATGTTATAATTGGGCGCATTGAGCAGCGCTTGGATCTGGGTCCGAGAATTTTCCAGATTTTTATGGGCCTGGGCCAAAGGGCTAATGTCTCTGGCTACGGTCAAAAGGTGGGCCCGCTCGTCGATGGTCACAACTTCAGAGGAGACCAGTCCTTGGATAATGTTCCCATCACGTCGTATAAAATCGGCCTCAAAGGAGACAATCCTTCCATTTTGGTTTAGCTCTGCAAAAAACCGATCTCGGTCATCTAAGTTGGCCCAAAAGGGAATTTCAGAGGAAGTTTTGCCAATGATTTGCTCTTGGGTTAGACCACTGAGAATTTCAAACCCATGATTGGCTTCTACAAATCTCTCAGTTGCAATATCTACCAAAGTTACCGAAACAGGATTAAGGGTAAAAACGGTCTGAAATTTTTCAAGTGATTGATTTAATTTGTTAATTTTTATTTTGTCTGAGGCGTGGAGTTCTTGGAGCTCATCATATTTTTTTTGTAATTCTAAAAGTGCTGTTTTGTCGCTCATTTATTCCGCCTTGGCCTTTTCTTTTTACCACAAACTAGGGTATTATTTTTTTATAACAATTTAAAGAGGTATTATGAAAAGTCCCATTATTAGTCTTGTTTTTTTGATTATTTTAGCTTTGGGAGCCATTAAATTTGTTGCCCCTGTAAATAAATGGGCTAGAGCCACACTCCCCCCACAGGTGCTAGGGGCCATTGGAGAAGAACCCATTGGTTTGTTAGAGCAGGGATTGGATGAACTAAAAAGTTTGATTAAATAAAAGCTTAATCAAATCGAGGTTTTACGGCAAAGGAGTGATTGTCTCTCAACCAAAGAGAATGGAACCTTCTAGGTAAAACGTACCTGCGATTGAGCCAGTCATCAAACAAGCGAGACTGGCGGCTAATAAAGCACGTAAACCCACTTCAGAAAGTTCTTTGGTTTTGCTTGGGGCCAGCGCCGAAATACCGCCAATAAAAATAGATAGGCTGGCAAAATGAGCAAAGCCACAAAGGGCGTAAGAAGCGATGACTAAGGAGCGAGGGTCATGGATGGCACCTTCTTTTATCGCTTTGGCTAAGTCCATATAGGCAACAAACTCAGTGAGTACGAGCCTTTCCCCTATGATTCTAGAAATAGCCACTGCATCAACCATTGGGACACCCATTGCTAGGGTCAGAGGGTAAAAAAGATACCCAAAGATATTGCTAAGGCTCAGTTCAAAGCCCATAGCCTTTAGCCCTACAAAGCTTCCAATCCCAGAAAGACCTAAATCAAACAAAGCTACCAGCCCCAAAACAGCAATGAGTAGGGCGATAATCCCAGCGATCAAGCTTAAACCCGATTGGGCACCCTTAATGATGGCCTCAAAAATGTTGGAATCCTGCTCATATTGCGGGTGAATGTCTTCGCCTAAGGTTTCTGGGGTTTCTGTTTCAGGCAGAATGATTTTGCTTAAGACTATGGCCGCCGGTGCTGATATAATGGAAGCCGACACCAAATGGCCTGCAATGGCTGGGAAAAATTCCTGTAAACTAAAGACATAAAAAGCTAAAACATTACTTGCCACAGTCGCCATGCCCGCAGTCAATAGAGTGCAGAGTTCCGACTTGGTCATGGCCTTTAAGTGGGGCTTAATGGTCAAGGCCGATTCGACGCCAACAAAGATATTACTGGCAACAGCCACAGACTCTGCCCCTGAAATACCCATGGTTTTGGTGAAGATTTTGGCAAAAATTCGGATCAAAAAAGGCATAACCTTTAAAAAATACAAAACTGAAACCAGAGCCGAGAAGAAGATAACAGAAGGTAAGGTTTGGAAGGCCAAGAAAAACCCCATGGAGCCTTGGCCACCTGGTGGGACGGCCAAAGGACCAAAAACAAATTCAGCGCCTTTGGTGGAAACAGAAAGAAGCTTTACAACTAAGTTGTTGATGTTCCAAAAAAGCTCTCTTCCTTGGGGGATAACAAAAACAAAAAGCCCCAAAGCCAGTTGTATAGTAATACCAACAGTAACTAACTTCCAATTGATAGCCTTTCTGTTACTGGAAAAAACCCACGCTAGACCTACAAAAAAGGCAAGGCCCAATAGGCTGACGAGATTATATGGCTCCATTATTTTCCAAAGCAAGGAGTTTGATTTGGGTAGTGACTCCGCCGAGGGAATAGATTCTAGCGGAATTCTGACCTTTTTTTGTCACCCTATGACAGGGAATGAGGATTGGCAAGGGATTCAGCCTGTTGGCCGTGCCAACGGCTCGCACAGCCTTTGGGTTACCAAGGGCTGCCGCTACTTGGCCATAGCTTTGTGTTGTACCAAAGGGGATGGCCCTAAGCTCTTGCCAGACACTTTGGTAAAAGGCAGGCCCTTTTAAGCTGTAAGGTAGATCGAAGTGGCGCAGTTTGCCCTTGAAGTAGGCTAAAAACTGCTCTGCTGCTTCAATTAAAATGGGGCTGCTGCTAATTTGGGTTTTCGGCCATCGGTGACTGGGGTCTTCAGGGGATAGATGGATACGGGTCAAGGCCCCATTGGTTTCTTCAATGCAAAGGGGTGAGTTAAAAAACTCTGGTATATGTAAGGTAGTCTTATTTTTCATGGTAACCGCTCTCTCCTTAGCGCCCCTCGCCCACGTTATAGATGGCTAAAGTTTCGCTTTGATTAACTCAATCGCATGGTCATCACTTGGAAACTCACCAGTTGCTTTTTTAGAGTAAAGCAGTTGGTCATTTAACGTGATTTCAAAGACTCCACCTGACCCACGAATGATATTGGTTTCTAAGCCTAACTGGTCTTTTATTTTTTCTGCCAAACTGGCAGCTCTAGGGAGGTAGTTTCAGGCTCCGCAGTATTCTAAGTCAAGTTTCATATTTAATCTTCTTTGGTGTGAACATTTTGTAGCAATATCGCTCGGTTATATGCGTCCATCACATCTTTTCTGTTTAAAATGCCTAAAATGGTTTGTTGGTCATTGGGGTCAACAACGGGGATGGCCTCAATATCCTTAATTCCAAATTTTTGAATTGCTTCATTTAAATTATCATGGGGCAAGAGGGTTATCAACTGGGTTTCGGCTAATTCTTTCATGACCACCAAATGTTCCAGACCTTCTTCTAAAATAATTTCCCTAATATCTTGCAAACTCACCACACCTGTCATGTGGTTATTTTTATCTAGTACAGGGTAGTACTGGGTTTTGGACTTGGGAAAAATCTTCATAAACTCAGCAAAAGTCATGTTTTCTTGGATGGTCTCAAAATCCGTGACCATCACACTTTCCGCCATAATCTTAGCAAGTATAGATTCTTCCTTGCCTGAGTGGAGTAAGATGCCCTTACGGCTCAACTCCATGCTATCCATATTGTCTTCAATCAAACTTTTTGCTACCATCACCCCAATCACCGAAGCAAACATGATGGGAATAATAACCTGATAGCTACTGGTCAGTTCAAAAAGTAAAAATATGGCCGTCATGGGCGCGTGGGTTACGGCTGCTAAAAAAGCACCCATACCCACTAAGGCGTAACTACCAGGCTGGATGTTAAGATCAGGGAAAAGGTAAGAGGCAATATTGCCAAATATGGCCCCGATCATGGCACCAACGTATAGAGAAGGCGCAAATAGCCCACCGACATTGCCTGAACCTAGGGTGATGGAAGTGGCAAGCATCTTCAGGAAGATCAAAGCAAAAAAGAGCCAGAATAACCTGTCTCCATTCCAGTTTAGGGCTAAATGGATGACTTCGTAACCATCACCAAGAACTTCAAAATAAAAGATGCCCATGGTCCCAACTAAAAAAGCGCCTAGGATAGGCTTGATCGTTGGTGAAAGTTTTAGAGCATCAAACCTATCAGAGACGGCAAAAAACAACTTGATAAAAAATGCCCCAAGGACACCAACCACAAGGCCCAACAATATATAAAGAGGGATTTCAGAGTAGCTAGTTAAAGTATAGGCTAACTCACCAAATGTTGGGGCAGATGAATAATAGGCCCGAGAAATAGCCGTGGCTAAGCCTGTCGAAATAACAATAACCCCGAAGGTTTGCAGTTGGAACTGGCCGATCATAATTATTTCTTGGGCAAATAAAACCCCAGCCAAAGGTGCGTTAAATTGGGCTGCAATGCCTGCTGCGGACCCACAAGCAATTAAGACCTTTAACCTGTGGCTACCCATGCCAAAAAAACGACCAATACTGCTGCCTACAGCCCCGCCAATTTGGGCAATAGGCCCTTCCACCCCAGCAGATCCACCTGAAGAAATAGTAATGGCACTGGTGAATATTTTGACGAAAATATTTCTTGTGGCAATGAGTCCACCTTTTAAATGTACGGCTATCAAGAATTTGGGCATGCCATAGCCTGAGATCTCACCAGGGTATTTTTTTAAAAAGGGAATGAGTAAAATAGCCCCTGTCATAGGGATGACAGGGAGCAAATAGGGTGAGTAGGACTCCACAAAGGGCCACATAATCCCAAAAAATAGATAGTGCATTTGGTGGAGTAACCACCGAAAAAACACCGAGGCAAAGCCAGCACCGACTCCAACAAAGCAGGCAAGGATCAGCTCTATGTTTGTCTCTGAAATGCGAAGCTTTCCAATGAGGGGGAGTCTGCCGCCTTTGGCAAAAAATTTGGAAAGTTTAAACATTAAATATCCTTAGGGAATAAAAATTCCCCGCTGTAAGTTTCTACTGCTGGGCCTGTCATATAGAGAGCTTGGCCCATTCCAGCCCATTCAATAATCAAGTCTCCGCCAATAAGTTGGACCTTCACAGGGCTTTTGAGCCTGTTTGAATGAATCCCCACAGCGGCAACCGCACTGGCTCCCGTGCCACAGGCTAAGGTTTCTCCGCTGCCTCGTTCCCAGGTTCGCTGTTTGACTTTATGATCAGATAGGACTTCTACAAATTCCACATTGATCCTGTTGGGGAAAATGCTAGATTGCTCGATGGTGGGGCCACATTGTTCCAGGGGAACCTTATCCACATTGTCTGTGTAAATAACACAGTGGGGGTTGCCCATGTTGCAAAGGTTTATATTTAAAGCCAACTCTCCAAATTCAACGAATTTTTCAAAAATTTGTTCTCCCTTTAAAAGTGAAGGGATTTTTTCGGCCTCAAAAACAGGCACGCCCATATTAACCCTTGCAGAGTGGGCCAGGCCTCCCTCTGTAAATAGTTCAATGCGTTTCACGCCAGCCTTGGTTTCTATGCTGATGATCGTCTCATTGGTCAAATTATGATCATGTACATACTTAGCAACACAGCGGATGGCATTCCCACACATTTCAGATTCACTACCATCAGCATTAAACATGGTCATAGAAAAATCAGCTTTGCTACTTTCACCTATCAGAACAAGACCATCGGCCCCAATGCTAAAATGTCTATTCGATAGATATTTTGCTAACTCACTAAAATTACACAGCATCAGGTTCTTTGACACTTGGGCGTCAATGAGATTAAGATAAATATAATCATTACCTGCCCCTTGCATTTTTACAAAAGGGATATAATTACTCATGGCTAAGCCTTACTAATGAAAAAAATTACTCTAATCCTTCTTTTTAGCCTATTTGGGTTGGTTTGTGAAGCAGGAGGGCTAGATTACCCCAGATCAATTCCCACTGCTCTTACATTGGAATATGATCATCTTGGTAAAGACGACGAAACGGGGAACACCAAAATCGTTTATAGCACGCTAGGACAAGATGTTTTGGTATCAGAAGTTCATATGTCCGCCGACTCTATAGTTTATTTAAAAAGAGAAACTCGCTACACTAGCCAAGGCGTTTTTAAAGAAAGCAGCCACCTTGATTCTAGGGCTGACTTGAGTTTTAAGCTGGTTCGGAAAGAAAAAGTTTTGGAAGGTAACGTGACTTTGCAAGGGACAAGTTTGAATTTGCAATTGCCTATGGACCCTAGCCTGACTACCTTAGGTTTATTGCCAAATTTTCTGGGTAATAAACTAAAAGAATTAAAAAAAACAGGATCAATTGTTTTTTATTTGGTGCCCCCTTTGGTGGTGGCAAAGGCTGCAAAAGACGGCCTTCCCTCTTCATGGGCCAGGATAAAAATGGTGGCTACCAAGGTTAAAGGTGAAAAATTTAAATTGGGTAAAAAAAGAATCTCAGCTATTAGGGTCAAGTTGACTCCCTTTGATTCCTTGATGGGTAGCTTCCTACCGAAGGAAAACCAAGAGCTGATATTTTTATTGCCCAACAAAGGCCCCTTTTATCTTTTAGAGGGTAAAGTCGGAGGGGTAACCTACCGTCTTAAAAAGGTGACAGCTCAGTAAAATAGCCTGCCCAACTTGTCTGTTTGGTTGGGCTTTGGTTGGAAATTTCCAATCTGTTTAAAAAATCATCCCGTTTGGTTTCTTTAGCACCTAGGCTGGCTAGGTGGTCCGTTGGGTTTTGGCAGTCGATCACTTGAAAATTTAAGTGGAGGCAAAGTTTCTCTAACCAAGCAAAGGCTACTTTAGAAGCATCTCGTTTCAGAGAAAACATAGATTCCCCAAAAAAGGCGGCCCCCAAGCTTACGCCGTAAAGACCTCCTACCAAGTCGCCCTCTTCATAGACTTCAATGGAGTGAGCAAACCCAATTTTATGCAATTCTTTATAAGCATCCATCATTTCTTCTGTGATCCAGGTCCCCTCTTGGTCGGCTCTTGGGGTGGCGGCACAGCGGGTGATAATAGCATCAAAATTTTGGTCGAATTTAACCTGATATTTCTCTTGGCGGAGCAATCGACGCAAAGATTTGGTAATGCGCATTTCCCCAGGCGTTAAGACCATCCTAGGGTCTGGGGACCACCAAAGCAGGGGATGGCCATCAGTGTACCAAGGGAAAATTCCCATGTGGTAAGCGAGTAAAAGGCGCTCTATTGATAAATCCCCTCCAAAGGCCAGTAGGCCTTCAGGTTCGGCCTCACGGGGGTCAGGGAAACTTAAATTTACATTTAAAAACTGAAAGGTCATTATCCCTTGTAGTCTTTTAGTTTATCCCAAAAATGCTCTGCAATATCATTCCCGCCAAGGGCCAGAATCTCTTGGATTCCTGTGGGGCTGGTAACGTTAATTTCAGTGATATAGTCGCCAATGATATCTATGCCAACAAAATAAAGCCCATCGGCAACCAGTTTATCTTTGATCTGGTCAACCAGCCACTGGTCTCGTTCCGTTAGAGGCGATAGGCTACCTGTCCCGCCTACGTGAAGATTGCTGCGGGTTTCGCCATCTTGGGGTGTGCGAAGCAGCCCGTCTAAAGCTTGGCCCATAACTAAAATGACTCTCTTATCGCCCTGTTTGATTTCTGGTAAATATTTCTGGGCGATGACATGTTCTTTACCGTCGTCGGTGCTCAGTTCAATCAGGCTGTTGAAGTTGGTATCCTCTGGGGTGAGCATAATAATCCCTGCGCCACCACAACGATTCAGAGGCTTTACTATGATTTTACCTCCGTTGGCGAGCATAAAATCCCTGATCTCAGAGCCATCTCTGGTTATAATGGACGGAGGGCAAATCTGGGGGAAAAGTAAGGGGTACAACTTTTCAGGTGCTTCTCTTAAAGCGCTGGGACGATTGATGACCTTGGCCTTTTTACAAAGGGAAAGGAAGTGGGTTGTCATAAAATAATCCTCATCAAAGGGAGGGTCTTTTCTGATCATTACAGCATCAAAATCATCGACAGCCAGCTCTGTAGTTTCACTCATCCATTCCCAACAAGGGGTTTCTTTTTTAAATTTTAAATGTCTTGCCTGCACAAAAGGGACAGAGTTACGAACAATTAAATGCTGGCTCATAGCCCAGTAGACATCATAGCCTTTTTCTTGGCCCTTATAGGCTAAAGAGAAGGAAGTATCCTTTTCGATATGGATGGTTTCAAGGGCATCCATGAGTAAGAGAACTTTCATATTTTTCCGGCTAATTGTATATTATACTTGGTTTTTTCAGAGTCGTAGACTTTCCAAACCACAAAAAAGGCTAAGGTCCCGCTGACAATTTTCGAAAAGGCCGCGGCAGCAAAAATACCTCTCAATTGGTAAATACTGGAACCATAATAGGCTAAAGGGATAAAAAGGACAAACACATGGGTTAGGGTCAAAAAACTGGCTAAAAGAGGCTTTTCTAATACGTTTAAAGGGCCTGTTGAAAGGGCTAACACTCCATGCAGGCCATAACCAATGGGGACCAGTGTCAGATATAAAATGATCACCTCTACAACTTGGGCCTCAGAACTAAAAAGATTGGCTAAAGCCTCGCCGAAGACCCAGAAGATTAAAGCGATAAAAACGCCCCAGAAAAAAACAAAGAGGAAGGACTTTTTAAGGCCTTCATCAAGCCTGACAAAAAGTTTCGCCCCCCAGTTCTGTCCAAAAAATGGACCCACTACACTGCTTAAGGCCATAGTCATAGCAAAGGCAAACATTTCTATGCGGCT
>JASJGK010000218.1:0-17798 GCA_033791585.1 SAR324 cluster bacterium | reverse complement strand
TAATTAATATTAAAAACAGAAATGTTTTTCGGGATTGCAATGGTTCCACCACGAAAATGAAGAAAATTTCATTTGCTCAAATCTGCCGAAAACAACTATTTTATAAGTAAATATAATAACTTTTTAAATTTCAATTTTAGCTTTCACCTTCTTAGGTTTTGTGATGAAAAAATTACTCCTTATTCTCTTTGTTTGTATTTTAGCTTTTTCTGGTTGTAAGGAAGAAGACGACGAGACTCCAGCAAGCCATACCTTAAATAAGAGCGGCGCTATGCATGCACCGGGGCTTTTTCAAGCAACAGACAATTGTACTTCTTGCCACGGTTCAACTTTAAAAGGTAGCGGCGAAAAGCCTTCTTGCTACTCTTGTCACGGGCAGAAGTGGGACTAATTTTTAGTACTGAGCAAAGAGTGAGTAAAAGTAAAGAGAAGTAACTTTTGGGAAAAGTTACAAAGAGAAAAAGGGCTGTTTCAGCCCTTTTTTTTTGTTATTAATGTGCAGTAAAATAGTTTTAAAATTTTCTTTGAGGCTGTGCCTTTGTGCAGGTTCCTGTTCTATAAACATTGTGTTTATTGAGAGTAAATTGAAAAAAAGGCGAAGTACCATGTTCCCATTCAAATTTCCCCGAATATCGGTTGACCTTGATAGCTATGGCGTAGCTTGTTTGTGTTTTAGGGAATTCGATTTTGTAGAGGTTTGTAGTTTCTGAAAAAGACCCATTTGTTGCTGGGTCTTTACTTATAAAATGTGCAGTGTGTGTGTTTTAAAAGTATCAGGGAACTCTCACAGTTCAAAAGTATCTTTTGATCTGCAGCAACTCCATTGGAGTGGAGCCAAAAAATAACCGCAAAAGAAAGTATAACTTTTTTCATAAAAGTTTATAATTGTTAGAAAACTAAATTGTTTTTAAAGCTTGCTGATAAGCACGGAGCTATTTTTTCGCTAGTACATCCTTTAGGTATCTGGCAGTATGGCTTTCTTTGGATTTGCTCACCTCTTCAGGCGTGCCTTGAGCCACGATCATCCCGCCCTTGTCGCCACCTTCTGGCCCTAAATCTAATAGCCAATCAGCACCCTTGATTACATCCAAGTTATGCTCAATCACCACCACAGAATTACCAAGGTCCACCAAGCGTTGCAGCACTTCCATCAGTCTGGCAATATCGTGAAAATGCAGGCCTGTGGTCGGTTCATCTAAGATGTATAGCGTTTGCCCCGTCGAACGTTTTGAAAGCTCACTGGCAAGTTTAATCCGTTGGGCCTCACCACCTGAAAGGGTGGGGCTAGGCTGACCTAGTTTTAAATAATCGAGTCCCACATCACACAGGGTTTTAAGGCCTGGATAGATTTTTTTGTGGTTAGAAAAATACTCTGCCGCTTCTTCAATGGACATGGCCAGAACGTCAGCAATATTTTTATGTTTAAAAGTAATCTGCAAGGTTTCACGGTTGTATCTTGTGCCTCTACAGGCTTCACAGGGAACATGGACATCAGGCAAAAAGTGCATTTCAATGGTTTTAATGCCCTGGCCTTGGCAGGCCTCGCAACGGCCACCCTTCACGTTAAAACTAAATCTTCCCGCTGTATAACCACGAATTTTAGCTTCAGGCAATTGGGCGAAAATTTGGCGAATGCCATCAAAGCAACCAGTATAGGTGGCAGGGTTACTCCTACTTGTACGGCCAATGGGCGATTGATCAATATTAATGATCTTATCTACATTGTCGGCACCCTTGATTTTTTTCCACTTCCCCTGGGGGATACGGTGGTTGCCCAGTTCTTTTTTCATCCCGAGGAGCAAGCATTGGTTTACTAAACTCGATTTACCTGAGCCTGAAACCCCTGTGACACAGATCAAAAGGCCAAGGGGGAATTTTGCATCCACTTTCTTTAGGTTATTCTCATGGGCACCAGTAACCACCAATTCGTGTCCTTTGGTTGGTTTGCGCCTTTCTTTGGGTATAGGTATTTCCCTAACACCTGTAAGGTATTGCGCTGTCAGAGATTTTTTCACCTTTAACACTTCTTCAGGCAGGCCTTCTGCCACCACTTCTCCACCATGAATCCCAGCCATTGGGCCCATATCAATCAGATACTCCGCTCTGCGGATTACATCTTCATCGTGCTCCACCACGATCACAGTATTTCCTAAATCCTTAAGCTGAACCAAGGTATCTAGTAGGCGGTCGTTGTCTCTTTGGTGCAAACCAATGGTTGGCTCATCTAAAACATAAGTCACCCCAACAAGCTTGGCCCCAACTTGGCTGGCGAGCCGAATGCGCTGGGCCTCACCGCCTGAAAGGCTATTTGTTTGGCGGTCTAGAGTTAAATAATCTAAGCCCACATTGACCAAAAACCCCAGTCTTTCAATCACTGCTTTTTTAATGGGTTCGGCAATCTTGGCCTTTTCCTTTTCTAAAACGAGGTCTTGAAAATACTGAAAGGCATGGGCAATGTTCATATTGCTGATGTCAAAAATATTCTTGCCTTGGATTTTTACGGATAAAATCTCTGGTCTTAACCGTTTCCCGTGGCAGGTTGGGCAAGGCAAATAACCCATGAACTCTAATAATTTAGCTCTCTGGTTTTCTGAATCTGTAAGGTGAAACCTACGTTTTAAATTGGCGATTACCCCTTCTTTTGGGGTCCCTTGGGTGTAGGGCTTTGCGCCATAAAGAACTGTCTCTTGCATCTCTTTAGGTAAACTTTTCCAAGGGGTTTTTATAGAAACCCCTAACACACGTGCTATTTTGTTAACCCCACTGCCATAAAAACCACCAAGCCCACTACCAGCAGACTTCCAAGCCTTGATTGCGCCGTCCTCTAAACTAAGGGACGTATCAGGGATAACCAACTCAACCGAAGGCTCTAATAAATTACCAAGCCCCAGACAATCGGGGCAAGAGCCAAAGGGGCTGTTAAAACTAAAAACTCTGGGGCTTAACTCTTCAAGCACACTGCCATGTTCAGGGCAGGCGTACTTTTCACTAAATTTTTCTTCTTTATGGCTGCCATCTTTAAAGTCTAACAGGGCGATCATCAAGCCATCGCCTAAATGCAGGGCTGTCTCAATAGAATCTGTGAGTCGGGTGCGGCTTGAATCTTTAATGGCAATACGGTCTACCACAGCTTCAATGTCATGGACAAAGGTCTTTTTCAGGGGCTTTACTTCGTCAACAGGGGTGATAATACCATCAACTCGTACACGGGTAAAACCTTCTTTTTGAATGTAGTCAAAGACATCCTTATGCTCACCTTTTTTCCCACGGACTAAAGAAGTTAGTACATGCAACTTGGTGCCTTCGGGGTAATCAAGCAGATAATTGACCATATCTTCGGCCGTTTGCGATGTTATTTCTCTATCGCATTCAGGGCAGAAAGGTGTGCCTGCACGGGCAAACAAAACCCTTAAATAATCATAGATTTCAGTAGTAGTGGCAACGGTCGAGCGAGGGGTTGCCTTGCCTGTTCTTTGCTCAATAGAAATGGTGGGGGTTAAACCTTCGATGGATTCCACCGCTGGTTTTTGCATCTGGTCTAAAAATTGACGGGCGTAGGCGGAAAGACTTTCAACGTATCTGCGTTGCCCTTCGGCGTAGATAGTGTCAAATGCTAAGGAAGATTTACCAGAGCCTGAAAGGCCAGTGATAACCACAAAGGTGTCACGGGGAATGTCGATATCGACATTTTTTAAATTGTGTTCCGCAGCGCCACGGATGCGGATGGCTGCATTTTTATTTAGGATCTTATGTTTCTTGGTCATATTGCGAGGCTAACCGCCTCTGCAATTTTCTAAATCTTAATTCTACAGTACATTATCTGGTAGAATGTTAACAAATAGAACGGCGAAGCTGGCTAAAAAAAAGATATAGTAAAAAAGTAATTTATAGAACATTAGTTCATGTCTCATAGAATGTACCACTCTAAAGGTTTGGTCAAGTGAGAGAATTTGTTTCTTACACAAGCAAATACTAGGCCAAATTAGATCGTACAGCTTACCTGTAAAACTTGACGTAACAGGCTGTGAACCATTAAAAAGAAAGGTGATGATCTTTGATATTAAACAGGCGGAATCAATGGAAGAAATCCAAGGAGAAATATTCTCTTTTAACGGTGTAGAAGCTCTAAGCGACTTTCCCTCAATGCTATTTTTACTTGAGGTATTGGCGTTGCTTTATTTGGCAAAAAAGCTTTACGGGCTATTTGGTGGTTTCGACCTAGAACACCAACTGGTTAAGGCTGATAACAAAGCCGTAACCATCGCCTTTGTTGGTCACTTAGCAGGCGTTGCCCTTGTGTTAGAAGGGGTGTTAGAAAGCCCAACAGAAGGTTTGATCCCTTCTATGGTCAGCCTGTTGGTTTGGGGTATTGTGGGCATTGTGCTTTTAAATATTGCTCAAAAAATCAATGATACGCTGATCTTAAAAAACATAGATAACAAACGTGAAAAAATAGAATTTTCTAACATTGCCGTTGGTGTGGCCGAAGCAGGCGGCAACTTAGGCAGTGCTTTGATTGTGCGCTCTGTGATTACAGGTGAGTCTTTAGGTTTAAGCCTAGATGTTGGCGTAACAATCTTCTATTTTATATTGGGCCAACTGGGTTTCATAATTTTTGGTTACCTCTACCAGATGATCACAGGTTATGATTTTTTAAGAGAGATCAAAGAAAATAACGTTGCAGCAGGCATTAGCTTTGGTATGTCTCTCGCGGCATTAGGCTTCTTGATTGCCGTTCCCCTGCATCATTCTTATTCGTTGGTGTTGTTTGGAGCTTGGTATGTCGTTGGTGCGGCAGTACTGGCCTTCTTCCGTTTTGCTATGGACCGAATCATTATCCCTAGTGAAAAATTAGATTCAGAAATCCACGAAGACCAAAACTGGGGTGTAGCTCTACTTGAAGGCTCCTTTGCTCTAATGGCAGTCTTATTTTTAAAAGTCTTATTCCTTCCTTAGATCATGGCCGAACCTATTTCTTTAGATGCCTTTCGCAAGAAAAAGGAAGGGCAACAACCATTAGACCCTAACAGCGAAACCCAATGGGGAAAGCTGGTCTGGCTCTTTTGCCCTGTTTGCGAAACCATTGAATATTCCGAAGTGGTGGCACCCAATGGCAGGTCTCACAAATGTGGCACCCAGGTGGAAGAGGTAGAAGTTGAGTTGGATTTGCGTGCCGAAGCTTATATGACCCACAGCAACCTAAAGGCCATAGAAGCTAAGATAAAAGAGTTGCAAAAGTCAAAGCTGCTAAAACTTTCAAGGCGAGGTTTACTCAAGGCCTTGACCCAATTGAAAGCCAGTGAGGAGGTATATTTAAACAAGTTACAGATGGCAGCTCATGGCGAGTTATTGCCTTATGTCGGTAGCTTAGAAGATGTGAAAGAAAAATTGCAAATTGAAGCGACCGACCCTTTGGGCATTATGATTAGCCCCTTTCGCTTTGACCCCTTCCAACGATTTCGCAAACGTGTTGATTTAAAATCTTTAGATTCTAAAGATTCAGACTCAAAAGATAAAAAAGAAGATTAGCGGCTGTGGGCCTTAAGCATTTGTTTTAAGCTAATTTTTCAACCAAATATTTTAGATTACATTAAACTGATGCAAGGTCATTTTTGCACTAGGTACGTCCAAGGGGGACCAAGTCCAATTAAAGCCAACAATAGCACTTACCCTTTTGGTGCGGCCCCCCATGGAGATCAAATATTCAATCTCAACCAATTCCGTTTCTGATTTAAAAAGGTCCTTTTCCAAAGGATCTAGTTTGATTGCCGCCACTTTGAGATCTTCGATGAGGGGGCTTGATCTGCCTCTAAGATTCCCTGTAGACACATAATACTTGGGGCTTGCGGTGCTACGGTCTTGTAAAATCACCGTTGCAATTTCTTCACTTCTAGATGATACGTTTGGGTAATCCTCAATGTCTTTATAGCGAGCTAAAAAATCTATAATTTCTTGTTTGCTGGCCATGTTCACATCAATGGCGCTGTCCATTGTGCGTATGTAGACTCGAAAATTATTTTTTAGCTGGCTTTGGTTCAGTTGTAAGTCAGGGTAAGCGGGTAAAATCTTGATTTCATCCAGGTGATAAAGGCCTCGGTTTTTAACCATAAAACTGGGGGTAAGGTTAAAGTATTGCTCCCCTCCCACAATGAATCTTGAATCTGTTTCATCATCGTCATCAATAAAGTCGTTAAGTTGGCTCAAAAAAGGTTCCACCTCAGGCGCAACAAAATTAGGGTCTTCTTTATGGAGGTTGGCAATTAAGTTTTGCAAGCTATAATACTCGCGGCTTTTGTCTTCAAATGGGCGATTTGGGTTCAGGTTAAAGGCATGGTCTAACAAGCGAACCCTGAGATTGCCAATGACCCCACCACCAACAGGCAGGGCCAAGGGGTAAAAATGGGGGTCTTTTGGGTCTTTGTAAGCATAAAGGCCTCGGGTTGACTCAAACAAACCCCAAGGGCCAGCGGTCTTTAAACCTGCCGCCAAGGCACGAAAACTGGAACGGGCAAAAACCTCAATCTCGAAATCCCTCCTTGAGGCATTTACAAACCTCATTTCTGTGGCCCGATAGTCAAAAGACTTCATCAAGGCTGTGGTCATGAGGGCCAAGATAGAAAGGGTCAGGATCAAGGCAACGGCCCTTTGAGTTTTAGGGCGGGCTTTCAATAGGATTTTATCTTGCTCGCTTGTGGCTTTTTTCATTTTAATATCCACCTAATTCGCCCACGTAGCGGCGCCCATATTGGGCCTGAGGTTTTTGGTGAAATGAATCTTTACGGCAGCGCCCTTTTTATCTTTCAGCTCGATGGTTACAATCACAGCTATGGGCAATGTATTGGTAGAATTAGATGTCCAAGAGTCGGAAGGTGCATCACCATTTTTTGGATAGTATTTTATATCAAAACTTACAATTCCCGAAGCTAGGCTATAGCCTTGGCTCCGTGGCCCCCCTTCAATATCATCATCAAGGTAGAACTCCTCACGTCGTATTAAATGATTAACTGAGTCTTGTTCTTGTACATACCAACTGACTTCATGCAGGCCAGGGTCTTGGTTGCGGGTTAGGCCCCGAAAAAATTTAGAGGGCGCCCTTACATGGAGGTGAATTTCATCAAGATCGCCCCCACTAGTAGGGTTGTCTTTGCCCACAATGCCACTTTGGCGAGGCAGGCCTTCTGGCAGAGCCTTGGCAAAGTTAGCATCAAAGGTCGCATTTTTTAGGTCTTCACTGAGCAGTTTTTCGATAACCCAAAGCTTACGTTTTAAGTCCCCTGAATCTTCTAAAAATTCTTGTCCCTTTTGGAATTGGAAAAATCCCCCTAGTAGCATGGTGGTCAAGGCTGCAAACAGGGCCAAGGTGATCAACAGCTCTAAAAGTGTAAAGGCTTGTATGCTCTTTAATAATCGAGGCTTCATGGCTATTGTTCCATGATGATCGAAGATTCATAAGACTGCTTTATTTTGTTTTCTTCCCAGGTAATTAAGAAACTTACATTTGTGATAGGGAAGACCCCCAACAGTTTTTCGCCTTTTTTTGTCCTCTCATACTGAAAACCTGCAAGGGCGTGGTCCCTGTTAAAAGTTCCCTTGTCAGTTGACCAAAGCACATTGGTATCCTCTCGCTCATAAGCTAAAATCTGGGCTTCGATCTCACGGCGGACCTCTTCTGATCTTTTGTTTTTAACAGAAAAATAGGCAATCTCGCCTTGGGATTGCAGGATTAAAGTCAAGAGGCTGGCCATGATAGCAAAGGAGACCAAAACTTCGATTAAGGTAAAGGCTTTTTTCATACCTAGATTTTTCTTTTGCGTGAAATACTGACAGTACCTAATATATCCTTAATTTTTAAACCTATAAAATGACTCGAGTCAGCCAACTCAAATTCTACTTGGTCGACAAAGCCTGAGGCATCTATATTAAGGTAATACTTTTGCCCAAAAATTTTCTCAAACTTGATAGGCTCAAAGCCAAATTTGCTAGCGGTTTTAGGCTGGTTGGTAAAGTGGCGCAAGCGGACACCTTTAGACAGGGGGTAAGGGTTGCTTTTATTTTCCCAAAGCACAAATTCATAAGTTTCAGGGTCACGTATTTCAACTGCAACTGCTGCCTCATCTTGGTCAAAGGCAATGCGGAAATCATTGTTTTGCAAAAGAGCATTTTCCCTAGTTTTGTTGATGATCAAGCCTAGACGTTTTGCGTCTTGCTCCAAATCACTTTCATAAATTTTAGGTAGGGCGGGGATAGAAAAGCCCAGTAGGATAGAAAAAAGAAAAAGCACCAATCCCATCTCTAAAAGAGAGAAGCCCTTTTGCTTTGATCGCACTACGGTCATTTATAACTTTAAGTTGGGGTTGATTTGGCGAATTTATTCAAGCCAAATATCAGCGTCATTTTCCTCACCACCTTCAACACCATCGGCGCCAAAGGTACGCATTTGCACCTCAGAACCAGTGGAACTATAGTCATAGGGCTTGCCCCAAGGGTCTACAGGCATTTTACCTTTAATGTAGGGGCCACGCCAGTTGGCAGGGCCATCACTGGAAGGTTCTTCAACCAAAGCTTGTAAGCCTTGGCCTGTAGTGGGGTAGCCACCCATGTGCACTCGGTACATATCCAAAGAGTTCTCAAGTAACTTCATTTGGATTTTGGCCTGATCAATTTTGGCATCATCCAAACGACCAAACAACATAGGCCCAACAAGACCAACCAAGGACGCCATAATGACGATAACAATCATAATCTCTAACAAAGAAAACCCCTTTTGGGCTCTTTGGAAGGCTTTTTGCTTTGTTCTCTTTAGTGTTGCAGGCTTACCCTCTAGATTAGTCTCATGAACACTTTTAACTTTAAGATCTAATTCACTATCAAATTCACAGTGATTATTTATGATTATTTTTGATGTTTTTTGTACTATTGAAAAAGCTTGCATATCCTTTGCATTGTTACACTTAAGTTAAACTAAAAGATGTTAAACTAAGATGAAGTTAAAATTTTAGCAGCGGTTCACATAGAGCCGAACAAGGAAGTTTACTTTAACCTTGATTGAAAAAAAAAACAATTTTCTACCTGATATGATAAAATACCTATTTATTTTTTCTGTTTCTCTGTTGATATTAATGGGGAATACTGCCTTTGCTCAAACCTCAAGTGGAGGTTACATGGAGGATAATGGTTCCAGTCTTTGGCAGCAAGATAGCTTCGCTGATCCCAATGACACAGACTCGGCATTAGACACTAATAGCAATGAGTATGTAGGCGAAGATGAGGTGCAAGCCTTTCAAGATGCCGCTAGAAGCGCCCAAGGGCCAGGTATGGACCTTGCCGCAGCCTTAGAAAAGGATAAGCAGTATTTACCAGATAATATTATGTACGGATTGGGGACAGGCCTAACCATTGGTGGTTGGTTTGCCCTGTTACAAGGCTCAAGTGCGAGAGAAAACACCAGATACATTGGTTTAGGTTTAGTAGGCGGTGCATTGTTGGGTATCGCAATTGGAACTAAGTCAGTCTATGCTTATAAATTGCAACAGGCCTTTAACTTTACTCCCCCCAGTAACGACCCCATTTTAAATGAGCCGTTTCAGCCAACGAGCTTCCAAAACCAGTCACCTTCTTTAGCTTTGCTCAGTCACAGTTGGAACTTCTAAGCAACACAGTATTTTTTTAGACTATAGTTAGGACTAGTAGGCCAGAGTTAGAATTTCTAGCCTAAAATCAACCTAGCTGACTCTATGCTTCACCTAGCTTTTCAGCTAAATTCACCTGCTTTTCAGAAGCCTTTTCCCAATCTTGGTTGAACTCAGCCATTTTTTTATCCAGCTCTGCTTTTTTTGCAGCCAAGGTTTTTTGTGTCCCCGGGTCGCCACCGCTGTAAGCTTTGTTTAGCTCAATTTCAAGTTGAGACTTTTCTTCTTCTGCTTTTTGGATTTGTTTTTCTAGGTTCTGCACTTTTTTGCGTACATTTTTAAGCTCTTTCTGGGCTTTGTAGGCCTCTTGGCCAGTGAGTAACATAACGTTCTTCTTTGGCGCTTCTACCACCTTTTGGTTTACGTCTTTTGCCTTGCTGCTTCGATCTAGGTAATCCTTTCCTTCCTTTTCCAAATAATCGTGGTAAGTGCCTTCAAAGAGAGTGTGGCCGTCAGGTGTCAATTCTAAAACACTGGTGGCAACTTCCTCGATAAAAGCGCGATCGTGGCTTACTAAAAGAGTTGTCCCTTCAAACTTTTTGATTGCGCCAGCCAAGGCCTCAATGGTTTCAATATCCATGTGGTTGGTCGGCTCATCAATGAGTAAAACATTGGGGTTCTTCATCATCACGCTAGCCAAAATTGCTCTAGCAGCTTCCCCACCACTCAAGGATTCAGTTCTTTTATGAACATCATCACCTTGGAGTAAAACCTGACCTAACAGGCCACGAATACGGCCAATGGTTTGGCTGGTATCAAAGGAGTAAAGCCACTCGTAGGCTGTGGTGCCGTCGGGCATCATGTCCTTGTGATCCTGTGGTAAATAACCAATTCTAATCTCATGGCCTGGCTCGAGTGTGCCTGTATCTGGGTCCATTTCGCCTGCAAGCATCTTCACTAAGGTAGACTTGCCGATTCCGTTTGGCCCAATAACAGCCAAGCAAGCGCCACGGCGCAAGGTAAAGGAAAGATCCTCTAACACGGTATTTTCACCGTAAGATTTGCCAACACCTGTTACAGTATAGGCAACCTTTCCGCTCGGTCTTGCTGGAACAAAATTAAAGTTGGGGCTAACTCGACTTGAACGCTTGATGGTAATTTCTTGCATCTTGTCAATTTGCTTCTGCTTAGAACCTGCTTGGCGAGCCTTACTGGCTTTGGCCTTAAATCGGTCTACAAATTCTTGCATCTCAGCTTTTTTCTTTTCTTGGCCGGCAATTGCTTTTTCTTTTTGTGCATTTTCTAAAGCCTTGAGCCTTAAAAATTCATCGTAATTACCCTTGTAGACTCTTACTTCTTCATAATCTACATCAAGCATTCTGTTACAAACACGATTTAAAAAGTGACGATCGTGGCTGATAAGTAAGGCTGTTTTACACTGGGTTTGTAAGTGTTCTTCCAACCAATTAATTGAAGCTAAGTCAAGGTGGTTGGTAGGCTCATCAAGGAGTAAAAAATCAGGCTTACCAAAAAGCACTTGGGCCAAGAGAACACGCAACTTATAACCACCCGATAGGGTTCGCAGTAAAGCATGTGGGTTCATTACGCCAAGGCCTTGCAGCAATTCACTGGCTTGTTCTTTCGCTTGGTAACCATCTTCATCAGCAATAATTCCTTCTAAGGCACCTAAACGCACACCATCTGCTTCGCTAATTTTCTCTTGCGTAGTAAGCATTTCCTTTTCAAGTAAAGCCTTCCAAAGTTTTGCATTTCCTTGGATTACTACATTTACAGCTTCTTCTTCTTCATACTTAAAGTGATCCTGATCTAAAATCCCAAGTTTGCAATCAGCGGGCATTGAAACCGAACCCTTTTCAGGGGCGATGTCGCCAGCCATAATTTTCAGCAAGGTGGACTTCCCCGAGCCGTTTGCCCCTACTAAACCGTAGATATTATCTGCATCTAACTGGAACCCTACATCTTCAAATAAAACTTGTTGGCCAAAATTCATGGCCAGATCTTGAACAGTAATCATTTTTTCTCCTATGACCGCTTAGCATGAAGGGGCCAAGAATTCTTGTCAATTAACTAGGTAAAATAAAATTTGGTTTGTCTTGTGATTAAAGTTTTGGCAACATAAAGAAATAATTAGGAAAATAATGAAGAAAAGACCTTTTAAAGCAAGATTAAGATACAAACTAGATAACTTTTTCGCCCGTGGCGGAGCGGCTATTTTTATGGCTCTGGTGTCCCTATATATAGGCTCATTGCTTTTGATGGGGGGCATCCGTGTGTTGGTGAATCTCTGGTTTGATGGCAACTTTGACCATGCTACCGATCACTTTTGGAATAGCTTACTGCAAATTATGGATATTGGGGGGATGGAAAATGATACGGCCAGCCCTTTTTACAATAAAGTTATAGGAATCACCACCAGTATTCTGGGCCTGACCTTGATCAGCACCATGCTGGCATTTGTGACCAGTGTTTTTAAAGAGAAGCTGGAAGACCTAAGGCAAGGGCGAAGTGATGTGATAGAAGAAGATCACACTTTAATCTTAGGTTTTGGCATTCGTTCTTTAGAAATCATTAGGGAGTTGATCGAAGCCAATGATTCCGAGCCTGATGCTGCTGTTGTGGTTTTAAGTGATACAGACAAAGAAGAAATGGATAATTTCTTTAATGAAGCCCTGACGGAACGAGTTACCACTAGAGTCATAACCCGCAGCGGCTCTGTTTCTAGCCCCAACTTTTTAAAACGCATGGGCGTTGCTGTATGCAAAAGCGTGATCGTTTTAAACGCGGCGCAACCAGCAGACCCTGCCTCGGTTAAGGCGCAAGAAGATTATAAAGTCTTAAAAACCATTATGGCTATTTTGGCTGCTGCCGATGATGATAACATTCCGCCCATTGTTGCCCAGTTATATTACCCTCGAAACAGAGAGTTGGCCCTAGAAATTAGCCCTGGTAACATTTTGGTTTTAGATGAAGAGATGATTCTTTCTAAGATCTTGGTGCAAACCAGTCGCCAGCCAGGTTTGAGTTTGGTTTATTCTGATTTGGTCGGTTTTATGGGCAATGAGGTTTATTTTTCCGAGCCTCCCGACTCCATGCTAGGCATATCCTTTACTGATGCAGCCTTTTATTTTAAGCAGTCTGTGCCCTTGGGCATCAGGGATTTTGAAGGCAATATTTTGCTCAATCCCCCCAGTGACCGAGTAATAGAAGAGGGTGATCACTTGATTATATTGGCAGAAGATGATTCCACTATTATCTATTATCCTACCCCTGTGATGGAGCCAGAAGTTTTCCCTTCTTCAGAGGAAAAGGTCGAACTCCGCAAAGAGCGATTTTTGATTGTCGGCTGGAGTAAAAAAAGCCCCATTTTAATTCGGGAATATGCCAGTTACATTGAGCCAGGTAGCTCCATTGATGTTGTGGTCAAGCATAAAACCGAAATGATCCAGAAGTCTTTTGATTTGATCTGTAAGGTTTTCCCTCATTTAAAAATGAGCCTGACCCAAGTGAATATGGCCTCCAAGGCCTTCCCCACTAAGCAACAACCAGAAAAGTATGACAATGTTATTATTTTGAGTGGCGAGGGGAGCAATGTGGAAATCATTGATAGTGAAACCATTAGCTTGCTTTTAAAATTTAGACACTACTTTAAAAAGTTGGAAGAAAAGACAGGCGAAGAGATAACCACTCTGCTCTTAAGTGAAGTGATGGATTCAGAAAACTTAGAAATTATCCAACAAACAGGGGTGAAGGATTTTTTAATCTCTAACCAGTTTGTTAGTAAAATTATGGCCCAACTTTCAGAAGAGCCAGATGTGAATTTAGTCTATGAAGACCTTTTTCAATCAGAAGGAAGTGAGATCTATTTAAAGCCAATCAGATTGTATTTTGATGTGGTGCCCAACGAAATTTCTTATGGCACCCTTATGAAAGCGGCCCAGTTGCGAGGCGAGGTTTGTTTTGGAATTCGCATTGACTCAGAATCTACAGATGATGAGAGCGATTACGGAGTGCATATCATCCCCAGTAAAGACGAGGTTTTTGAGCTGGCTTTTGATGATAAATTAATTGTTTTGGCAGAAGACGAAAGCTAATAGGATTTTACTATGAGTGAAATTTTTGGCCAATGCTTTTGTGGGGAAATAAAATACAAATTCAACGGGCCAGTAAAACCTGCAACTTCTTGCCATTGCTCAAGCTGTAGAAAAGCCTTTAGCGGTTCTGGTTCTGCAATGTCGCCTGTGGCAGACAGTAGTTTCCAGTGGCTTCGTGGTGAAGCACTACTGAAAACCTATATTGGAAAAAAGGGCGCAGGCTTAGGTTTCTGTGGGCAATGTGGCACAACCTTAATTGGTATCTTTAATGAAAAAATTTCAGGTGTGGCTTTAGGTACACTCAATGATGACCCTGAAGTTTTAATTTCTCAGCATATTTTTGTAGGCTCAAAAGCCTGTTGGGATAATATTGGTGGTGAAACGCCACAGTTTGCAGAGTGGCCCCCTAAGGGCTAAGGGATTCTTTTTTGGTCAAATGAGGCTCTAAGTTTAGTTGAGGGGCAAAAATTTAGGTTAAAAATGGGGCTAGTTACTCTAGGCCGTCGTCACCTTGTTTTTCTCTGGCAGCAGCCTTGTTGAACTTAGACATTCTTTCTGCATGTTCCACCATTTTGGCCCAGCGCTGCACTAAGCTGTTTAGATCGTCCACTTTCTTTAAGCCTTTATAAAGCCCTGCAAGGTTTAAAAAAACTTTTTTGTCTAGCTTCATTCTAAAAGCTGACTCAAGGGTTGTGATGGCTTTGTAGTAATTCTTGGCCTTGATTAAATCCAAGCCTTCAGTAATAAATTCTTGGCGTTTTTCCTCTTCAACAGCCTCTTTTGCCTCTCTTTCAAGGTCGTCAATCATGTCTAGATATTGACTAGCTTCCTCACTAAGGCTTAGCTCAGAGCAAATTTTCGCAGCTTTTTTTAGGGTTGCAATGAACTTCACTACACTCAAGGCTTTGCGGTAATAATCTATGGCAGCTTTGAATTTTCGTTCTGTAACTAAGGCATCACCTTTGGTGGCGTAGTAATCATGAATTTTCTTCAGATTGTTGTCTGCTTCTTTGCCATCGGGGTCGACTAGTTTTAGCTCTCTATAGTTGGCTACGGCTTCATCATACTTTTTTAGTTCTACTAGAATTTCTCCTATTTCAATCCACAGGCGTTTGTCTTTAATTTCAGTAGCGGCTATTTGGTAGTAGTTTAGCGCTTTCTTTATATTTTTTTCCTCTTTGGCCGCATCGGCTGCTGCCACAACGGCTTTCATGGAGTAATGGCCGCCTGATTTTTCTAATAGCGATGCTGTTTTTAATAGATATTTAGTAGCAAGAAACCGTTTGCCCGCCTTTTGGAACATTAAACCTAGGTTGACATTATTATAGCGACTAAATTCGTCTTTTCCCAGTAAGCCGGTCACCTTGTCGATGGCCTCGTCTAGCTTGCCTGATTTATCTAAGGAAATGGCTTCAAGTAGGTTTTTTTTGTCAAATTCTGTTTCATCCAGACCTCCAAAGGCCCAGAGGGCAACTTTGGCCGCATTATTACCTAGCGCATAAAGCCCTAGGTTATATCTCATATTATGGTGGGTAGCTGGATCTTTATCAATCTGGGATTTTAATACCCCCATAATATCTTTGGGTTCAACGACAATTTTTTCTTTTTCCAACATAGAAATTTCAAAACCCACTTGGCTAGCGCCTACAGCGTCACCGAGTTCTTGCTTTTGCTCTTGGTCCACTTGCAAGGATTGGAGTTTTTCAGAGTGGGCTTTTTCTTTGCGCTCTAGGATTTTCTGACCGACTACCTCTGCTGGGTTTTCACCAATGTATTCTGGTAAAATATAATCTAATAAACTCTCAAATTGCTCGATTGAAGACTTTGCTGCTTCATCGTAAAGGTCTACCTTTGCGCCACAGGCTGCTAGATTATAAAAGGCAGGTTCATAACCTTTGTTGGCCTTCATGGCCATTTTATAAAGGTTGCTTGCTTGGTCAAAGTTTTCTAATTCACGGGCAAAATTGCCAAGTTTATTGGCGAGTTCATAGTCTGTAGGGTTATCTTTAAGTAGGTTTAAGCCAATGGAAAGGGCCGCTTCGATGTCTGACCCTGAAAAATTATCCAATTCGCTTAATAGCCGTGGGTAGATCTCCTCATGGTTTATTTCCAAAGCCTTTTGGAATTCAATCATAGCGCGGTTATAAAACTTGCTACCAAGATGCTCCATGCCCAAGGCATAGTGAGACTCCATCTCAGCTTTCTGTTTTTCTTCGCTTCCCTTAAAAAGATCCATTAATGCCTTTTGACTTTGTTATTGTATCCTACCAATTACAATTGTATTTAACAATTTTTTTCCTTGGTATTGGTCCCAATGCCTGTGCAATAGCTAGACCTTGATCAAAGTTTATAAAAACAATGCTTTCTTTTTTAAGGGGTTAAAGACAAAATAGCTAAATTAGGAGTTAATATGAAGGCCTTTGAGCATGTACCCGTTTTATTTGAGGATATTGTATCCTTGTGCCCCGAGGCGGGGAACTACTTCGATCTGACCTTAGGTGGGGCTGGCCACGCCTATGCTATGTTGGCTAGAAATCCCTCTTTAATCCTTTACGGCTCCGATAAAGACCAGGATGCCTTAGCGGCATCCACTAAGCGTTTAGAACCCTTTAAAGACCGAGTCCATCTGTTCCAAGGTGGCTTTTTAGAGTCTTTAAATCACTGGGCGGCAGAGGGCATTAATGCCGATTTTATCTTGGCTGATTTGGGTGTTTCTTCTTTCCAGCTTGATGAGGCTTCAAGGGGATTTTCTTTTATGCGTGAAGGTCCACTTGATATGCGAATGAATTCCAGCTCCGGTCAAACTGCTGGCCCGACTGCGAAAGAATTTATGGAGCAATCTACAGTAGTGGAGCTTTCAAAGGCAATAAAGGACTTTGGTGAGGAATCTTTTGCCTATAAAATTTCTCTGCGGATTAAAGAACACATAGAAGAGTTGGACTCAACTTTAGATTTAGCAAGATTGATAGAAAGGGCTATCCCCAGAAAGCTTTGGCCAAAAAAAATTCACCCAGCAACCAAGACCTTCCAAGCCTTGCGCATGGCAGTAAATAATGAAATTGGTGAGCTGGATGATCTTTTAACAAAGGGGGTTTCCATGCTCAACCTAGAAGGTTTATTAGGGGTGATTTCTTTTCATTCGCTAGAAGATAGGAGGGTGAAGGTAGCCTTTAAAAAACTTATTGACCCCTGTGAATGCCCTAAGTCAATCCCTATCTGTGTGTGCGGGTTAAAACCTACTGCTCAGGCCTTGCGGAAAAAGCCGATCATTGCTACTGATGAAGAGATATCCCAAAACCCTCGGTCTCGAAGTGCAAAGTTGAGAGTAGTGCGTAGAATATGAAAGATTTCCCCGCTTATGGAAAGGGTACCCAAGGAAAACTGGTACGGCAAAAGCAAAAAGAAGACCCCTATAAACTAGTCCCTCTAGTTATGGCCCTGGTGATCTTTTTAGGGGTAGCTATGTTTTTTGTGGTGCAACGTGTTGAATACATTGCCACAGAACGTGGAATTAAGGCTTTGATGTTTAAAAAACGTGAGATCATTGAGGCCACACTCCCCTTAAAATTAGAAGCTGGTTACTTAACCCGCCTGAATCGAGTGGAATCCATTGCCAAAAGAAAACTAGGCATGATCAACCCTGCTAGTTTTCGAATCATTACCCCCCCTGAGCCAAAAATAGAGCCTCTTGTGGACACAACTCCTAAGGTTTCAGCGGCTGAAATAGAAAAAAAGTCGGAAAAAAGCCAAGCTGCTGGCCAAAAATCAAAGACAAAAAAAGCGCCTGCATCCAAGGCCAAAAATAAAACCAAGGTGAACCAGTGAAGTCACCAGAGCAACAGCAACAGGCCTTTGTCAAAAGGGTCAAGTGGGTTCAAGCGGCATTTTTAATTGTCGCAGTAGTGGTTTTTGGCCGTGCTGTATTTTTACAGCTTTTTGAAAATCACAGACTAGAAGTTAAAGCAGAGCGGCAATATTTACAGAGAAAAAGCCTCGCTTTGCAGCGTGGCCCGATCTCAGACCGCAACGGGGCTTTGCTTGCTGTAAGTTTGCCCAT
>JASJGK010000217.1:0-20718 GCA_033791585.1 SAR324 cluster bacterium | reverse complement strand
GCCCCCTAGGCCCTTTTCCATGGCAGACAAACTTGATTGCAACCCATGGAGTGCAGGGTGCCCTGCAAAGGGCTCTATTGTTGTCATTCGGGCCAATCTCTGGGTCAATACCAAGCTTTCATGGTTGATCTTTTGGAGCTTTTCAGTGATGATTTTAGTTTCAGATATTTTTGTCATTTTAGAGTATTTACCATGTCCTTAATTTCCATTCTTACACCAGATCAATTTAGACCGAAAACCACAATTAGCCAAGGTGTAGATCATAAAGTTTCTAGCGCTGTTGCTGCCATAATCGCTGAAGTCATTAAAAATGGGGATCAAGCTCTTATTGACTACACCAAAAAATTTGACGGGGTGGAGCTTAAATCGCTCGCTATTTCACCAGAGCTTATCAAAGCCGCCGATGAAAAGATTGACGATGAAACTCGTGAAATTTTGCTAGGGGCAATTGAAAACGTAAAAGCCTTTCACACAAAGCAAATGAGTGAATCTTGGTCTGATGAGGAAGCAGACGGGACTATTTTAGGTGAAATTGTTACCCCACTCGACCGTGTTGGAATCTATATTCCCGGTGGCAAAGCCTTCTACCCCTCCAGCTTGATTATGAACGCCGTTCCTGCTTTGTTGGCAGGCGTTAAGGAAGTAGTTGCTGTAACGCCTCCTGGGCCCAACGGCCTACCTCACGAATTGGTTTTAGGCCTTTGTGGCATCCTAGGCATCACAGAAATTTACCCCGTTGGCGGCGCTCACGCTGTGGCTGCTCTTGCTTACGGCACCAAAACCATCAAGCAAGTTGTAAAGATCACAGGGCCAGGCAACCAGTGGGTTGCTGAGGCCAAGAGGCAAGTTTTCGGACAGGTGGGTATCGACTCTATCGCTGGCCCTAGCGAGATATTGATACTCCATGACGACTTAACTGTGCCTGTTGAATACTTGGTGAGAGACCTACTCTCACAGGCAGAACACGATGAAGAGGCTGCTGCTATTTTAGTGACTACCTCCATGGAAACAGCCAAGGCCGTGCAATCAAGATTAGATGAGATTGTGCCTAGCCTACCTAAGACCGAGATCATTACACCATCCTTGAAAAACCACGGGGCGATTATTGTGGTGGATTCGATTGAAGAGGGCATCGAGATTAGCAATCAAGTTGCACCTGAACACCTAGAGGTTTTGCTTAACGATGAATCTAAAATGTCTTTGATTCGTAACGCAGGGGCAATTTTTGTTGGCCGTTGGTCATCGGAACCTGTTGGCGATTACTACGCAGGCCCTAACCACACGATCCCAACTAGTGGAGCGGCTCGCTATGCGGCACCCCTTTCCACCCGTGATTTTCAAAAGCACAGCTCTTATATTAAGTACTCTGAGCAACGTTTAAGAAATGAAGGGGAGAAAATCGCCAAATTTGCCGATCTAGAAGAACTAAACGCACACGCAACCGCAATCCGAACCCGCTTAGGAAACAAATAATGGCCCGTACCAGTAGTTTTGACAGAAAAACCAAAGAGACTCACGTCCAAGGGGAAATAACTCTAGACGGATCAGGCAACCACAGAATCAAAACGGGCATTGGTTTTTTAGACCATATGTTAGAATTGTTCGCCTTTCATTCTGGCTTTGATATCTCTTTGATGAACGAAGGTGATGTGCATGTGGATACCCACCACTCAGTGGAAGACATTGCTTTGGCCTTAGGTGAAGCTGTAAAAAACGCACTCGGTGATTGCGCTGGGATAGCCCGCTACGCCACATTTTATTTGCCTATGGATGAGACTTTGGTAAGGACATCCTTAGATATTTCAGGCCGAGCCTACCACATTTTTCGTGGTCACTTTGGTGGTGAGATGGTTGGGGAGTTGCCAACAGAAATGGCGATTCACTTCTTTAAGTCCTTTTCCGACAAGGCAGGCCTCACCCTGCACCAAGAAATTTTATACGGGCAGAATGACCACCATAAGGTAGAGGGTCTGTTCAAGGGCTTTGGTCGTGCTTTGCGTGATGCTGTCAAGGTTGTTGGGACTGAGGTGCCTAGTAGTAAGGGTGTGCTTTAGTGGCTTTTTATCACATAGTAGTCGAAAGCGAGAAAATTAATCCATACCTAATTAATTTAACCGATTTAGACTTCATCATAAATAGCTATGTTAAGCCCTATGTTCAAAATGAAGTTTTTGAATTTTGTGGGTATTCATTTAACCAAAGCCAAATAAATCGTTTCGTCATCGCTGAAAGTAATAGTAAAGCCACAATCGTGAATAAGACCTATCAATTCAACCCCAATACCGACAAACAAATTCAATCAAAACTTATTCAAGAAGCTCGCGAAGAAATATCACAGGAAAATAACAAAACAACAACTTTAGAAGCTAAATTTCAAGCATCTACTGAACTAAAAAAAGTATTTATCATTCATGGGCATGATGAAGCTCTTAAGGATAAAGTCGACTTATTCTTTCACAAGCAAAAGTTAGAAACAGTTATCTTAAGTGAAGAAGTCAGCGGGTTTAATTCCGTATTTGCTAAGTTTCTAGAATACGCTGAAAGTTGTGATTATGCAGTGGCTCTCTTTTCACCCGATGACCCCACAGAAAATGGAAAAATTCGGCCCAGACAAAATGTAATTCTTGAACTGGGCTATTTTGTCGGGCTTCTAGGTAAGGATAAAGCAAGAATATTGCTAAAAGGAGACGTAGAGATTCCTAGTGACTTAAATGGTATAATCTACACAAAAGTCGACAGCTCCAATGATTGGAAAATTGAGCTTGCAAACGAAATGAACGCTGTTGGTTTTAATATCGACAAATCTAATTTATAAGACCTAAAAACAAGCTGGCTTGATGCAACCAAACCTAAAACTTTTCTATTCCTCCTTTGCCCTCGGGCTGGTTGCGTGGTGGATAGGTTTGGGTGGTGGTGATCTCTACAAGTTGCCTCTATTGGTGGGTTTTATTCAAATGGCTGTCTGGGTTGTACGTGGAACATTCAAACCAAATCTGGAAATAGTGGGCAATCAGCTTCTAACCGATGCAAGTGAATCCAAAACCCAAAAATACCTAGGTTTATTCCTAATATTACAGCCAATAATCTGACTTGCTGTGGTTGCAGCCCGCTTTTACTCCTTTGAACGCGGTACTTAAGACTCAGGGATTTTTAGCAATGTGATCTTTAATTTCACTAGTGGTGTATTCTACTTCTCATTTCTGCGGGCGCCCTACCTTGGCGACCACTTCGCCCCCATACTAGGCGCCTGCTGGCTCCCTTTTATAAGGTGGCGCCTCATATTTTATGGCTCATGTCGGCCAAGGTTTTGGCCTACGGAATCACGCCCTACCTACTCTACCGCTTAGCCCTGTCTGAGATCACAGACCAAAACAAAGCCAAACTTGTGGGTCTGGCCGCCAGTCTTTGGTGGTTTGCTGTTTATGCACCTGTTGTAAACTCCATGAGGTAGGAGTTTCAACCTTCGGCCCTTGCTACCCCCTTTATCGTTTTGGCCTTCATGGAATTCCTAAGGAGCAGTGGGTCCGTTTTGTGGTATGTTTGTTGTTTATGTTGGCCTACAAAGAACACATGGGAGGGTCTTGATCGGCTTTGGTATTTTTTAATCTTAGACCAAAAAAACTATAAACTCGGCGGCTTGTTGATTACGGTAGGGGCTGCAAGCATCTACCTATTGATGTTCCAAATCATGCCCTTGTTCCGAGAGATCAACCCTGCCTATTACAAGGCAGGGTTTGCTTTGGGCGATATGATAGGTCCCCGTGAGGATATCTACCCCAAGATTCTATATGGATTAAAGCTCTTGATCCCCCTAGTTATTGCCCCTGATTTATTGGCGCAAGGGTATCATTGCAGGCCACATGATTGGCGTAAACTTGATCAGCGCCTATTCACCTATATATAGCCAAGGTTAGGGGCGTATTTCCTGCGGCGTGAGATCCAAGCATTGGTCCAGCGAAACGGCTCCATCCCCTGTGCTGAAAAATTCACGGTCTTTTCCGACCCTGACCGAGTAGATTGCTTAACTATCCTTAAGATAATCACAACCGAGGGCATTAACCATTTTCAAGATGTTAAAGGCTGTATTACATCCTTAAGGGAACCCCCAAAATTTTAAGTTGTTTCAGGGTATGAAACACTTTGGGTCTTCTAAGGAAAAACCCACGTAAGTTTCTATGGAAACTAATTATTTACATTCTTACATTATATTGAAATTTTTAAATTTTTAATGAAAAATCACCTTGAAAACAAAAACAAATTCCGCTGTATTTTAGAATTATTTAAAGACTAAAGTTTCCTAGGAAACTTCATGTTAAATATAAAATAACCTTACCTATAAAACTCATTTGCAGAACTGAGAAAAAACCCAAAGACAGTTTAAGTGAAATAATGGAGAATGGTCACAAAGAAGGTTAAACAAAATGACCTTCAGTCCTTTCAAACAAAGCCAGAGCAACCAATACAAACAAATGATAGCCATTATCAACTACCGTGCAGGGAACCTGCAAAACTTAAAAAATGCTTTAGATTTCCTTGGGGAAGAGTCCATGATTGTCGACTCTCCCGAAATGTTAGCCTCGGCAACTAAATTAATTTTGCCCGGTGTAGGCGCCTTTGGTCACGCCATGGAAAATCTAAATAAATACGGCTTTGTAGAACCTATTAAGGACGCAGTAAAGGCGGGTAAACCTCTACTAGGTATTTGCCTAGGTATGCAGTTGCTTTTTACCAAGTCTTTTGAAGAAGGGGAACATGAAGGTCTAGGTTTGATTCCAGGTGAGGTTCGACGTTTCACCCATAGCGATTTAAAAATTCCCCAAATGGGTTGGAATAACGTTAGCTTTAGTAATCCTGACGACCCTGTGGTAAAAGGCGCTCATAAAAAGCCTTGGTTTTACTTTGTGCACTCTTATGCTTGTTACCCTTCAGACCCTGCTGATAAATTAGGTGAGACAGATTATGGCGATTGTTTTTGTTCTCTAGCCAAAAAAGGCAACGTCTATGGCATGCAATTCCACCCTGAAAAAAGTCAGGAAGACGGTCTGGCGTTAATTAAAAACTTTTGCAATTTTCCCACAATGGATAAGAAGGAGCCCGAACAATGTTAGCAAAGCGTGTGATCCCCTGTTTGGATATAAAAAATGGCAGAGTGGTAAAGGGTGTTAACTTTGTAGGCTTAAAAGACGCAGGCGATCCTTTGGAATTGGCCATCAAATACAACGAACAATATGCCGATGAATTGGTTTTTTTAGATATTACCGCCACCAATGAAAAGCGGGATACAGTTTTAGAACTGGCAACCAAGCTTGCCCGCCAGTTGTTCATTCCCTTCACCATTGGTGGGGGAATCAACACCAAAGAGCAGATTCACGAAATTGTAACAGCTGGTGCCGATAAGGTTTCGATCAACACGGCGGCTCTAAGGCGGCCTGAGTTGATTAGTGAGGGTGCAAACCAGTTTGGCAGCCAATGCATTGTCGTAGCCATTGATGTAAAAAGAACAGGCGACCAATGGAATGTTTATACCCATTCAGGCACGAGGGACACAGGCATTAGCGCTTTAGATTGGGCCTTAGAGGTCGAAAAACGTGGCGGCGGTGAGATTTTACTCACGTCCATGGATTCTGATGGTAGCCAAGAAGGCTTCGCCTTAGATATCACCTCACTGATTAGTGAAAGGGTAAATATCCCCGTTATCGCTAGCGGTGGTGCTGGTAGCCTTGAGACCTTTTCTGATGCAGTGATTCTAGGGAAGGCTGACGCAGTGCTTGCTGCCAGCGTTTTCCACTACGGCACTTATACCATCCGCCAAGTCAAAGAACACATGGCTTCAAAAGGCATTGAAGTTCGACTTTAATCAGGTGCAAGTCAACGATTAACAAGATTTATGTTCGCTAATTTTATAATAGTAAAACAAAAAAAAAGGAGCCGAGGCTCCCTTTCTTTTTGTGGTATGTAAAACTAAAAAGCCTAGGGTTAGATTTCTTAATTGACCCTTTAGGCGTAAGCTAACAAATATTTTAAGCTGGCTTTGGCATAGCCGCTAAAGCTGTAGCAACTCTGTCACCAAAGGCATCAGTTGCAATCTGCTTTGCATCAGGGTCAAATTTCGCAAGGTCAGGGGTGGTGTAACCGTCTGCAAATACTTTTTGCATAGCATCCCAAAGGTTAGCTGCTTCTTTTTCCATACCAAAAGACATCTCTAGCATCATAGCCACAGAACCAATCATAGAATAAGGGTTAGCAACATTTTTGCCTGCAATATCAGGGGCAGAACCATGACTTGGCTCGTAGTAAGACTTTTCAGGTCCCATACAAGCAGAAGGCATTAAGCCTAAGGAACCTAAAATACCACCACCTTGGTCAGATAAAATATCACCGAACATGTTTTCCATAACCATAGTATCAAACTGTGTTGGGTCTAAGCATAGGTAGGTGGCGGCAGCATCTACTAAGATATGCTTCACTTCAACTTCTGGGAAATCTACTTTAACTTCGTCTAAAATCTCATTCCATAAAACACTTGATTTTAACACATTTGATTTGTGGATATTGTGCAATACCTTTTTACGCTTCATAGCCGTTTCAAAACCAACTATTAAAATCTGACGGATTTGATCTTCATCATATTCTAATGTTTCTTTGACGTATCTTTTACCTTCAGCATTTACACCCAATTCTTTGTTACCAAAGTAAAGACCACCAACCAACTCTCGAATGATCATGATGTCGATACCTTCACCAATTACCTCAGGCTTTAAGGGGCTGAAATAGGCTAGTTTTTTAGGCAAGTTAACAGGTCTAAAGTTAGCATAGGTATTGTAACGTCTTCTCATAGGTAGCAGGGCACCACGTTCTGGTTGGTCATCCACAGGAATCTTTTTTGATTCTTCATGAGAAAGGCCAATCGTCCCTTTTAAAATTGCATCAGCATCATCACAAATGGCCTTGGTCTCGTCAGGGAAGGCATTGCCAACAGCAAAGTAAGCTGCAGCACCAAAGAGAGCAGGCTTTAGATCAAATTTAACATCGTTTCTAGTTTCTACCAGTTCCAAGATCTTGACAGCTTCTTTCATGATCTCAGGCCCGATTCCATCACCAGCGAGGAGTGCGATTTTATATGTTTTCATAATTAACTTTTAGGATAAAGTAAAAGGATAAAGCCGATCGAGGACAATTGTAAAATACAAGACCAGCAGGTAAATATTCGAAAGAATAAAGTTTCGTTTAAACAACTTATTAGACAATACCTTTAGGTTTTGCAAATTCAGGATAAATAACACCAAACCAATGGTTATAGAACCTGCCAGGAAACCTAAAGTAGGGGTTCCAAATCGCCACAGAGCAAGAGTGCAAGCTAGAACTAAGGCCCAATGAAGCAAGATAAGGTAAACAACTTTTTTCCTACCGACCAGAGAAGTCATCATGGGGATTTCAGCAGCTTCATATTCTGTTTGGTACATGGCTGCCAAGTTCCAGAAATGAGCAGGGTTCCAAAAGAACAAAAGTGCAGATAAAATCAAACCATTCATACTAACTTCACCGCTAAAAGCTGTGTCGCCAGCTAGCACAGAGAAAGCAGAGGCAAAGCTACCTATAGTAACATTCCATTGGCTGTTGTGTTTAAAGATTAAGGTATAAAATACAACGTAGTTCACCCAGCCCATCAAAAGCCAAAAGGCCGAGCCCCAACCAAAGTTAAAGTAGGCTATACCATGCCCCAAAAGGCCTAAGAAAAAGCCAAAAGCCAAGGCTTGCCTTAAGGTTGCAGCGTCAGCAGTAACTAAAGGCCTCGTTTTAGTGCGTTCCATCAATGCGTCTGTTTCCCGCTCAAAGTAATGGTTAAAAACCGCACCAGAGGCGCTTGCGAAAACAGTAGCAAAAAAGAGGGAAATGGAATCAATGAAACGATACGAAAAAAAATCTTCCTTTAAAAAGAATCCAAGCCAAGCAGTAAGACCAATTGCTAAAAATATCCTTGGTTTGGTCAGGCTTAAAAGAAGTTTAACTTTAGACATTAGTTCTTATAGTAAATGATTGCTAAACCACTATTTATTGCAGTTTATCAAAAATGTGGCAACCAAGAAGGTGAAGAAAGATATCTTTTTGTAATACATTTTATAGCGGACCAAAAAAATTACAATTTTTTACTAAAAAGCAGTTGCAGGTTAAGCGCCGCAAAGTTACTTTGATCCAACTCATCGAAAATCTCTGGAGAAATAATGAAATATTTTGCCCTACCCTTACTTGTTTTAAGTTTTTTAGTTACTTCAACCTTTGCAGAAGACCCTCATGGTGCTATGCAAGGTATGAATCATAGCATGCCAGCAGGCCATAAGATGCCAGCGGGCCACACAATGAAGACCATGCCAGCGGCAACCCTAAAGCTTGGGTTTAATCGAACAAAGGCAGTACATTTAAACAACTTCTACGCTTACCCCACTATTAAATCTGTGCCGGGGAGTGTTTATCTACACTTTGAAAATACAGCAAAGAAGAGTGATGAACTGTTAAAAATAACATCTAAAGACGTTAAAACTGTTGAACTCCATGAAACAACAATGGAAAAAAATGGTATGATGTTGATGCGCCAAGTAAAAAAGTTAGTTTTAAAGTCAGGCGAAACTAAACCATTTGTACCTGGAGGCTCACACATTATGTTGATTGGCCTCAAAAAAAATCTTAAAAAGGGTGACACTGTTGACTTAACCCTCCAGTTTAAAAATGCAGGCAAGATTAATATCAAAGTGCCTGTTATCAGAAGAAGCGGAAAAACCCCAACCCACAGCATGCACCACTAGGCACCAACTATGATCAAGCAAAGCATAAAATACCTCATTTTTTTCAGCCTATTTTTCAGTTTAGTAAGCTCTGGGCAAGCTGATATTTTGCACATCAAGGTTTATGATGATGTTGGTGGTGACTTCACCCTTACAGACCAACATGGGAAATCATTTGTAATGAGTGAGCAAAACGAGAAACTAACCCTACTTTTTTTTGGTTACCTCAACTGCCCAGATATTTGCCCCATGACCTTGTCAGAGATGATGGAAGTTAAGTCGCTTTTGGGTGCCAATAAAAACCAAGTTCAGTTTGCTATGGTTACTTTAGACCCTGAAAGGGATACGCAAGAGCAGTTGAGGCTCTACATGATGAACTTCGACCCTGAATTTTTAGGCCTTTACGGGGATAGAAAGACTACAGACGAAATTGCGAAACGCTACCATGTCTTGCATAAAAAGCGCATCCTCAGAAGCGGCCTGGGCTATTCTGTAGATCACTCTGGTGGTGCTTATTTAGTAGATAAGAAGGGTAGACTTCGCTACATTTTCCCATCAAAAAGCCCGGCTTCAAGATTTGTACAGGGCATTGAGATGATTTTAGAAGGCAAGGCATCCGAAGAAATCCGAAAGCCCACCTGGTTGGAAAAGCTTGTTAGGTAAATAACAAACTAGATCAAATATTTTGAGACTTCCCGACCGATAGAAAGTAAGCCTACAAAAACGATCAAAAATCCAAATCCTCTTTTTAACTTTTTGGCATCTACTGATGATGCCATTAAGGCTCCCACCCGACTAAAAACAAAAGAAGTTGGAATCAAGGCAAAAATTGCAGGCAGGTAAAAAGGCCCTAGCATCCCCTTGGTGCCTATATCCAGCCCCCAACCTTGCACCCCATAAGAAACCAAACTCACTGAAACCGAAAAGAGCATAAAGCCTGTTGCTGTGCCTACGGCCTTTGGCAGTTTGTAACCAACTGCCAGATGTAAAAGCGGCATAATCATCATACCACCACCAACACCAAAAAAACCAGAAACCCAACCAGCTAAGAAGCCAACTGCCCAAAAACGCCAAACTTGGACCTCATGGGTTTCTATTTCTTTACTGGAGGATAAAAATAATTTCGCCCCTAAAAACAACTGAAAACTACCCAGTATAATTTTAAAGGGTTCAGCCTCAATGTACCGCAAAGCAAAGGTTGCAGCCACAGACCCAACCACCCCACTAATAATCAAGTTGGGCAGGGTTAGAATCTGCATATTACCCTTAGAAAAATGAGTATAGCCACTAACCGAGATGGTAGCTAAAATCACGCAAAGGGAACTTGAAACTGCGATGGTAGGGATGTATGTTGGATCAACTTGAATGAAATCCAAATAAAATAGAATCACAGGCACAAAAATGATACCCCCGCCTATGCCCATTACCCCAGCCAGCAATCCAGCTACAGAACCTGTCGCCAAAAAGATTGCGATTTGCCAAATTTCCATTAGTTTCTGTCTCGAAAGTTTCTAAATTTAAGAATAAAAAAAGCAGCACTGAGGCCAGTTAGATTGGCTAAAATATCGTAAAGCTCGAAATAGCGGCCAGGCACAATTTTCTGTGTAGATTCAGCCATAATACTCAGCACAATCAATTGAAACCAAAGCACAACAGAGCCATCAAAAGAAAAAAGGACCAAACCACCTGAGATTAAAAAGCCAAAAAAATGGGCATATTTATCTTGCGAAGCCACTATTTGCGGCAACTCAGGCAAAGGGGTAACCTGCAAATAGATGAAGACTATAAATTGTACTGTCGCGAAAATTTGAAAGATTTTAAAGCTTCTTTTCATAGATTTAAATTAACAGCTTGTTTTTTTAAGAGCAAGAGGTGGGTTTGGGCTTGTCAGTTCAGCCAATTCTAGCTAAAAAGGTTGTTTAAGGAATTTTGTAACTGTCTAAATTCCAAAAGCCTATTTGCTCAAACTCAAACTTAATTTTGTTTCCCCATGACAATCTACCTAGAACCAATTCATAGCCTTCACAAAAAAAGACTTAATAAAGAAGTCAGCACTAAAGAAATTGCCCAAGCTGTGATCAAGCGCATTGATGAAACAGATGACACTTTAGGTGTTTACCTCCAAAGAAATAAGACTGAGGAAATTTTAGCTTTAGCCGATGCCGCCGATGCCAAGATTGCCAAGGGGGAAAAAGTCACTGAGTTAGAAGGTATGCCGATCGGGATGAAAGATATTTTTTCAACCAAGGGCATCACCACTACTTGCGGAAGTCAGTATCTAAAAGACTATGTACCACCTTATGAGTCTACTGTTTCCCAAAGGTTATTAAACCAAGGTTACAACCTTTTAGGTAAAATCAACATGGATGAGTTTGCCATGGGTTCATCCAACGAAAACAGTGGTTTTAAGCCCGTGAAAAATCCATGGAATCTTGATTGCGTACCAGGTGGCTCTAGTGGCGGCAGTGCCGCTGCAGTGGCTGCTGGATTAAGTTTGGCTTCTATTGGAACAGATACAGGTGGCTCCATTCGCCAGCCTGCCTCCTTTAATAATATTGTTGGTTTAAAGCCAAGTTATGGCCGTGTAAGCCGCTGGGGTATGATCGCCTTTGCCTCTAGTTTAGACCAAGCAGGGCCAATGACTAGAGACGTTGAAGATGCAGCTTTAATGCTGGAAGCCATTTGGGGTTATGACCCCCATGATGCTACTTCTTTAAAGTCGACTTTGCCAAATTTGAGAGAAGAGCTGAATAAAGATGTTAAAGGCATGAAGATAGGTGTGATCAAAGACCTAGATCTTTCCAGTTGCGACCCTGAAGTTATTTCCTGTTTTGAAGCCAACCTAGAAGTTTTTAAAAAAGGTGGGGCCGAGATTGTAGAAGTAGAGCTACCTAATATCAAGCATGCCGTTGCCACCTATTATGTTATCGCTCCCTGCGAATGCAGCAGTAATTTAGGCCGATACGACGGTGTTAGATACGGCCACAGAGCAGAAGATGCCAAAAACCTTACCGATCTTTATGAGCTTTCCCGTGACCAATCTTTAGGCCCAGAAGTAAAACTTCGGATTTTACTGGGAACCTTTGCTCTATCTGCTGGTTACTACGATGCTTATTATCTGAAAGCCCAGAAAATTCAAGATTTAATCCGAGCGCAATTCCAATCCGCCTTTAAAAATGTGGATGCTATTGCCAGCCCTGTCACACCTGTACCGCCTTTTAAATTTGGCGAAAAGTTAAACGACCCCATTCAAATGTACTTGAGCGACGCTTTTACTATCCCAGCAAACTTGGCTGGGATCCCGGGCATTTCTGTCCCTGGTGGATTTACTAAGTCAGGATTACCCATGGGTTTACAGCTTTTAACAGGTATGCTGAGGGAAGATAAGCTAGTGAGAGTAGCCCACTGGTTTGAAAAAAATAATGAAATTAGCGCTCCAAAGCTCGCCATTTAATCTTTTAAAATATTTATGAAAGACACGTTAAATCAGATTGAAAACGACTTCAAAGAACTTTTAAGTAAGGCCGCCGATTCCAAAGCCATTGAAGATATCAAGATCGCTTTTTTAGGCAAAAAGGGGAAATTCTCAGGTCTTATGCAGAATTTGAGAACCTTAAGCAACGAAGCTAAGGCCGAAGCAGGTAAAGAGATTAACATCTTAAAGGGTATGCTTTCAACCAAGATAGAAAGCCACCTGAACAACCTAAAGGTCGCTGAGCAAGAAGCAAAAATGGATGGGGAATGGGTGGATATATCCCTAAACCCAAAGGCCAAAACTTTAGGTGCCTATCACCCTGTTACCTTGACCCAACGCAGATTGGAATCAATTTTTACTGCCATGGGTTTCCAGATTTTAGATGGCCCACACATTGAAACAGAATTCTACAACTTTGAGGCCTTAAATATCCCTAAGCATCACCCTGCACGGGACATGCAGGATACCTTTTACTTTGAAGATGGTCATTTACTCAGGACTCAGACCTCTACCATCCAGATTCGAGGCATGGAAAATTTAACTCCACCACTCCGCATCATTGGGTCAGGCAAGGTGTTTCGCAGTGAAAGAGCCGATGCCAGCCACGACAGTTGTTTTCATCAGTTAGAGGGCATGATGGTCGATGAAGATATCTCCGTAGCTCACCTCCTACATTTTTCAAAAGCCATGTTTTCCGAGTTGTTTGGCGAAGAAGTAAAGGTACGCTTGAGACCAGGCTATTTCCCCTTTGTAGAGCCTGGATTTGAAATTGAAATGGCCTGTTTGATCTGCAAAGGCAAAGGTTGTTCCGTTTGTAAGCGTGTTGGTTGGTTAGAATTAATGGGCTGCGGTCTTGTTCACCCACAGGTTTTGAAAGCTGGTGGCATTGACTCAAACAAATACTCAGGTTTTGCTTTTGGTATTGGTTTAGATCGCCTAGCTATGATGAAATATGGCATTAGCGATATCAGAGAGCTACACAATGGAGGACTCGACTTCCTCAAAGATTTCACATTACCAAGTGAGGGGGCCAAATGAAATTATCCATAAACTGGGTCAAGGAATTTGTATCCATCCCAACTAACATAACGCCTGATGAGCTTGTTGCAGCCATAACCCTTTCTACTTGCGAAGTTGAGGGCCAAGAATTTTACGGTTCCAACTTATCCCAAATTACAGTTGCTGAAGTTGTGAAGATAGAGCAGCACCCACAAGCCGATAAACTGAGCCTTGTGACGGTCAATAAGGGCACAGAAGAGGAACAAGTCGTTTGTGGAGCTAACAACTTTAAAATTGCCGATAAAGTCGCTTTTGCTGGCCTAGGAGTGAAGATTTCAGAAGATTTCACCATCTCAAAAGCAAAAATCCGTGGGGTAGAAAGCTGCGGCATGCTTTGCGCTGAAGATGAACTTGGTTTTTCTGATGATCATGATGGACTCATGATTTTAGATACTGACGCTATAGTGGGAATGCCTTTAAGCGAAATCTACCCTGACCACATGGATTTGGTCTTAGAAATAGATAATAAATCTATCACCCACCGACCTGATCTGTGGGGTCACTATGGATTTGCCCGTGAAATTGCGGCTATTTACCACCAAGAACTAGAGCCTTACAGCCCCAAACCTTTGGCTATTGGTTCTGGAGAACCTGCTTTAGAAGTAGAGATCCTGAACTCAGAATTAACCCCTCGTTACACTGGTTTGGGCTTGAACGGAATCCAAATTGGGCCAAGCCCCAAAATGATTCAACATCGCCTATTTCGTGTAGGCTTAAGGCCTATCAACAACGCTGTCGATGTTACAAATTACGTGATGGTTGAGCTAGGTGAACCCATGCATGCCTTCGATAGAGCAACCATTGCAGGCAGTAAGCTAGTGATTGGCTTGGCAAAGGTCGGCGAAAAGTTAGAAACTTTAGTAGGCAAGACAGCTGAATTTACGGCCAATGATCTGATTATTAGCGATACCAAAAAACCCATCGTGGTTGCAGGTGTTGTTGGCGGACTAAATTCAGGTGTTACTGACGCTACAACGGAAATTTTTCTTGAAGCTGCCAATTGGGAACCAGTTTCTGTCAGAAAAACTTCTGTGCAAATTGGTCTTAGAACCGATTCCAGCCAAAGGTTTGAAAAGTCGCTGGACGCAGAATTAACTGTTCCTGCCATTTGGCGAGCAGTGGAGCTACTGAAGGAAACCTGCCCTGACTTGACCACTACAGGTGGCCTCTTTGACCATTACCCTGAGCCTGCGCAAATACCACCTATTGAGATATCTACTAATTTTATCAATCGCAGATTGGGTACAGATTTAAGTCCCGAAAAGATCACTGACATTCTAACTCGATTAGAATTCAAGGTTTCTGCTTCTGCTGAGTCCGTTACTGGTTCCGTTTACCCATTAAAGGTTACGCCTCCAAGCTTTCGAGCGACCAAGGATATTAAGATTCCAGAGGATTTAGTGGAAGAAGTAGGCAGGATTTACGGCTATACAAATATAACACCCCAATCACCAAAATTTGCTATCGTTAGGCCCACAGTTAATCCATGGATTCAAATGGAGAGAACGATCCAAAGCAACTTGGTGGACCAAGGTCTATTTGAAATCTACTGCTACCCCCTTACCGACGAGCAAAAAGAATCTAAATTTGGCTGTAACCCAAAGGGGGTAATGAGACTACTCAACCCTGTAAGTGACACCCACAAGCAGATGCGGACCAGTATGCTACCTCATTTTGTAGAGCGAGTTTACAATTGCCAGAAAGATGCCTTGGGCTTTGGACTTTTTGAAATTGGTCGGGTTTATAACAAAATTGAAAGTGAAGGCAAGACTACTGTTGTGGAAAAAAACCACATGATTCTAGCTATCTCAACTGAAAAATCCAAGGAGGTTGGCTCAGCCTTCTACCAGCTTAAAGCGACTCTAATCAGCCTGTTTAATGGACTACAATTGGATGGTTATTCTTTGGCCCCTAAGGTCAATTTAGAATCCTTCCAACACAAAAATATCCAAGCGGAATTTTTAAAGGAAGACCAGTCTTTTGGTGAACTTTACCAATTTAGCCCTGCTTTTGCAGCCAGCGCTAATTTAAAAGGCGAAGTTGCCATTGCCAAAATTGATTTGGATAAACTTTTCAAATTTGATAAATCCGAATACCGCTACAGTGAACCCTTTAAATATCCTGCAGTACACTTTGAGCTTTCTATAGTGGTGCCAAAACAGGTAACCTTTGGTCAGATCAAAGCAGAACTGGAAGGGGCTTCAAGCAAAGTCCAGTTTATTAGCTTTGTCGGTGTCTTTGCACTAGAAAATGACCAAAAATCTCTTTCTGTGCAAATCGAATTTAGAGACCATGAAAAGACCCTTGACCCTGAAGAGATCAAAAACCTACAGGATTTAATGATAGCCACAATTGAAAAATCTGGCTTCCATTTACGCTAAAGCATGAAGAAACAAAACCTTTATACCATAACCATTTTAAGAAACATGGGTAGCCCAATCTCTTGGACAGTCCGTGCACGTAGCATAGTTTTGCTAACCCTATTGGCATTTCTAATTGGCATTGTTGAAATTATTGGTTTAGTGGACTATTTGGCACTTTACTCGACATCTAAAAATTTAAATACAGAACTTGAAATTGCCAAGGAACGAGTTCACCAATTAGATAGTCACTTAAAGCAGATTGAAAGCGTCCGCCTAGAAGCTGAAAAGGGTAATCCCTTAAAAGATGGCTCTTTAGAAGTAGGTTTACTGACCCAAGAGAAATTTTCAACCCAAGGGGTATGGATTTCTCAGGCTACAAAAAAGACCTTAACCGCCGAGGGCATGCGACTTGAGGCAACAAATACCGATGTGGAGTTAGTTCGTGATGAATTGCGTTTTATAGTGCGATTAGAAAACTCATCTAATCCACCTAAAGAGATAGGAGGCTATTTCTGCATAACCTTAGTGAATAAAGAAGCCCTACCTGTGTTTTATAAATCAGCTACAGGTGGCGCTTTAGGTAATGACGGATTCCCTTCGAGCTATAAATCTGGAGTCCAGTATTTTGCCGCACCAAATAAAATGACCCGAGTAAAGCTCAACTATAAGTTAAAAGGGGAGGCTGAATTTTACACCCATATGATGGTGTTTGCTTACTCTTACAAGGGTGCACTCCTAGCTAAAAAAACCGTTCCACTCTCAAAAAATCTTTTCTTTGAATAAGAACATGACAAATTCCAAAGATTCAGAACAACTCATCACAGGCTTACTTGGGCCAGGAAGCTTTTTTGAAGGAAAGATCCTATTCGAAGGAGTTTTACGGATTGATGGTAAGGTAAATGGCGAGATCATTTGCAAAAACCAGCGACCCTCGACTGTAATTATTACAGAAGAAGCTGTTGTAGAAGCCAATATTATTGCTGATGTAATCATGGTTTCAGGCATGCTTTCAGGTAACTTGAAGGCCATTGAAAAGCTCGAACTGCTTGGCCCTGGAAGGGTTGAAGGCCTTGTTTACACTTCTGATTTATCCATTGCCGATGGCGCACTTTTCCAAGGGGAATGTGTTATGATTCGCCAGTTTTCAGATGAAGATAAACGAATTTTAAAAGAAGAAGGCTTCTACGATATCCACCACAACAATATGTTTGAGATTGAAAGAAGTAGTATCTTTGAAGAAAAAAAGTAGACTCCCCTCCCCTTTTTTTTAATCAAACTTGGTTCTTCAAACTCCAATAAAGCTCCCCCATGAGTGAACCCCAAAAACTACCCTCCCAGTTAAGAGAGGTTTTTAATAAAACCGTTGTTAGCTCCCTCAGCTCTCGCATCCAAGGGGTTTACCCACAATTTAAGCATTTGGACTTTTGTGATGAGATCATTCCTAAGCTAGATGATCTTAATTTTGGGGATCGAATCCAGCTGATCAAAAGAGCCTTAAAAACTCATTTACCCGACCATTTCCCGACCTCCGCTCAGATTTTAATTGATTCCTTAGGTCCTGAAATAATAGAGGTAGAACTAAGCGGCGATTATGGATTTTATATCATGCCTGTGTCAGGTTATATCGCAGAGTGGGGGCTAGACCCACAACACTACCGGCTATCTATGGAAGCACTAAAGGAAATGACCAAGCGCTTTACCTGTGAGTTCGCCGTACGCTCTTTTATTACTGCTTTCCCCAAAGAAACATTAGAAATTTTTAAAATTTGGGCCGTCGATAAAAACTGCCATATCAGAAGGCTTGTCAGCGAGGGGACCCGCCCAAGATTACCACTGGCTGGTCGATTACCCGAGTTTCAAAAGGACCCCACTCCTGTTTTAGAGCTTCTAGAACTTCTAAAAAATGATCCTATTTTATTGGTTAGGCGGTCTGTTGCCAACAACCTAAATGACATAGGTAAAGACAACCCAAAAGCTGTGGTTGAGACCCTAAAGCAATGGCAAACCGAAAATACTAAATCCATGGATTGGCTCATTGCTCATGCAACAAGAAGCCTTGTAAAAACTGGGGATAAGGGGACTTTACAACTCTTAGGGTTTTCTGATCAAGCTCAGATTTCTGATTTAAAGTTTGAGATATTAACCCCAGAAGTGACACTGGGTAACAGCCTTGAAATTTCCATAAAATTCACATCAGATACTACCCAAAAATTGGTCATTGATTATGCCATTCACTTTTTAAAAGCTAATGGGAAACAAAAGCCCAAGGTCTTTAAATGGTCTGTTAAAAAACTCAAACCTGAAGCCAGAGTGAATTTACAAAAAAAGATCACTCTAAAACAACTGAGCACAAGAACCCTCTATTCTGGCCAACATCGTGTAGAGATTTTGATCAATGGAGACTCGTCTATCACCAAGGGCTTTACCCTAAACTTTTAGGCGGGCATTTAAACGGCTTTTAATTACACGACCCTTGCCAGACATCTTTCACCCCTGCATGATTTTAATTTTTCAGTTTATTGCAAAACCAGTACACCCAAAACTACAGCCCCAAACCTATGTCAGCACCCTTAATTTCTTGCCAAAATCTTTCTAAATCTTTTGGCGCCATGCCTCTATTTGAAGATTTATCCTTGGGTGTCTACCCTGGCGAGCGCTTAGGCTTAATTGGTGCCAATGGGTCTGGTAAATCGACTCTACTTAAAATGTTTGCAGGGGTTGAAGATTGCGATGGCGGGAATTTGGTTTTCCAAAAGGGCATATCCTTAGCCTATATTCGCCAATCTGATGATCTGAAGCCAGAAGATACTATTTTAGAAGCCATCGGGGGAGATGAGTTAACAGCAACAATGGGTTTGCAGGATGCTGGTTTTATAGATTTTACCAAAAAGGTAAAAGAGCTATCAGGTGGCTGGCGCAAGAGACTGCAAATCATTAAAACTCTGACTGAAAAACCTGATCTGTTGCTTTTAGATGAACCGACAAACCACTTGGATTTAGAAGGTATTTTGTGGCTAGAAAAAACATTAGAGAGGCCCGATTTTGCCTTTGTGATTGTTAGTCACGATCGAACCTTTTTAGAGTCGACCATCGGCCGAGTTATCGAATTAGGCACCCAATATGAAAAGGGTTATTTTGAGGTCCAAGGAGGTTACCAAACCTTTATGGAAAATAAGGCGGAGTTTCTCTCGGGTCAAGCAAGCAAACAAGAAAGCGTTAAAAACAAGTCAAAACGTGAAGATGAATGGCTAAGCCGAGGCCCCAAGGCACGGGCTACCAAAGCAAAGTATAGAATTGAAGATGCCCACAGACTTAAAGCCGAATTAGCCAGACTAAAACAGCTCAACCGCAGTACGCCCAAAGCAGGGCTTGATTTTGAGCATACCACTCGTGAAGGAAAAAAACTCATTGAGGCTTATAATTTGGGCATGACTTTAGGGGAGAATGATCTCTTTCATGGCTTGAAATTTAAAATCACCAGTGGGCTGCGTTTAGGTTTACTCGGCCCAAATGGCTCGGGGAAATCCAGCTTGATGAAGCTACTCACCAAGCAAATGGAACCAACTGAGGGTAGCTTAAAATTTGCCACTGATTTACGTATTGTTTATTTTGACCAGACCCGTGAAACCCTTGACCCTAAAATGAGCGTTTACCGTGCCCTTTGCCCCCAAGGCGATTCGGTGGTTTACCGAGGGAAATCCATTCATATTTATTCTTGGGCCAAGCGTTTTTTATTTGAACCTGAGAGTTTAGAGATGCCAGTGGGCAACCTTTCAGGCGGTGAACAAGCAAGGGTTTTGCTGGCAAATTTAATGCTTACACCTGCCGATGTTTTGCTATTAGATGAACCAACAAATGATTTGGATATTCCAGCGCTAGAGGTGTTAGAAGAAAGTTTAAATCAGTTTGACGGGGCTATTGTTTTAGTCACCCACGATAGATTTTTGCTGGGCCAAGTGGCCACAGAGCTATTGGCCTTAGATGGCAACGGCAGCTTTGGCTTCTTCCCTTCTTTCCCCCAGTGGCAAAGGTGGATAGAGGACCAAAAATCAAAACTGGGCCGACCGACAAAAAAGCCCAAAGTTAAAAGTGGCCTAAGCTACCAAGAAGAAAAAGAATTGGGCAAAATGGAAGGCAAAATAGAAAAGCTAGAAGCCCGAACAGCGGCACTCAATGCAAGCCTCTACGACACTGAGAAGTCCCAAGACCTCGACTATTTAGAGAAAACCCAAGTACAGGTCAAAAAAAACCAAACAGATCTAGCTACACTTTATGCAAGATGGGAAGAATTAGAAAATAAAAGCGAAGGGTAAGCTATTGTTATTTAAGATTATGAAAATCCAATGCTTGACAAGCCTCATGCCTTTTGTCCATATCAGAATATCAAATTAACTAGATTATACTTATATATATAGACCATGACAACATTAGTAATTGTAGAATCACCGACAAAAGCAAAAACCATAAAAGATTTCCTTCCAGCAGGGTATGAAGTCATGGCATCTATGGGCCACATCCGAGATTTACCTCAATCGGCGGCAGATATTCCAGCGGAATTAAAGAAAGAAGAATGGTCTCAATTGGGGGTCAACGTAGATTCCGCCTTTGAGCCAATCTATATCATTCCTAAAGAAAAACAAAAGATCATCAAAGAAATTAAGGCTAAACTTAAGGATGCGACCGAGTTATTACTCGCGACCGATGAGGACCGCGAGGGGGAATCTATCTCTTGGCACCTCTTGGATGTAATCCAAAAAGAATTGCCTAAGAAAAAGAAGATCGAAATTAAGCGCATGGTCTTCCACGAGATTACCAAAGAAGCGATCTTAAAAGCCCTTACTGAGACTCGCGATATTGACATGAACTTGGTTCATGCCCAAGAAACCAGACGTGTACTAGACAGGTTAGTAGGTTATTCCCTTAGCCCTATCCTTTGGAAAAAAGTTTCCGTAGGCCTATCCGCTGGTCGTGTACAGTCCGTTTCTATTCGTGTTTTAGTGCAAAAAGAAAGAGAACGTAGGGCCTTTAAAAAGGGTAGCTA
>JASJGK010000216.1:0-5566 GCA_033791585.1 SAR324 cluster bacterium | reverse complement strand
AACGATTTTTTAGTGACTTAAATTTGTTTCAAAACCCAAAGTTTGAAGAGCTTGCTTTGGACGTCTTCACAGTACTTTTAGGGAGCTGTGTTAAATTATGAGCGATTTAATCTCAAACATAAACTTAAACCAATCCAACCTAATCGAGGCTAGTGCAGGCACAGGAAAGACCTACAGCCTGACTGAGTTGGTAGTTCGCCTATTGGTAGAAGAAAAAATCCCCCTTGAACAAATTTTAGTGGTGACCTTTACAGAAGCTTCTACCCAAGATTTACGAGATAAGGTCAGGCGGAAATTAAAGGAAAAATTTAAAAGTTCTGATTCTTCTAAAGAGGCAAAAATTCTTTTAGATCAGGCCATAAAAAACTTCGAACAATCTTCCATAGAGACCATCCATTCCTTCTGTTTAAAGGTTTTAAAAGAGAATGCCTTTGAAACTGGTTTATCCTTAGGAACCCAGTTGATAACTGATTCAAGCTCCATTATAGCTGAAATAACCGCTGATTTCTGGGCATCTGAAACCTACCCCTTGGCAAGGCCCTATATCGAATTTTTGCAGGCCAACAGGTTTTTTTCATCCCAACTAATTAAGCTTTATAAACACAGGGAAAACCACCCCAAGGGACAACTCTACCCACATAAGCAATACACAAGTCCACCCGACTTGGCAGCTTATGAAGCTCTATTTAACCGAACAAAAGCCAGCTGGGCTAAGGGGAATAAAGCCTTAGAAGAATTTTTGACCAAAAATAAACCTGATGGCCGCAAGTACCAAGACCGCTACATGGAAAACCGAATTTTTAAGGTGGACCAATTCTTTAATAATAGCAGGTTACAAACCTCAAAATTACCTAGTGAATTACAATATTTTCAAGCTAGTAACTATTTTGAGTGGTCTAAAAAGGAGATGCCCGAGCCTCCTGAATTAATGTATGAGCTTGATGAGTTTGAAAAAGAATTCGTTGAAATCACCGAGGCGCTTACAAAATGGCTCTACGGCCTTTTATGCCGCTATGTAGATTTTACACAAACCGAAAGTAAGCTCAAGAAAGAGTTGCGAGAAGAGGTCGACTTTAATGATCTTTTAAGCCTTTTTGTAGCGGCTTTGGAGGGCCCACAAGGGCCAAACTTGATCTCTATTTTACAAAAGCGCTTCCACGCCGCTTTGATTGATGAGTTCCAAGATACTGACAAAGGCCAATACTTTATTTTTAATTCTATTTTTGGGGAAGGTCGGCTCTTTATGATCGGCGACCCAAAACAATCGATTTATTCCTTTCGTGGCGCTGATATGGGTGCCTACCTAAAAGCCAGTGCTAATGTAGCCAACAAGACCCACTTAGATACAAATTATAGATCAGACCCCAAATTGGTACAGGCACTAAATTATTTATACCAGAGGGCAGAAAAACCCTTTTTGATCCCTGAAATTGAATCCAAAGTTTTAAATTTTAGGGACCAAGTCAAAGACAGGTTCCCAAGCTCTTGCAAGCTTCTCTATTGGCCCCTAAGCAACCAGCCAACCCACGGAAGAGCAAAGAATTCCAATCAAATCCAAAGTGCCTATGGAGACGAAGCTGTCCCTAAGTTGGTTGCGGCTGAAGTCTTGGATTTGCTCAGTTCCAAAACAAAAACAGAGCCTAAGGATATTGCAATCCTAACCAGAAACAATAAACAAGTATTGGCTATACAGCGTGAGCTAGAAAAGTGGGGTGTGCCAGTGTCTGCCCAAACAGACCAAAGTCTGTTGCTGTTAAATGAAACAGAGGAGTTGTTACTTATATTAAAGGCTATGCTAGAGCCACATAATTTGAAATTTATTAAAAATGCTCTGTCTACAAGCCTGATGGGTCTTGCGGCACAAGAAATTTATGAGTTGAATTTTGACCAACAGGCTTTAGGTGTCTGGATGGAAAAATTCCAGCTTTGGTCTGAAGTTTGGGAGGCCCAGGGTATTTATAAAGCTTCCCGCCTTTGGGTGGAAGAGTTGAACTGTAAGGTAAAACTATTAGGCCAAAAACGAGGGGAAACCCAACTAGGGTATCTAAACCAGATCTTAACTCTGCTTGCGACAAAAGAGCAGGCCCAGATGTTCAACCCCTATGAACTATTAAATTGGTTGGAACAGGAAAAGGTAGAAAACCCAAAAGCCTATGAGGCCCAGCCTGTGGTGGGTGGTTCTGCTGTGGCTATATTGACAGCTCATAAATCCAAAGGGTTGGAATTTTCAATTGTCATTTGTCCTTATTTAGGCACGGCAAAGGACGAAAATTTACGCCATTTAGAGGCTTTTTACAAAGAGGGTGAGGAAGAAATAACCATACCCCTGACCTTAGAAATTTTAGAAGGGTTTAAAGCGGAATTAGAGACCCAACGTTTGAGCGAGGACTTGAGGCTGCTATATGTTGCTTTGACCCGTGCAAAACACAAGTTGATTATGTTGCTTAGTCCTATTGGCCAGTACCAACGGTCGGCATTTGCTTACCTGTTATTCTTTCAAGCTAGCCCCTTTACGGTTGTTTCTGAATTTCAGAAATCACTAAAAGACATGGGCCCTGACGATTTAAAACACCAAGTTCTTGGACTTTGTGAAGCATCACAAGGTTTGATTGAATTTGCTGAAGTAACTGAAAATATAGACTTAACGACTTGGGAGCCAGCGCAGATTCAAAACCAAAACTTTGCTGCCTTAGAGTTAAAATCTAAGGTGGACCAAAGCCACAAAATTACCAGTTTTTCGGCTCTTACAAGGTTTGCAGGCCACGCGGATAAGGCCCTTTGGGAAAATCGAGAAGAAGACCCAGAGACGTTACTGTCCTTTCCCATCGGAGAAACGGCAGAGGTTGTTTTAAAAGACTTCCCCAAAGGAGCCAAGGCAGGTAATTTTTTCCATGAACTGTTTGAAAATATTGGATTTAGTTCCTTTAGTATTGAGACTAGCAATGAATTGATCAATAGCACCTTAGGTAGATACCAGTTTAGTGAGGAGTTAAACCCAACCGTTAACCAGGCTGTGACAGATATCCTTTCAACGCCTCTTAAGACAGACATTGGAGCCATAACACTAAAGGCTTTGCCTCAAGACCAAATTTTTGCAGAATTGGATTTTATTTTCCCTATTCTAAAAGATCTGACTCCATCCAAATTAGCTAGTGTTATTTCTCTTCATGAAGAAGCCTTAGGTCCATTTTTTAAGGGATACGGTGCCCTAGTGGAAGAACTTAATTTTATGAAGCTCAAGGGCTTTTTGAAGGGTTTTATTGATCTTACCTTTGTGCATGAGGGTAAATATTTCATTGCCGATTATAAAACCAATTTTTTAGGGGACCAGTTTAAGGATTACTCATCTGAAAAAATTGCAGAATCTATGATGGAGCATCACTACCCCTTGCAGTTGATCCTTTACCAGTTAGCTATTCATCGGCTGTTAACACTCAAAATACAAGACTATAGTTTTGCCACTCATATGGGCGGTGCCTTTTATTTATACCTTAGGGGCATGCATCCAGGGCAAAACACAGGGGTCTATTTTACTGCTGACACCGAGGCTTTGGTGATGGAGTTGGATTCTTTAATGAAAGGTGAATTATGATCACTGCAAAAAGATTGTATGAGCTTGGATACCTTGACTCAATGGATTACTGTTTTGGAAGTTATCTTACCCAAATCTCAGGGAAAGCAGATGAATTTGTGGAGTTGGCGGTAGCCCTAACCCACAGAGCCACCATGAAAGGCCATGTTTGTTTGTCTTTGAATAACCTAACAACCATAGAAATTGAAGAGGGAAGCCAAAGCCTGCAAATTGAATTTCCTAAATTAGAACAATTACTTGACCACTTAATAAAATCAAGTTTGATAGGCAAAGGTTTAAGCTTAGCTAGCAATGGTCTGGATCAAAATCTGGCTAGCCCCACAAAACCTTCGACTCCCTTGGTTTTAGACGAAAAAAACAGGCTCTATTTAGCCCGTTACTATGACTATCAACAGCGCTTAGTTGCAGAAATAAAAAAGAGGGAAAACTTTGAGGTCATCGATCCTGCGTGGGTGAAGGTCCAAGTGGGGCTTTATTTTGATAAAAAAGGTGATGTTAAAGGAATAAAGGTAGAGGAAGTTGATGAACAACGCCTAGCTGCTATCAATGGCCTATTTCACAGAGTTTCTTTAATAGCTGGGGGACCAGGAACAGGAAAAACCACCACTGTTGCCAAGGTTTTGACCTTGGCCTATTCTTGGTATTTATCTTGTGGGAATATTACCCCAAGATTTTTACTCCTAGCCCCTACGGGAAAAGCGGCAAGTCGTTTAATGGATGCGCTCCAAGAAAAGTTAGAAGAACTACATCTACCCCCTCAATTAAAAGGACTTTTAGAGCTAGAAACCTCAACCATCCACCGAGCCTTAAAATTCAATCCTAAAGAGCCAACAGAGTTCCATCATTCCAAATTTAATCCTTTGTCCACTGATTTGGTTTTAGTCGATGAGGCCAGTATGATTGACTTGCCCCTTTTGACAAAGTTGTTTGAAGCCGTGCCTGAGTCAGCTAAAATCCTGCTCTTAGGCGACCCCAACCAACTTGCCAGTGTTGAGGCTGGTGCAGTCTTTGGGGACTTGGTTAACCAGGACCACCGACCAAGTATGAGCAATAAACAAAGGGAAATGTACCAGAATTTTATGGAACCAATTGCCAATCTACCAAGCAGCAGCTCTTCCACACAGACGGGGTTTAACGATCAGATAACCACTTTATCCAAGTCCTATCGCTTTGCCCAAGGCCAAGATATTGCCCTTTTGGCTAAGGCAATAAAACAGAAAAATTCTCGAGAAGCGTTCAATATTTTGGCCTCTAGTGAAGATATCCAACTTGTCACACCTAAAAAAGAATACAACTTAGAGCTGATGGAACATTGTTTAAAAGGCTACCAACCCTTTTTAAAAGCAAAAACCCAGCAAGAAGCCTTAACAGCCTTGGGAAATTTTACCCTGCTCACAGCCCATAGACAAGGGTTTTACGGGGCCAATTGGGCCAATGAGGCTTTAACTCAGTACTTTAACTTAAAAAATAAAATAGACTCACACAAAAACTGGTATCACCTAAGACCTATCATGGTGACGGCAAATAACCATGAGCAAGAACTCTATAACGGAGATACAGGGGTGATTTTTAGGAATTCGAATCTAGAACATCTACCCTTAGAGGCTAATTTTACAGGTAAATCGCTTTCAATTAAGGCCCTGAATCCTGCCTTGCTGCCAGCTCATGAATCCACCTGGGCTATGACAATTCATAAGTCGCAAGGATCAGAGTTCAACGAAGTGGCAATCTTACTTCCCCAAAAACAAAGTCAAGCTTTGAGTGTTGAGTTGATCTACACGGCTTTAACACGAGCAAAAAAGAAAGTTGTGATTTTCTCTTCTAAAGAGGTGCTTACCGCCGCCATAGAAAAGTCTATTGTTAGGGATTCTGGGATAAGCGACGCTTTATGGGGCGAATCTTTAAATTAGGTAATCAGTAAAGTAATTTATAGAATCCTATCATCTCGCTTGCCAAGGGTGAAATGGTACCCTA
>JASJGK010000215.1:0-11003 GCA_033791585.1 SAR324 cluster bacterium | reverse complement strand
GCACCATTACAGGGTAGCTATGCCAGAGGCGGTAGGTGCCGAAAGGCAAGCAACAAAAGAGGTGGCCACTTATTTTATGAGCAGCAAAGATTTAAAAGGGTTGGAGTTGATTGGGGAGTTTGTGGATTATGGGATTGATAGCCTAAAAATTGAAGGCCGCATGAAGACAGCTTTATATTTGGCAACGGTCACTAGGGCCTACCGAGGGGCTTTGGATGAGATCTTTAGCGATAAGGGCGAGAAAAATTCAAATCAAGTTTCTGCTAAATGGGAGCGAGAGTTAGAAAAATTGCCACACCGGGGCTACACCACAGGTTTTTTAGATAAAGAAGCCGACGGCGAAGATACCTACGATACAGACAGACAATCGACAGGCGAATATGAAATGGCAGGTCAGGTGGTGGATGTGGACTTTAAGACAAATCGATTTGCCATGCTTTGTAAAAACCGCTTGTATGGCTCTGAATCCATCGAATTAATGGCCTTTGGTGGGGGCGTGATGGATGTAAATTTATCTGAAATGAAAGGCATGGAAGGCGATCTATTACCCTTGGCAAACCCAGGGCAGATTGTCTGGTTGGAAGCCCCCAGTGGCTCAATCGAGCCACCTGCAACCTTGATGGTCGCTCGTAAAAAAGTTATCACGCCCAAGGCAGTTGCCCTGTCTTTGTAGTTTTCCGCTTTTAAGCGGCTTAGCTTTAAAAGGCCTTTACCCTAGCTTTCTTTCCCGACATATCATGTCAGGCTTGGGCCTAGTCATAGGCCTAAAGCAAACTCAGACAAACCAATTTTAAATAAGCAAAGAAAATACCTAGATTGTTTTCTTGTTTTGCTACCCATTTGCTAAAAACTATGAAAAATTAGTTAATATATAAATTATTCATTTGGTTTTAGGGAAACTTTGAAAGGAGAGAGTTAATGTTGTCCGCACCGATAAATTCTTTTAATGAAGATCAAAAAAATTGGTATTTCCGTTTGTTGATCACTGCGATTTTGTCTGACGGCGAGGTTAATTCTGCCGAGATTGTTTATCTGCAAGAGGTACTAACAGCAGTTAAAAATCCAGTAGTTAAAAAAGAGTTGATCCAATGTATTGAAAAGCATCAATCGCCTGAATTAGGGCCTGCCCCCGCATTCGAGCGCCCTGTTCAATGTGCTATTTTTATTGAAGTGGTGGAAATATTGATCTGTGATGTCCATTTAGCGGCCCCTGAAAAACTGTTTATTCGTCGTATTGCCGATGCATTTAATTTTGGAGAAGAATTAAAAAAATCCTTACTGGATTGGGCTGTAGATGGCCTTGGTTGGTATCATACACGTAGCTATTTGATTCATGGCATGCGAAGCAAGGCCAAGCCCATTTCTAAAATTCCCATTGAGGCTTTTAATTCGGAGCAAAAATATCACTACGCTTTAATTTTGATCTCAACGGTTCTCTTAGATAATAAAGTCGACCCCTGGGAGCAAAGATATGTTCACCAAGCCATTAGTTTGGTGGATAATGACGCACCTAAAGATGAGCTGAATAGTTACTTGATCACCAAAAAACCACCTGCCCTGCCTAGCCTTGCGGCCTTTAACCATGAGTGGAAGAGCATGATCTTAATTGAGGTGCTTTTGATGTTATCTGTTGGGGAGAAAAGCCTGCCCGATAAGTCACTATTTTACTTTCATGAGCTTAGCGAAATGGCCGACTATAACCCTGAAGATGCTGAAAAATTAATCCAGTGGAACCAGCGGGGCATTTTATGGCGCGACAAAAAGGCGAGGTTGATTGGGTAGTAGCTAGTTCTACTTGGCCCAAAGTTGGGAGTTTGTTGGTCTTTTAAAAAATTACTTTAAACTGTAGCTGGTGAATGAGTTACCCAACGAGTTTAACTTTCAAAGAATAGATACCTAAATATTATTCTTTACATTTCTCCTGCTCCTCACCTTTTGGCAGTTCCCCAAGTGGCCTTGTATAATTTTCATGGTGTTTGCCTTCAAAAGCTAGGTAATATTCGTCAATAATTTTGAAATCAGCTTCAATGTCGCCCGTCGGCTCCAAGACTAGGCCAAATATTACTGTCTTTTTGGGGTAATCAACTGAACAAAGCTGGATGGGCACCTTGGCACCCAGTGCAATATAGTAAAATCCTGTTTTCCATCTGTCTTTTTTGCTACGGGTGCCCTCAGGCGCGTTAACTAAAACCAGATCTTCCGATTCATTAAAAAGGTTGATCATCTGGTCTACCATATTGTGGTGTGCGCTGCGTTCAATAGGAATGCCGCCTGTCCAGTTGGCAAGTGGGCCTAAGGGCGACTTAAAAACACTATCCTTGACCATCCAGAATAATTTTAGATTCTTCTTAAAAGAACCTATGACCATATAGATAAAATCCCAATTGCTGGTGTGAGGTGCACCAATGAGGATCAGCTTGCGGCTACCATTGGGTTCCCCTTCAAATTTCCAGCCTTTAAGGCCTACCCAAATGTTGGTTACTACTTTAAATACAAAGCAAAAAATGGGGTTTTCGTAAGCGGTTTTTCGTTTCATCTTTTTAAATTTGGCGGTTATAGGTTTTGTAAATAATAAACAGTCTGTAATAATCTGCCTAGTCTTTGCTTTTTAAAATTGCCTCAGTTTAAAAAGTGCTTTTTTGTGGAACAGCCAATAGGCGTAAGCCCCAACAAATAAAATGTGATTTTGGTTTGATTAGTTACTTAAAAATACCTATACTTATGGCATTTTTCGAATGTGCTATTGTGGGTTGCATAAGAGTTGAAACTTTGGAGTAGATTCCAAGTTAAAAACTAGACCCACATGATAAAAACCTGTAGGCTCACACATGAAAAGAACGACAACCTACAATAAAAACTGTAAGGAGTAATAATGGCCAGAAATAAAATCGCGTTGATTGGCGCGGGGATGATTGGCGGCACTTTGGCCCACCTTTGCCTAATCAAAGGCCTAGGCGATGTGGTGCTGTTTGACGTGTTTGAAGGCGTTGCCAAGGGCAAGGCTTTAGACCTAGCCGAAAGTGGACCGATTTTAGGGTTTGACTATACTGTAACAGGCACCAACGACTATGCCGACATTAAAGATGCCGATGTTGTGGTTGTAACTGCTGGTTTCCCACGTCAACCAGGCATGAGCCGTGACGATCTTTTGGGAAAAAATGCAGAAGTTATGAAAGGGGTTGGAGAAGGTATTAAAGCTCACGCTCCCAATGCCTTTGTGATTTGTATCACAAACCCTTTAGACGCAATGGTAGCGCTCTTGCAAAAATATGCAGGCATTGCCGATAACATGATCTGTGGCATGGCTGGAATCTTAGATTCGGCACGCTTTAGAACCTTTATCGCTTGGGAGTTAGATGTATCTGTGAACCAAGTGAATGCTTATGTTCTAGGTGGTCACGGGGATTCAATGGTGCCCTTGACCCATATGTCAAACGTAGCTGGTGTTTCTTTAGAGCAAATGGTTTCAAACGGTTCTTTAAGTAAAGAGCGCTTGGATGCCATTATTAAAAGAACAAAAATGGCTGGTGGCGAAATTGTTGCCTTATTAGGGCGAGGAAGTGCTTTTTTCTCTCCTGCAAACTCAGCGATTAAAATGGCTGAAGCCTTTTTAGGTGATAAGAAAAACATTTACACCTGTGCCTGTAAAATTACTGGTGGGCAGTATGGTGTTAAAGAACATCTCTTTGTTGGTGTCCCTTGTAAAATTGGTGGCAAAGGCGTTGAAGAGGTGATTGAGATTGAATTAACTGAAGACGAACAAAAGCAATTAAACGATTCAGTGGCTACTGTTAAAGGCCTGAATGACGCTGTTGCTAATTTAAACCTGTAATTTCTTAAAAAATATGAAAATACATGAATATCAAGCGAAAGCTATAATTGCTAAGTATGGCGTTGCCGTACCTAGTGGTCACATGGTGAAAAGCGTCGATGACGCAGTGGAAGCCGCTAAGAAATTAGGCGGTGCAGTGAATGTTGTAAAGGCTCAGATCCACGCAGGTGGTCGGGGTAAGGGTGGCGGAGTTAAGGTTTCTAAAGGCCTTGATGCTGTTAAAGCTAGTGCTGAGGCTATCTTAGGCATGACGCTTGTAACTCACCAAACTGGGCCTGAAGGCCAGTTGGTGCAGACTCTTCTTGTTGAAGAAGGCATGGATATCAAACATGAATTTTACTTTTCTGTTTTGATCGACCGTGACAGAAAAAAAGTTGTGATGATTGCCAGCCGTGAAGGTGGTATGGATATCGAAGAGGTCGCTGAAAAGACCCCTGAAAAAATCTTAAAAGAATGGATTGACCCTGCTCTTGGCCTACGCCCTTACCAAGTTTCAAGACTTGCTTACGGCTTAGGTATTGATGAGTACGGTAAAGATGTAGTTCGAGCCGCAACAAAGATGTTCACAGGCCTTTATAACGCCTGTGTTGCTGAAGATTGCGACCTTCTAGAGATCAACCCTTTGATTGTTACTGGTGACGGTCGTGTATTGGCACTAGACTGTAAAATGTCTTTTGACTCAAACGCATTGTATCGACACCCAACGACCTTAGCGTTGCGTGATTTAGACGAAGAAGACCCAGCAGAAGTTGAAGCCAGCAAGCACGACCTTAACTTTATTAAGTTAGATGGTGAAATTGGTTGTATGGTTAACGGTGCTGGCCTTGCTATGGCTACTATGGACTTAATTAGTGATTACGGTGGAGAGCCTGCCAACTTTTTGGATGTAGGTGGCACAGCTGATGAGGATCGTGTGGAAAATGCTTTCAGAATCATTACCCAAGATCCAAATGTAAAATGTATTTTTATCAATATCTTTGGGGGTATTGTTCGTTGTGATGTTATAGCCAGTGGAGTTGTCGCTGCATTTAGAAATGTAGGGTTAGAAATTCCAGTTGTTGTCCGTTTAGAAGGCACCAACGCTGACGAAGCTCATGACATTATTGAAAAAAGTGGCCTTGCTGGGAAACTGGTAATGGTCGAAGGCTTTGGCCCTGCTGCTAAAAAAGCAGTTGAGCTAGCGAAAGCTTAACAACCCCTAGACGAGAAATTAGATGACAGTATTAGTCAATTCAGACACTAAAATTATGGTCCAAGGCATCACAGGTTCCCAAGGGAGCTTGCACGCTAGAGGCTGTAAAGAATACGCAAACACCAAAATTGTAGCTGGGGTAACACCTGGTAAGGGTGGCAGTGAGCACGAAGGTGTACCTGTTTACAATAGCGTTCGTGACGCAAAAGAAAAATCAGGCGCTGATTGCTCTATGATCTTTGTTCCCCCTCCATTTGCGGCGGAAGCAATTTTAGAAGCAATTGAAGCTGGTCTTGAGCTAATTGTGGCCATTACTGAGGGCATCCCTGTTCTTGATATGATCAAAGTTGGTGAGGCGCTTAAGTCGGCACCTGGAACAAGATTGATTGGGCCAAATTGCCCCGGTATTATTAGCCCGGGTCACTGTAAAGTAGGCATTATGCCCGGTAAGATTCACCTTCAAGGCAAAACAGGCCTTGTGAGTCGCTCTGGAACCTTGACCTATGAAGCTGTAGCTCAATTAACGGCCTTAGGCATTGGCCAGTCTACCTGTATCGGTATTGGTGGTGACCCTTTAAATGGCACTAACTTTATTGATTCTTTGAGACTGTTCCAAGATGACCCTGATACTGACTCGATTGTTATGATCGGTGAGATCGGTGGTTCAGCCGAAGAAGAAGCTGCTGAGTTTGCTAAAGAGTATGTAACCAAGCCAATGGCTTCTTACATCACGGGGCAAACAGCACCTCCGGGCCGAAGAATGGGCCACGCAGGGGCAATTGTTTCTGGCGCAGGCGGCACTGCTGCTGGCAAGATTGCAGCTTTAAAAGCTGCGGGAATTGCTGTTGCAAAAACACCAGCTGACATTGGTCAGACCATGTTTGACGCAATTAAAAATAAGTAACTTGTAAAAAAAATCAGGCTGGGTGGAAACACCCAGCTTTTTTTTTGACCAAATCTTAAGTACGTCTGTTTTTTAATAGAGTAAACTTTAGCTCCGTCTGAGCAAATCTCCTTTTCCCCATTGGATGATGACAAAAACTATCAAAATAATAACTCTTTTAGTTGCCCTGATCTCTACCTTTACCCTGAGCAGTTGTGACACTAAAAAAGAGAAAACGAACCAACAAACAGTTCCCCAGCCACCCATTTTGGAAGTGCATGCTTACCCCGTAACCACAACACTACCAAAAGACATAAAATGGGAAACCAACGAAGAGGCGAATTTTGCTGACCCAAAAGCCCAAAAGGGCGGTGTTTTTAACGTGGCAATCCAGACTTTTCCCCTGACCTTTAGGCTCTATGGCCCCAATAGTAATTCCGGTGGATTTGTCGGTTATAATCGATCTTATAGCATGTGGGGTTTAACTACCGTTAGCCCTCTGACCAATAAAATTATGCCGCTTTTGGCAACTCACTGGGCCCTTATGCCCGATCAAAAAACGGTCTTTTATAAATTGGAGCGGGCAGCAAAATGGTCTGATGGCAAAGCCATTACGGCAGATGATTATATCTATGGCTTTGAGTTTATGCAGTCTAGAGAAATCCCCATTCCCTTTTATAATCAATATGCTCGGGACCATTTCCAGTCTGTGGAAAAGGTGGATGACTATACCTTAAAAATTGTTTCCGTTAAGCCCAGTTGGCGTGTTTTGCGGGAGCTGGATGTTACCCCCATGCCCCGACATAGAATTAAATTAGACAAGGATTGGGTTAAAAATTACAACTGGTTACCTAACATAACCGCTAGCCCCTACTTTATCAGTCATTACAAAAAGGGCAAGTCCGTAACCTTTAGCAAGCAGGCAGATTGGTGGGGCAAAGACCTCCCTCGGTTTAAAGGTTTATATAATTTTGATGCCATTCGGATCTCCGTGGTGAAAACAACCAAAGTGGAGTTCGAGCTTTTTAAAAAGGGTAGGTACGATCTTTTTTCAGTTGGCGATGCCAGCAGATGGGTAAAGGAAACAGATTTTGTAGAAGTGCAAAAGGGCTGGGTAAAAAAACAGAAGATCTACATAGAAAGTTCAGCAGGCCTACGGGGCATATTCTTTAATCTTAAAGACCCAATTTTAAAGGATGTAAAAGTTAGAAAGGCCTTGCAACACCTCTTGGATTTTCAGTCTATCAACAAAAAATTTAATTTTGGATTAGAAAAGAGACAAGACCATTTTTTTGATGTCTTCCCCCCTTACCGAGATGAAAAAGCAACTCAGCCAGCCTTTAATATTAAAGAGGCAAACCGCCTCTTAGACGAAACAGGTTGGAACAAAAGAAACGAGGCGGGTATCCGTGTAAAAAAGGGTAAAACCTTAGAGCTGGTGATTTCTGTGGGCACACAAAGCTGGGTTAAATATCTGGCCTTTTACAAACAAACAGCCCTAAAAGCTGGGGTGGATGTACATGTGAAATTGCTCGATGGGGCAGCCCTTTACAAGTCTTTTGGTGAACGAAGTTACCAGTCTTTAGTGGTGGCCTATGGCGGTGGGAGCTTCCCTAGCCCACGGCAATTTCTACACAGTGAAAACGTGAAAAAAGGCACTAACAACCTCTTTCAGTATGCCAATAAAAAGGTAGATAGCTTAATTGATATCTATGAATTTAATTTGGATGAAGCCAAACGAATTGCCGCTATTCACGAGATAGAGGCAATCGCAAAGCGAGATGCCCTGGTGGTGCAGTTTTGGCGCAAAGACCACGCTCGCCTGCTTTGGTGGGACTACATCCGTGGTCCAAAGGGCTTTGTGAGTAAACAGGGTTTAGAAATTGATGCCCTGTGGATTGATCAGGCTGCGCAAAAGACCATTGAAAGTAAAATGGAAGAGGGTCGTGTTATGGAAGTTTTGCCCCTAGAAGCTGACCCCTACGGATTAAAGTAATGTTACGGTTTTTCCTGTTTCTTTTGGTTTTCACCCTGTCCAGTTGCAGCACTGGTGGGCGGAACAGCGGTGGCTCCTTTAGCTTGCTCGATTCTAATGCCGCAAAAAATGACAAGCTCCAAGAGGTTTTAGAGGCCAAGGTGAAAACCGAATCTATCTACCTTGATTATTCAACTGAGATGCAGGTGGATGCCCTCTACCAAGACCTGATTTACCGCCTTGCCTACGCTAAGGAGTTGAGTGAGGTCTATTATCTGGCTGATAATGCCAAGGCAAAAATCTGGAGGCAGCATACCCAAGACTATGAAAATTTTTATACCTTTGTGGTGGTCTTGTACCCTGGCAGCAACAAACGGGCTAACTTTGGGCGGCCGTCAGCGGAGTGGCAGGCCTATTTAAAAGATGATGAAGGGGATTTGCTACGACCTGTGAAGATTGTACGCTTAGATAAAAAAAATCGTGAGCTGATTTTTCTGCATAAATATTTACGGCCCTTAGACCGCTGGTCCCAGACTTATCTGGTGCGTTTTCCCAAGCTGCATCGTAATGCTATTGAAGGCTCGCACGCTGTTAAGCTGATTATATCGGGCATTAGTGGCAAGGCTGTGATTAAATTTACTGATCTCAGTATCTTTGTGCAAGATCGGCAAAATTACCAATTAGATTAAAATAGCTATGGGACCCGCTTAAGAGGTTATGTTAAAAGGAGATTTTAGTTGACATCTTCCCTCAATTCACCGAAAACTAAACAATAGAATTTCATGCTATAGCTGTGTCTAGGATCATTGATCTGAAATTAGCCCTTAAAAATCAAGGGAAAGACAGCAAAGTTTAAAATTAGAGAATTATAAAGCAGATTAGGCTTTTGGTAAAAGCCACAAGTAAATCGCAATCGGAGATACCAAGTGTTAAAAGATCGCTTCTTAAAAGGCCCCAATTACTTTCACCCCGAAAAGCCTAGTGCTGTTGGGAGTCGAAACTCAATTTACCGTGAAGGCAGAGTTGAGTACCAAGAGTCTTCACTATTGGTTGATGAGGAAGTAGATAAAATCTTAAATCACGTTTCTTCTAAGTTACCCCCTGAGGTTTTAAGTAAGATTGATGTAATGGGTGGTGTTAAAACCAAGATTCACAATTATTACAACTTAAATTTCCAAAACATGCTGAACCGCTACATGGTTACAGCAGAAGATGAACTAGCAAAAAAATATAGAGACATGGTAGGCCGAGAGGAATACCAACAGCTTAACCGCTACACACCTCGTGTGGTTTCTGACTTGATCAATAGCTTAGGCCAGCCCGATTTTTTCAACACGGAAGAAATCGAGAAGTCGATTGCCAGTACCTATGTCAGCTTACAAAGCAACATCGAGCGTTCTGTTGCAAATTTGGAAAAGAAAACCAACGCCCTTTTGTTACAAAAAACAGATGTTGGTGCTTTCCTCGCTAGTGATAAGGCTTATAACCTTGTTAAGTGTAGCTTTAAAAACTCCAGCCAGAAGCCTAGAACCGTTGTAGACATTAAAATGGCTGTCAATGTGTTGGATGCAGAATTGGTGAACCCAATTTACCACTACCAAAAGCCGATCCAAGATCTTTTAAAAGAAGTGATCAGTAACCACATCCACCAAGAAATTGATAAAAGAATTGAAGCTATTAATGTTTCCATGGTGAAAGATGAAAAGCTAGAGCTGAACAGCAGTGAAATGCTTTTTGAAAAATTCAAGGCTTTAGAGGCCTATTTGGATTTTGATGGTGCAGAAGATTCAGAAGAATCAAAAAAATATCAGTTTGTATCCAAGGCCACTTTAGACGCGTTAGATGCTGCAAACTTTGCTTCACCAGATGCGACTCTAGACCCTAATACCATTCGCCAGACTGTAAAATCGATTTTGGATACAGAGCGAATCCAAAGCAAGGGCTTTAATAATGTTGTCGGCATGCTGACTACAATTTTAGATAATTATAAATTGGGTTACCAGTATATTAACAATCTAAAAAATGCTAGAAGCTGCACCATTAATGAGTATAGCCCCTCAGACCCAGGTGAATTACCTGATGAGACCTTTGCTATTAAAATTTCTTACAACGATCTTGACCAGCTTAAGGAATCCCAAAAAGCTTACGACACCCAAGCGGGAATTTTAACTGAAAAGGTGCAACAGCTTTTTAATGTGGTTGAGAAGGTTTACGACCAGTATACCACAGATAACAAGGTTGCTACCTACCAAGATTTAGCCCTACAGTTTATTAAAAAGGGTGATGCTAAAGAAGGCGCTAAAGAAAGTTCAAAAGAAAGCGCTGATGATGGTGATAAAGGTTGGAATGAATTGGTATTCTCTTCTAAACCAACAGAAGAAAAGGTTTCTACTAACCAGCAAAGTGTTCACAACATTAAAAACCGTCTGAAATTGGCTGAAGAGCGAATTGGCGAAATCTTTTCTGGTACTTACCCACACGAGCGTTTTGTATTAGAAGAAAGATTGGCTTTTTTACGAGGTCAGTTTTCTAAGTTTACAGCTATGATCAACCCGCACCACATCCAACAGGGATTGGTGATCGAAATGGATGTGACTTCTGTAAAAAAGAACCCAACTACCTTGAAGTCTATTTCTAACGTACTCAACGAGTTGCTTTTTAACATCTCTAAGAAGTTTGTTGACCAGAGTATGGTTGATTATCATGTTGAGCAGACTGTCCAACCTGAATTGTTAAACGAAAGATTTGCCAATCTTTTAGATAAGATGGATGCTTCTTTAGCAAAAGCTGAGCTTTAACGAGCTAGTTAGACTTATTTATGAGCGTCACCAGTGAGGCTCAAAGGTAAGTTTTGGCAAGTGAGCGACTTCTAATTCGATGGGCCTGTGAGCCTCTACAAGCCTCCTGTAATATATTATAGTAAGACTCACCAGTGAGACTCACCAGTGAGATATAACTCCAGTATTTAATTTAAAACCCGCTTTCAGCGGGTTTTTTTTGCCTTGTTTCTTCCTCTCTTCCCATCTTCCCATCTCCCCATCTCCCCATCTCCCCATCTCCCCATCTCCCCATCTCCCCATCTCCCCATCTCCCCATCTCCCCATCTCCCCATCTCCCCATC
>JASJGK010000214.1:0-12799 GCA_033791585.1 SAR324 cluster bacterium | reverse complement strand
TGTTACCTCCAAGGCTGTCCAAGACATGTTGAATGTGAGGCAACCAGCCTTTGGGTTTTTGACAGATAAGATGGCCTACTCTAGCGGTGAGACATTACCTGTCAGTACCGAAATGATCCAACCGCAAGCAGAAGGGGAAATTGCCTTTTTACTGAAAAAAGACTTGAACGGCCCAGGACTGACCAATACAGACATTCTTGCTGCAACAGAAGCCATTGTCCCATGTTTTGAAGTGGTTGATTCTCGTATTAAAGACTGGAAAATTAAGATCCAAGATACCGTTGCAGACAATGCTTCTTGCGGCCTTTTTGTATTAGGTGAAGCTGCAGTTGACCCTAGAAAAGTGGATCTTTGTACCTGTGGCATGTGGGTTGAAAAAAATGGCAAGTTGATCTCTACAGGTGCAGGGGCTGCCGCCCTCGGCTCCCCTGTAAATGCTGTAACTTGGCTGGCCAACACTTTAGGCGCATTGGGAACGGGTCTAAAGGCAGGTGAAGTTATTCTATCTGGAAGCCTTGTACCCTTGGAGCCAGTGCAAGCTGGGGATTACATGCGGCTAGGCATTGGCGGGATTGGCCAGTGTAGTGTTTCATTCTCGTAACCAAAAAGGAACCAATGGAAACTAAAAAAATCAAAGTTGCCTTGATTGGCTCAGGGAACATAGGAACGGATTTACTTTACAAAGCCTTGCGAAGTGAAGTCATTGAACCTGTGTGGATGGTTGGGATTGATGAGCAGTCAGAAGGTTTAAAACGAGCCAAAGAATTAGGCTTAAAAACAACTCATGAAGGCATCCAAGGTTTGTTGCCCCATGTTAAGGCCGATGAAATACAAATCGCCTTTGATGCCACAAGTGCTTATGCACAAATTGAAAATGATAAACTTTTGCGTGAACTGGGTGTTTTTATGGTCGACCTTACACCTGCGGCCATTGGCCCCTTTTGTGTGCCGCCTGTAAACCTGAAAGATCATATGAACTCGAAGGAGACAAACGTCAATATGGTAACCTGTGGCGGGCAAGCAACCATTCCTTTGGTTGCTGCTGTTTCTAAGGTTCAGGAGGTAGAATATGCTGAAATTGTGGCAACAGTAAGCTCAAAATCTGTTGGACCTGGCACCCGTATTAATATCGATGAGTTTACCCGCACAACGGCTAGAGGGATTGAACAGGTTGGCGGAGCTGCCAAAGGCAAGGCCATTATTATAATCAACCCAGCAGACCCCCCTTTGATGATGCGTGACACCATTCACTGTTTGACAAAAGAAAAGCCAGATCAAGTCGCCATCAAGGCTGCAATCAATGAAATGATTGAAGAAGTAAAAACCTATGTACCTGGCTATCGTTTAAAAAATGGGCCTGTATTCGATGGAAACAAGATCAGTATCTTCATGGAAGTCGAAGGCCTAGGCGATTTTTTACCAAAATACGCTGGAAACCTAGACATTATGACTGCTGCAGCCTTAAAAACAGGCGAAATTTATGCAGGCCAGATGGCTAGCAGAACCAAACAACTCAAGGGGGCGTAATGAATCTAGAAGGGAAAAAAGTCACTCTACATGACATGAGTTTACGAGATGGAATGCATGCAAAGCAGCACCAGATCTCACTGTTAGAAATGACGCAAATCGCCACGGCCTTAGATGAGGCAGGTGTTCCTCTCATTGAGGTAACCCATGGTGATGGCCTTGGGGGGGCAAGTTTAAATTATGGATTTCCAGCCCACAGTGATGAAGAATACCTAAATGCTGTGATTCCAAATTTAAAAAATGCTAAGGTTTCGGCCTTGCTACTCCCTGGAATTGGGACAGTAGACGAATTAAAAATGGCCCAAGGCTGTGGGGTCTCCACCATTCGTGTGGCTACCCACTGCACCGAAGCTGATGTAAGTCAGCAACACATTGAATTTGCTCGCAAGCTGGGAATGGACACGGTAGGTTTTTTAATGATGGCCCACATGGCCAGCCCTGAAAAGCTAGTGGAGCAGGCTAAGCTGATGGAATCCTATGGTGCCAACTGTATATATGCAACAGATTCAGCAGGCTACTTGTTGCCAGACGGGGTTACAAGCCGTATTTCCTCTTTGCGTAAAGCGTTAAAACCAGAAACAGAATTGGGTTTTCATGGACACCATAACTTAGGGATGGGCGTTGCCAATTCCATTGTTGCCATTGGAGCTGGTGCCAATAGAATTGACGGCTCTGCCGCAGGGCTTGGTGCTGGCGCAGGAAACACACCTTTAGAAGTTTTGGCCGCTGCTCTAGACCGCATGAAGGTGGATACAGGCATCAACCTATTTAAACTCATGGATGTGGCTGAAGATTTAGTGGTGCCCCTTATGGACCAAGTGATTCGGCTCGACAGAGACGCCTTATCACTAGGTTATGCAGGTGTGTATAGCTCCTTTTTACTTTTTGCAAAGCGAGCTGAAGCAAAATATGGAGTTTCTGCAAGGGATATATTAGTTGAATTGGGAAAACGTGGCACTGTCGGTGGCCAAGAAGATATGATCGACGATCTTGCCATGGATATGGCCAAACAAAAATCAGCCTAGGAGAATCATGGCAACTTTAGACAGCGCAACAAAAGCCAAATTAGCAGAGCATTTAGAAAATGCAGAATTGAACGCACAGGATGTTCATAAAATTACCGATGATTACCCAGATATGGATTTCGAAGATGCTTACGATATCCAATGGGAAATAAGAAGACGTAAAGAGGCACGTGGGACCAAAATTTCAGGGCTAAAAATGGGCCTTACTTCTTGGGCAAAAATGAGCCAAATGGGAGTAGAAAACCCACTTTATGCCTTTTTAGCAGACTACTTTGCCGTGCCTGAAGGTGGCGAAATTAAGGTAAGTGAATTGATTCACCCGAAAATAGAACCTGAAATTGCTGTGGTGTTAAAAAAGGCGCTAAAAGGCCCGGGGATCACTGTGGCTAATGTGCTCGCCGCTATTGATTTTGTGGTGCCAGCCATCGAGGTCATCGACTCTAGGTATGAAAACTTTAGGTTCGATTTAAAATCAGTGATTGCTGACAATGCCTCTTCTGCCCGCTACACTACAGGCTCTATTGCCAAGTCCATAGATGGGTTAGATTTAAAATCCTTAGGGGTTGTGATCGAAAAAAATGGAGAAATAGTAGCAACAGGCGCAGGTGCTGCCGTACTTGGGCACCCAGCCCTTTCTGTTGCCATGCTTGCAAATCAACTTGCTGAACGTGGTGAAGAAATACCTGCTGGTTGCTTTATTTTAACTGGGGGCATTACTGCTGCTATTGCGGTAGAAGCTGGCGATAATATTAACGTCAGGTTCCAAGAGTTGGGGAATTTAGGTTTACGCTTTGTATAAATAAGTTCCTCACGAGGTAGCGAGTTTCTTTACCAGTGGGATGAGCTACCTCACTAAAATTTTAATTCCAAATAAGGAAATCCATGCCATTTGTAGTGATCAATGTCTTTGAAGGGCGAAGTGAAGAACAAAAATCTGAAACAATCAAGGAAGTTACTGAGGTCCTAGTGCGAACCTTAGGCGCAAAAAAAGAGGCCGTTCGGGTTTTAATCCAAGAACACGATAAGGCCAATTGGGGCATAGGCGGAACCAGCGCCAAAGAGCTAGGCCGCTAATGCCAACTCCAAAGATTCTGGTTGCGGGCACAGGTGCCGTGGGCGGCTATTTTGGTGCTAAGTTAGACCAGGCTGGCGCAAATGTCAGTTACCTTGCCCGTTCTAATGCAGAATCTTTAAAAAAGAAAGGGATGCAAGTCCTCTCAAAAATGGGAGATCATCACTTTTTCCCTGCCCAAATTGTTACTTCTGCTAATGATTACCAAGGCAATCCTGATTTCATTTTAATCACAACTAAAGCATCAGGAAGGGTTGATTTACAAAATTGGATTGGCTCTGTGGCAGCATGTGGTTGCCCCATTGTCCTTTTGCAAAATGGAATATTCATAGAAAAGGCCTACGCTGAAGTATTCCCTAAAAACTCTATATTAGGGGGAATAGTGCGCATTGGGGCAAGTAGAAAAGAGCCAGGTGTAATCGAACATCATCACCGTGGTGAGCTGGTGTTAGGGGCCTTTACAGGCGGTAAGTCAGCGGCCGCAATAACCTTAAGTGAGATTTTTGAATCTGGAGGCGTACATTGTGAAATTTCAACTCATTTAGAGCTAGAACGATGGAATAAATTGGTTTGGAATGCTTCATTTAACCCTCTTTCTGTAATACTGGGCGGAATAAAAACCGACGAACTCATTGCCAAACATACAGATAAACTAATAGCAATTATGAATGAGATTCTGCTGGCAGCAAAGAAATTTGGTTGTAGTGTGCCAGATGATTTACCCCAGAAGAATATAGAACTTACCAAAACCTGGGCCCCCTACGAGACAAGCATGCTTCAAGATTTTAAGGCTGGCAGGCCGCTAGAGATTGAGCCTATATTGGGCAATTTACTTGTAGCAGCAAAGGCCGTTGGCCTTAACTTACCCATTGTTGAAAGCTGTTACCAAGAAATTTTGAAAATTAATTAAGGTCTAAAAATGAAATTTCTGCTGGTTTTAATTGAAGTGGTTATGCCTGTTTACCTTATGGTGGGTACGGGGTTTATGGCCCAGAAATGGTTAAAATTAGACGCCAGAACTTTGGCCCAGCTAACCTATAACATCTTGCTCCCAGCCTTTGTTTTTGAACATTTGCATGATTTGCAAATTCCTGTTGATTTGGCGTTTAAATCTAGTGGTTTAACCTTATCGGCTCACTTGTTGGGCATTGCTTTGGCTCTTCTGGCAGGGTATATTTTAAAATTAAATCGAGCGGGGAAAACAGCACTGGTCATGGTTTCGCTATATGGCAATGTAGCCAACATGGGCGTGCCTGTAATTCGCTTTCAATATGGTGAAACAGCAGTGCCCAGCGCTTTGATCTATATGTTAGTGATCAGCACCTTGGCAATTTCTGTCTGTGTCTTAATGGCCGAATGGGCTGTTACAGGCACATTTGTAAAGGCTATCCCCCGTGCTATCTTGACACCTCCCGTCTTGGCAATGTTTCCTTCTTTTTTGATCAATTATTTTTCTATTCCTGTCCCCTTGGTTTTACTGCGGTTCTTTGGCCTTTTGGCTGCTGCGGCCATACCTGCAATGTTGCTTGCAATGGGCTTGCAGTTGGCGGGGATAAAGAAATTCAAATGGGATAGAAAACTCCCCTACGCCTTGACCGTCAAATTGGTACTGATTCCCTTGGCTGTGTGGTATTTTGCGCCTTTATTTGGTATCGAAGGAATAATGCGCAGTACAGCCATCATTCAAGCGGCGGTTCCTTCAGCAGCCCTAACCAGCATCATAGCTATTAAATATGACATTGAAGCTGATTTTGTAACTACCACTGTTTTGGTGAGCACTCTCTATGCACTTATTACCTTGTCTATTCTTCTTACCCTTATATAGAGCATGAAAAGGTAACCTACTATTTCTGTTAGTACTGGGCCAAATGTTGAATTTCTGGGCCTGGTTGACTCAGGTTTCACAAAATTACACTTTAACGTGGCGGCCGTTGGGCTAGGTGACTTATTTTTTATGGCCCTCGAAATATTGCCGTGAAGAGTTGCAGAGGAGTCAGTTGTTTCTAGAGGCTCTTTTGGGCGGTAATCCTCACTGGAGTATATTTATAACTTGGTTGCCTCGAACTAACATCAAATACAGGGTCGAGCAATTGGTTCACCTCTGCAAAATGCATAGGGATAAAAACTTCCCCCAATTTAACTTGATTCGTGAGTAAAGCCATGGCTGTAATCGCCCCTCTTGGGCTAGCGACTTGAACAAGGTCACCTTCAATAATCCCTAATTCTTTAGCTTGGGCAGGGGGGATTTCAACATAGATTTCCTTTGGACTTATTTTTTTTAAAATCGGCGAACGGTCGGTTCTTGTGCCCGTGTGCCACTGGGTCGAGCTGCCTCGGCCAGTGAGTAAAACATAAGGAAAGTTATCACTTGTTTGATTTGGTGGCGCTGTTGGTTCGCCAAAAAGAAAGGCGGCCTTTTGGTCTTTATGGTAGTATTTACCATCTTCAAATAGTCGTTTTTGCTCACCATTTCCTTTGGCTTTGGGCCACTGTATTCCACCTGAGCTTTCAATTTCTTTATATCCTGCAATTCCACTAATATCACATGGCTGATTTTCAGTGATTTTTTGTAAGGTTGCGAAGGCCTGCTCTGGGTTAGAGAATGCCTCGGTTACCCAGCCCAGTTGAAATTTTTTGGCAATTTCTAAAAAAATCTCAAAATCAGTTTTTGCTTGCACTTTGATGTTGGAAACGGGATTGACTTTTGAAAGCCTGCGCTCAGAATTGATCATCACACCTTCCTTTTCCCCCCAGCCTGCTGCTGGCAAAAATAAATCTGCCGCTAAGGCGGTTACAGTATCAGAGTAAAGATCTTGCACCACCAAAAAGTCTAACTTTTCTCGCATTCTTTGTAACTTTTCAGGGTCTATCCAAGAATGGAACGGATTGGTGGCGATAACCCATAAAAATTTAATCTCACCAGCTTCAATTTGATCTAAAATCTGGTCGTAGGCGAGAGAGGCCTTTTGGGGTATTTTACTTTCTTCAATCTTTAAAATTTGGGCAATCTTTTTCCTGTGGTCTGGTCTTGCAAAATCGTGGCCTCCTAGCAAATTTGTTGTGTTGCTAAAAAGCCTAGAGCCCATAGCGTTGCACTGGCCTGTTATGGAGTTTGCACCTGTGCCGACTCGCCCCATATTGCCTGTCATTAAAGCTAGATTGATAATTGCCTGTGCAGTTAAAACAGCCTGATGACCTTGGTTTACACCCATGGTCCACCAGAAAGAAACTCGTTTCCCTTGGGCGATGGTTAGAGGCAGCGCCAAAATATCTTCTTTTTTTATGCCTGTAATCTTGGCAACTTCTGCCAAGTCGATTTCTTCTAAAAAGCTTTTAAATTCTGAAAACCCCTTAGTGTTTTTTGCTATGTAGTCTTCATCTATTAAGTTCTGATCCACTAAGACCTTGGCAATCCCATAAAGGAGCAATAAATCAGATTTGGCTTTTAATGGGTAACGCTTTGTTGCAGCTTGGGCTGTTTTGGTGTTTCTTGGGTCCAAGACAATAATCTTGGGATTATGGGGATTTTGCACCACATGTTTCCACAAGATTGGATGGTTGATGCAAGGGTTGGCACCGATAAAAACCAAGACATCCGACTCCCTAAGGTCATCATAACTAAAAGGGGGAGCGTCAAATCCAAAAGATTGTTTATAGGCTACAGCGCTGGTAGCCATGCATTGGCGAGTGTTGCCGTCGCCTTGGATGATACCCAAACCAAACTTTGCCAAAGAGCCAAGGAGGGCCATTTCTTCTGTGGTAATTTGGCCAGTGGATAAAAATGCAGCTTGGGCTAAACCATTATCACCTGTGACCCCTTTGAGTTTACTGTGAAAAAGGTCCAAAGCTTTTTCCCAACTTGTTTGTTGAAACTGACCCTTTTCGTTTTTTACTAATGGGTATTTAGCTCGGTCGTCAGCTACAACAGGGGCTAATGCTTGCCAGCCTTTAGGGCAAGCCTTACCCATATTCACAGGGTGGGTTTTTTCGGGGCTGAGGTTAATGGCTTTATCGGCCTTTTGGTGCACTTGCAAATTGCAACCAACGGAGCAATAACCACAAACCAAAGAAGTGGTTTGCGTCGGTTGGTGAGGAACTAGACCTAAATCGTTTGGGCCAGTTTTTTTTGCTAATGTTTGAGTCAAAGGTCCGTTTGTTTGTAAAAATAGGTTCTGGATTTTTGTTATTAGATTCATAATCAACCTGCCTCGCCAATGGGCATACGATAACCTAAGCCTGCTTTAAAAAAGAGATAGCGCTCGGTAAAAGTAGCCCCTAAAAGGCCATAAAAAGTAAAGATCGCCAAACTGGATTTAAACTCCACCTGCAATAAATAAATGGGAAGTAAGATGCCACAAAACCAAAGAAAGGTTTGTTGTAAAATCCAATAGCCCTTTAAACTACCAGACATCAGTTTACTTGAAGCTAACAAAAGCCCCTTTGTGTTGTTGTTTCTTTGCACCTCTAAAACTGTCCAAAGTAAACTCCCGATTAAAATAATAGGTAAGAGTAGTCTCTGTTCGGCAGGGCCAGAAAAGGTTAATGCAAAGGCCGAACTTAGAATTAAGCCTGATAAAGGAAACCCGAGTAACGCTTTGTCCCCTTTCCAGTAAGGCCGAGAGGTTATTTGGTAAAGTTTGGCCGAAGAGTAAACTCCCAGCAAGCCCGTTATCAGCGCTATCATTCGCAAGGGCATTAGAAGCTTTAAAGTAAAGGGAGGCAATACTTCCAAAGCAACGAATTGCCCCAGCAAGAGGGTTACAATAACTAAAGGTGCGTAGGTCCCAAAAAATAGAACCTCACGGCTTAGATGGGAACTGGAAAGACCTAAAAAGGCCTTGAAGGATTTTAGAGGTTTACCCAAGTGAAAGACGCTAGAAGCCAAACCAGCCAACAAAATCGCTAAACTAACTTGGCTCAAAAAGGCTTGGGCCTCTAAAAATAAAGAAAGCCCCCAGAGACCAACTGAAAATTGGCTTAAGACCAACATCAAAACTAAAGGCAGGTGACCCTTTTCCGCAGTCCTTTCTTCATTTAGGCTTTTACTATCAGTTGATACCTGGCCATTTATATATCCAGTTGAAGGAAAGGTGAATTCAGGTGAGACTTGGGTAGGCAGTTTCATGGCTGAGCTAGGCATTTTAATTTGAGCCTCAGATTTAGTCACAATTGAAATGGCATCATTGGGGCAACCCTGCTGGCAGGCAGTTTCTTCACCTACCTCTAAGCGGTCAGTACACATGTCACATTTGCGAACAATTCCTAATTCTGGAATCCATTTGGGTGCGTCATATGGGCAGGCTAGGATGCAATATTGGCAACCGATGCACTGGTCATCTAAATGTTTTACAATGCCTGTCACTGCATCTTTTTGGTAAGCCCTAACAGGGCATCCTTTCAGGCATGCTGGGTCCAGACAGTGGTGGCAAGAAGTTGTGATAGTCTGGCTTATGTCGCCTGATTTGGACTCAACTACACCGACGGTTCTCCAAGATTCGGCAGGAGTTAACCCGTTTAAATTTTGGCAGGCTGTAACGCAGCCCTTGCAACCTGTACAGATGCTAAGGTCCACCTCAAAGGCGTACTGCTCCCCTTGTTTTAGGGGCTGAAGAATGGAATTCATTTTAATAGTGGTCAACTAATCTGGCAGTTTGATCTATTTTCAAAATCAAGGGATGACATCTTAGTTTAAAAAAGTTTGCTCTTTTAGTAGGTGATTTTCTCTCCTGTGCATTACTCCAATTAAAAAATCTTTCCTAAAAGCTTATGGGCATTGTTACAAATCCTATGCCATTTAAAGTAAGCCAGTAATATCAGTAAAGTGAAAAATAAAGTGACAATTCATTATTTACAAAAAGTGACAAGCTAAGGGCTCTATTGTCACTTTTGTCGAAATAATAGTTAATATTTACAGTTAGTTGAGAAAAATAAATTTAATTTAGCTGTTGACGAGCGAAAACCAAAGAAGTATCTATTAGTCATCTTTCCGATTCTCCCGCATTACTCCTGATAACCGCAGATACATATGGTATCTTGTCAGGAGATTTAAATTGAAGACCACTACAAAACTTCTCATCCTTGGAAACGGGATGGTAAGTGCTAAGTTTTTAGAACTACTATCCTTAAGTGAAGCTAGGGACCTTTATACTGTTGAAATTCTCAGCGCTGAACCGACTCCAGCTTATGACCGAGTTCACCTCTCTGGCTTGTTTTCAGGGCAAGGTGAAAAGGACTTAGAACTTTTTTCGCCTGCCTGGTACAAAGAAAATAACTACGACCTACACTTAGGCGAAGAAGCAGTTAGCTTAGATAGAGCAAACAAGACTGTTACAGCCAGCTCAGGCAAAAACTATAAATACGATAAACTGATTTTCGCTACTGGCTCAGCTCCCTTTGTTCCACCTCTAGAGGGTTTAACAGGCGATGGCATCTTTACTTACCGAGATTTTACAGATGTTGAGAAAATTAAAACCTTCGGAAAGTCTAAAAAAACAGCTGCTGTTATTGGTGGTGGTTTACTTGGCCTAGAAGCTGCCAAGGCCTTAAAAGACTTAGGCCTTGGGACAACCGTTGTTGAAATGGCACCTAGGCTGATGCCTCGTCAATTAGATGAAAGCGCAGCGGGCCTACTCTTAAGTGAAATTGAAACCCTCGGCATTAAGGTTCGCCTAAACAGCCACACAGAACAACTTGCCCACTCTAGTGCTGTTAAATCTTTCATCTTCAAAGATGGTGGTTTTTTAGATGTAGATATGGTTGTGGTCTCAGCTGGAATCAAGGCCAATGACCAAGTTGCTAAGAGCGCAGATTTAAAGCTTGGGGCAAGAGGTGGCTTAGATGTTACCCCTAATATGGTCACAAGTGATCCAGACATTTTAGCTATTGGCGAGGTAGCCAGTTTTGAAGGACAAATTCAAGGTCTCGTTGCCCCAGCATACGAGATGGCTAGGGTAGCTATTGAAACCTTAACAGGTGGGGAGAGAATTTATGGTCATCCTTATCTTTCTACAAAACTAAAACTTTTAGGCATTGAAGTAGCCAGCTTCGGCGATGCCCTAGCTGAAACTAAAGATGCCCAAGTTGTGAGTCTTGCAAACCAACAAGCCAAGACCTACAAAAAATTAGTCTTAGATGCCACAGGTTCTGCTATTATCGGCGGAATCTTTGTTGGTGACACAGCGCAGTATTTTAGACTGATGCAGATGTCTCAAACAGGGGCGGCAATACCTGAAGATGCTGCTAGCCTACTGGTACCTGGATCCTTCCAGTCTGGAGGGGGCACATCCCTAGCTTTTATCCCAAACACGGCGGTAATTTGCAACTGCGAAAATATCACCAAAGGCCAGTTGATCGAAGCCATCCAAAAGGAAGGCATCACAGAAATTAGCGAGCTAAAAGCCAAAACTAAATGTGGAACAGGCTGCGGTGGCTGCCAACCCATGATGGTAGATATCCTAGCCGAACAGCTAGAGGCCCAAGGCATTGAGCGCAATACCGACCTTTGTGAACATTTCAGCTATTCTAGGACCGAGCTTTTTGGCCTTGCAAAAAAAGAGAATATCACCACCTATGCCGCTTTGTTACAAAAACACGGCACGGGCAAAGGTTGTGAAATTTGTAAGCCTGTTATAGCCAACCTTTTGGCTTCAGCATGGAATTTACCTGTTCTAGAACAACAGAACATCCAAGATACCAATGATTCCTTCCTCGCAAATATCCAAAAAAATGGCAGCTACTCGGTTATTCCTAGGATGCCTGGCGGTGAAATCACCCCTAAGGCCCTAATTGAATTGGGTAAGGTTGCAGATGAATTTGGGCTTTTTGTGAAACTCACAGGTGGGGAACGAGTCGCCATGTTTGGTGCCCGTCTGGACGACCTACCCAAAATTTGGGCCAAGCTGGTTGCCGCTGGTTACGAATCAGGCCACGCCTATGGGAAAAGTCTAAGAACGGTAAAATCCTGTGTTGGCTCAACTTGGTGCCCACTTGGTGTAGGAAACAGTTTGGATATGGCAGTGACTTTAGAAAATAGATACAAAGGCCTCCGTGGACCCCACAAAATTAAGGGTGCAGCCTCAGGCTGCATGAGAGAATGTGCGGAAGCCCAAAGTAAAGACTTTGGTGTTATCGCCACTGAAAAGGGCTGGAATCTCTTTGTATCTGGTAACGGTGGTATTATCCCCCAACATGGTCAGTTGCTCGCAACAGATGCAACCAAAGAAGAGGTTCTCAAGTATGTAGACAGATTCTTGATCTATTACTTTCGAACTTCAGACAAGGTAACCAGAACCTCCACTTGGATAAACCAACTGGAAGGGGGAATTGAGCACCTAAAAGAAGTGATTATAAATGATTCTCTTGGGATAGCCCATGAGCTGGATAAGGACATGCAAAACCTAGTAGACCAGTATAAATGCGAATGGAAATTGGCCCTTGAATCACCTGAAAAATTGGCTACCTTCAAGACCTTTTTAAACACAGATCTGCAAGACGACTCTATAAAATTTGAAGAGTCAAGGGGCCAGAAAAAGCCTCTTATGGCTGCAATAGTATAATTAACAATCTAGGAGATTTAAAATGACGACTCAATGGCAAAACGCAGGCTCCACAGAGCAGCTAGCCCCGGGGCAAAGAGGATGTTTGAAATTTGGGGATGCTCAAATTGCGCTCTTTCACTTTGAACAGGATGTTTGGTACGCAGTACAAAACAAATGCCCCCATAAAAATCAAAATGTAATCTCACGTGGGATCTTAGGTGACAAGGGAGGCGAACCCAAAGTCGCCTGTGCACTACATAAAAACCAATTTTCTTTAAATGATGGTAAGTGCTTGAGCGGGGATTTGGAATCCCTAACCTCTTACCCCATCAAAATTGAAGGCAAGCAGATTTTAATCGGCTTACCTAAATAGTATTTTTTGGCTTTTTAAGCTTTTAAATTTCTCAATACTCAAACCTAAGGTAACTAACATGAGTAACGCAGCCGCAGACAACAGTAAGTTGAATCTACTTTCTTACAAAGGGAAGTCCCAGACCCTGCACTTAGCTTGGGTCGCATTTTTTCTAAGTTTTGTAGTTTGGTTTAACCATGCTCCACTACTTTCTTCCATCAAAGAAACCTTTGGTTTAACAGGCCAACAAATTAAAGTACTGTTGATTTTAAACGTCTCCTTGACC
>JASJGK010000213.1:0-10776 GCA_033791585.1 SAR324 cluster bacterium | reverse complement strand
CCAATTAGGTACTTTTGTCTCCAAAAGTATAGGACTATACCTATAAAAATAAGTACTTGCAGGAAGATCTTTTAATGTTCTAAACTCCCAAGAAAAGCATATTTTATGGAGATAAATTGAACATAGCGTTAAAAATTCTGGGGATAGCATTAGACATTATAGAATTACTACAACTGGTTTTACCCAAAGACTTTTGGAATTTTAATTGGTTTCTGTAGCTAGTCAGCTTTTGTAATCAACTGGGCATCACCAAAAGAATAAAACCGATAGTTGGTTTCCATGGCGACTTTGTAAGCTTCTAGAATTTCTGCCTGCCCACAAAAAGCCGCAACCAACATCAAGAGGCTGGAAGCTGGAAGGTGGAAGTTGGTGATCAGGTGGGTGGGGATAGCAAATTCATGGGGTGGGTAGATGAAGATATTGGTATCTTTTTTACCTGCCTGAATTTGACCGTCAAGGGTTGCTGATTCCACAGCTCGTAAACTGGTAGTTCCGACTGTGACAATCGCCCTGCCCTCTGCCTTGGCTTGGTTTATTATCCTAGCCGTCTCTTCTGTGATCTCGTAAGTCTCTGAGTGGAGCTTTTTCTCTGCGATCTGGCTCTCTTTTAGAGGTTCAAATGTCCCCAATCCCACATGCAACGTCACGGTACAGGTTTCATGGCCCGCCTTCTCTAGGCTTTTAAGCAACTCAGGGGTAAAGTGCAAACCTGCTGTTGGGGCGGCCACAGCGCCCGTTTCAGTGGCAAAATTGGTCTGGTAATCGCTAAGGTCTTGCTCTCGGTTTCGTGTCCCCTTGTTGATGATGTAAGGCGGTAAGGGTGGCAGGCCATAAGCTTCTAAGTTTTGTAATAGATTTTCAGGCGCCTCAAATTCAATTACACAAAGACCTGTGTCTAATTTTTCAACAAGTACCCCAAAAAATGCACCAACCGCCAGTGAAATTTTTTCCCCTATCTTTACCTTAGCGGAATTTTTTACCTTACATTCCCAGACTCCTAATTTCTGCTCTTTCACCAAAAGCAATTCCAATTTTCCGCCGCTCAGTCTGTTTCCCAGAAGGCGGGCAGGAATAACCTTTGTATTGTTCAGAATTACCAGGCTATTTTGAGGTAATAATTCACACAATTCATAAAAATGATGGTGGCTGATTTGACCCTTTTCCAAGGTCATGAGTTTGGAATGGTCTCGAGGCGAGGCAGGAGAAACAGCAATGAATTCAGGGGCTAGAAAAAAATCGTATTCATCGAGCATTTTTTTTGTGTCTTTCGCTGAGCTTGGCATATTTTTGGTATTAGTAAAGGTAGAAATTGATTAAATAAGAGGTATGGGCAAAAGTGTGCTGGCCAAGGAAGGCTGCTCCCTGTATTCAACTCCTCTTGCATGTAACACCGCCAAGGAGGGCGCAATGCGATTCGATGAAAACATAAGAAATATACTAATATTAAAGTTAAAATACCCCCCAGCCTCACTCATAAAGCTGGAAAGGAATTCTCACTTAGTGCAAAAAGTTTTAGAAGCCATCGACACTCTAAAGCAAAAACACCGAAATAAAGAGGCTAAGCAATATGCTTTGGCCCAATTGCATCACATTAAAAAGCTGGTCGCAGCCCCAACTGCTGACTTTGCAGGCAGCATGAGGCAAGAGCGGAAAGCCTACTATTCCTTTAGTAAAGGTTAGTAGTCTTTAGCGTAGCCCAAGTAAGTAGCAGGTGTAAGTTTTTTCAGGTTACGCCGAACGTCATCAGGTAGTTCGGTTAAACCATCAATAAACTTTGCCAGTGACTTGGCATCTACTGATTTCCCACGAGTTAAGTCTTTGAGTTTTTCGTAGGAGTTTTCAACTCCATACTTTCTCATGACAGTCTGCATGGCCTCGCCTAGTAGTGCCCAATTTTGGTCTAATTCTGCGGACAATACATCTGCATTAATTTCTAGTTTCCCTAGGCCTGCCAAGGTTGCTTTGTAAGCGATGAGGCTGTAACCAAATCCCACACCCATGTTCCTAAGTACAGTCGAGTCAGTTAAATCTCGTTGCCAACGGCTGACAGGTAACTTGTTTGAAAGGTGGTCAAAAAGAGCATTTGCTATCCCTAAGTTTCCTTCTGAATTTTCGAAGTCTATTGGGTTGATCTTGTGGGGCATGGTGCTGCTGCCTGTTTGGCCAGCAACTGGAATTTGTTTGAAGGCATTGTTTGAGATATAACCCCAAATATCACGATCAAAATCCAAGACAATAGTGTTAAATCTACGAACCGAATCAAACAATTCTGCCATGTAATCATGAGGCTCAATCTGAGTGGTAAAGGGGTTGTAATCCAAATCCAACGATTCTACAAAGTCTCTGGCAAAAGGTTTCCAATCTACATCTGGAAAGGCAACCCTGTGGGCGTTGAAGTTTCCAACAGCACCGTTGATCTTCCCTAAGAACTCTAAAGAAATAATGTTATTAAATTGTCTTTTTAAGCGCTCTGCCACGTTTTGGAATTCCTTACCCATGGTAGAAGGTGTTGCTGGTTGACCATGAGTTTTCGACATCATGGGAATTGCTTTGTAGGCAGTGGCCATCTTTTCGATTGTCTCAATGAGGTCGTTCATTTTGGGGATAACCACGTCATCCAGGCCACCTTTTAAAATTAAGGCGTGGGAAAGATTATTGATGTCTTCTGAAGTACAGGCAAAATGCACCCAGGGTTTTAAATCGCCCATTTTCATCTCTTCTAAACGAGCGCCTAAATAGTATTCCACAGCTTTAACATCGTGGTTAGTTACCTTTTCGGTCTCTTTAACTTCTAAGGCCTGCTTAGGGGTCATCTTTTCGTAAAGTTTTCTAAGGTCAGTTTGCTGCTTTTTAGTAAAAGCTTTTAAACTGGTTTCTGGAAGATTGCCCAAGGCAATTAACCATTCTACTTCCACTTGCAGGCGGCGGCGGATCAATCCGAATTCGCTAAAATGATGGTTTAGTTCAGAAACTTTAGAGTGATAACGACCATCTAAGGGGGAAAGGGCTGTAAGCTGATTTGTCATGTGAAATTTTATTTTTTAAAGATCTTGGAAAAGGCAGTTTTTAAACTAGGATATTGAAAGTGGTAGCCTGATTCAAGTAGTTTTGTTGGTTTTAATCTTTGCCCTTGTAATAACAGACAACTCATTTCCCCTAATGCTAGTTTTAAGGCTAAAGCTGGGACAGGAAAGAGGGTTGGGCGGCCAAGTGCAGCCCCAAGTAGCTCAGTGAAATCCCTGTTTGTTACAGGCTCAGGGCTGGAAAAATTAAAAGCGCCTTGGCAATTTGGGTTGTTTAAAAGGTGCAGAATTCCGCCAACTTGATCATCCAAATGAATCCAGCTCATCCACTGTTTGCCATGGCCAAGCTTGCCGCCAAGGCCCAGTTTGAAAGGGGGTAGCATCTTTTTTAAGGCTCCTCCGCTGGCATCTAATACTAGAGACGTACGGACAAAACAGGTGCGGATACTTAAGGCCTCAAGTGCCCCTGCTGCTGACTCCCAGTGGCTGCAAAGCTGGCCTAAGTAGTTTTCTGCATGAGGCTCTGATTCGTCAAAAGACCTTTCTTCACTAAAAGGATACCAACCCATGGCAGAGCCTTGGATCACCACCTCGGGTTTCATCTTTAGCCTCTCTATTAGCGCAACCATGGCACTCGTGGAGTCTATTCGGGACTCAAGCAATATTTTTTTTCTTTCGTCGGTCCAACGTTTGTCAGCAATGCCCGCCCCTGCAAGATTGATAAATGCATGGAAATTAGCCTCAGCTGGGATTTCTTCCAAACTAGAAACCACATCTAAATCAGGCCAAATCTCCTTTGTTTTTTTAGGCCTTCTAGAAAAAATAACTGGCTCAAAACCCTTTTCTCGCAAAGCGGGAACAAGATAAGAGCCAATAAAGCCCGTAGCGCCAATGCACAAAATTTTATTTTTTTTCATTTATTTTAGAGTTTTACATGATTTTAAATGGAATGTCCTAGGGTGAATGCCCCACACATAACAGATTTTAGGGTTTTTACCCTATTTTCAAAGGTAAAAAAATGGGCTTAACTTACTCCAGTTAATATCAGATATGATTAACTACCTATATTCAAATTATAAGCTAATAACTCATAGGTCTCAATGAAAAAGAACATCACAAAAGCAGAACTTGCAGCATCTGCTGCAGAAAATGCTGGCATTCCTAAATCGAAAGCGGAAGAAATTATCAACGCCTTGATTGATACAATGGGTGATGGGATTATTGCTGGAAAAAATATCACTCTGGTTGGTTTTGGTACTTTTAGTACTTCTAAAAGACAGGCTAGAAATGGTCGCAATCCCCAGACCAAAGAAGAAATGAAGATTCCAGCTTCTGTTGTACCTAAGTTTAAAGCAGGAAAAAGTCTAAAAGAGTTAGTTAACCGTTAGATTTTCCAACGTTAAGGGGCTTTAAAAATCAATGATCGCTACCCTCAATGATCATCTTTTAAAGTTGTATGGGCCACGGGGCTGGTGGCCCATCTCCCTTTTCACCGCTGATGCAGATCCTTTAAGTCCAAATTCCTCCCTCTCCAAATCTCCCTACCATATTGGTGATTACTCCTACCCTAAAAATGACAACCAACGCTTAGAAATAGCTTTTGGTGCGATTCTGACCCAGAATACAAACTGGACCAATGTCACCAAAGCTTTAGGCAATATTTTTGAGTCAGGTAATTTCTCAGAGTCAAAGATAAATCAGATCTCTCAGGATAAATTAGGGAAAATTATCAAAAGCGCAGGCTACTTTAACCAGAAATCTGGCTATTTAAAAAACTTTTGCGCTTACCTTGCCCATACTCCTTTTTCTAAAATACAAAAAATGACTTTGGACCAAGCAAGGGGCGAGTTGCTCGGTCTAAAAGGCTTAGGGCCAGAGACAGCCGATTGCATCTTGCTCTATGCCTGTGGCCATGTAAGCTTTGTTATTGATGCCTACACTCAACGCTTTTTAATGGCTTTAGGCCTTGCTAATGACAAAAGTAGCTATCAAAATATGCAGAAGTTATTTACCCAAGCTTTACCTCCAGATTTAACCACTTACCAAGAGCTACATGCTTTATTGGTAACCCATGGAAAATATTTTTACTCAAAAAAACCCTACGGAATATCTGATCCTCTCTTGCATCTAGCTAAAAAAGGATTGTTCTGATAGTTTTGTTGCACTAACAAAAAATTCTTGAAGGGGAGATCCATGAGTTTAAACATGGAACGTTTTACTAAGCAGGCGGAAGAGTGCTTTTACAGCGCACATAGCCTTGTCAGTGAACAAGAACAACAGCGCATGGAAGCGGAGCATCTACTTTTTGTCCTATTAGGCGAAAATGATGGTGTGCTACCAAAACTTTTTGATAGTTTAAAGATTGATGTTACCGCCATCCGCACCGAACTCAACCACTTTATCAAACAGCTTGACCCCAGCCAGTCTGAAACAGGTGATGTTTACCTTTCTTACTCTTGTGAACAATGTATTAGAAAGTCTGAGTATGAAGCAGACAGGATGCGAGATGAATACCTAGGCCCAGAGCATTTATTTTTAGGTATTTTATCCAACACAGCTACAGAAGCCAGCATGTTGCTTCGAGGCAAAGGCGTTGATTCCAAGACTGCTGTAAGGTTTGTAGAAGAGTTACGTGGTGGCAAACGCATCACCCAGCGAGGTGTTGATGGGGCCGATGATGATATTATCACTGAGTACACCCAAGATTTTGTTACCTTAGCTAGAGCTAATAAATTTGACCCCGTCATTGGGCGGGATGAAGAAGTGAGAAGAGTGATTCAGGTACTCTCCAGACGAACAAAAAATAACCCTGTCTTGGTGGGGGAGCCAGGTGTTGGCAAGACTGCTATCATCGAAGGTTTAGCCCAGCGAATCTACCAAGGCGATGTGCCTGACGGGTTAAAACGAGCGAGCATTTTGTCCCTCGATTTGGCAGCGATGGTTGCAGGTGCTAAGTATAGAGGTGAGTTTGAAGACCGCCTAAAGGGGCTACTAAAACAACTAGAACAAAAGGGCGGAAACCACATTTTATTTATTGATGAACTCCACACCCTAGTGGGTGCTGGTGCCAGTGAAGGGGCCATGGATGCTTCCAATATGCTTAAACCCGCACTTGCTAGGGGCCTGATCAAGTGCATTGGTGCCACTACGATCAATGAGTATAAAAAATACATTGAAACAGACCCTGCTTTGGCTCGTCGTTTCCAAAAAGTGCAGGTAGAAGAACCTTCTATCCATGATTGTATTGGGATTTTACGTGGTCTAAAGGGCAAATACGAGGTGCACCATGGGGTTCGAATCAAAGACAGCGCAATTATTGCCGCTGCTAAACTTGCCGATCGTTACATTACAGCTCGATTTTTACCTGACAAAGCCATTGATTTAATTGATGAAGCTGCAAGTACAACGAGAATTGAAATTGATTCTTTGCCCACGGTCATTGACCAAGCCCAAAGAAAAATTATGCAGATGGAAATTGAAAAGGCTGCCCTGACTAAAGAGGATGATGCCCAGTCCAAAGCAAGAACCAAGTACATTGAAAAAGAAATCAAACGGCTCAAAACTGAAACCGAGGCTCTAAAAGAAAAATGGCAGGCTGAACGAGAGGCCATCAGCAAGGTTCGCCATCTAAAAGAAGAGATCGAAAGGACAAAACAGGCCGAATTAGAGGCTCAACGAGCGGGCAACTTAGAACGAGCGGCTCAGTTGAAATATGGCACCTTGGATGCTTTGCAGAAAGAATTGGACGAAGCCAATAATTTATTGGCAAATTCTGACCAAAGCCGATTGTTAAAAGAAGAAGTAGACGAGGAAGACGTTGCCAAGGTGGTAGCCAAGTGGACAGGTATCCCCGTTGCAAAAATGATGATGGATGAGCAAGAAAAATTGCTCAAAATGGAGCGAGTTTTAAGCGAACAGTTGGTGGGGCAAAAGCGAGCTTTATCAGGTGTGGCTAACGCTATCAGGCGTGCAAGGACAGGGATACAAGACCCAAATCGGCCTTGGGGTAGCTTTTTGTTTATGGGCCCCACTGGGGTTGGTAAAACCGAGCTGGCAAAGACTTTAGCTGTCTTTTTGTTTGATGATGAAAAGGCTATGATTCGTCTGGATATGAGTGAGTACCAAGAACGCCATACTGTAAGTAAGCTGGTAGGTGCCCCACCTGGATATGAAGGCTACGATGAAGGTGGAATCTTAACCGAGGCAGTGCACAGAAAACCCTATTCGGTGGTCTTGTTAGACGAAGTGGAAAAGGGTCACCCAGAGGTATTCCATTTGCTCTTACAGATTTTAGATGATGGAATTTTGACCGATTCAAGAGGCATCCAGGTTGATTTTAAAAACACCATTATCATCCTCACCACCAATCTTGGAAGTGAGGCTATTTTAAAGTTGTACGAAGAGAAGAAGCGGATCTCTCAATCTTTCGCCCGTAAGATTTTACTCAGTCGATTTCGCCCTGAGATGATCAACCGTTTGGATGAAGTTGTGACCTTTGACCCTTTAGAGTTAAAAGATTTGGTGCACTTAGTAGGTATGCAAGTGGCCAGTTTGAATGCAAGGATGCAGCAAAGCCACAATGTGCATTTAAAAGTTACCCCTGAGGCCCAGCAGTTTTTAGCTGTCCAAGGTGCTGACGTGGAATTTGGTGCTAGGCCATTAAAACGGACATTGCGAAGAGAATTAGAAGATGTAATGGCCTACAAGATTCTAGATAGCACCATTAAGCCAGGCGATGTAATCGAAGTGCGATTGCGTAGTGAAACCCAGTTGAGTTTTCATAGAGTTAAGGCTGGTGAAGAATTTATGCCTTATCCTGATTGGGTTTAGTTGGGTAGTTAATGTGAGTAGAGAAGGCCACTTGCCACTTGATCACGCTTTTCTTTGCCTTCTAAAAGCTCAACTAGTTTCAAGGCAAAGGTCATGGCCGTTGCTGGCCCACGGCTGGTAATACAATTTCCATCTACCACTAGGTCATCTGTCAGGGCTTCTTTTGCGTCCAATCGATCTGCAAAACTAGGGTAGCAGGTTGCAGCCTTGTCTTGCACCAGTCCAAACTTGCTAAAAACCGCTGCGGGGCTGGCACAAATAGCGGCGTAAAGCCTTCCTTCTATTTTTTGTTCTTTAAGAAGTGTTTCCAGCGTTGCCGAATTAGAAAAGTTTTCAGCGCCGCCCGCCCCACCTGCAACTGCGATCAAATCAAAGCTCTCACCTGTTAGGTCATCTAATAGAAATTCAGCCTTTAAAACCACACCCCTAGAGCAGGTTATTTCTTTGTTTTCTGTGATAGAGGCTGTAATGACTTGGATGCCACCTCGGACTAAAACATCGATGATGGTTACGACTTCGATTTCTTCTATCCCTTGGGCCAAAGGGACAAGGGCTATTTTTAAAAAGCTTTTTTCATTTGTTTTTGTCATGGGACCTTCTCATCACCTTGTCTCGTAAGTTGACGTGAGCTATTGGCGTTCTGCTTTTTTAACTAAGCCCAGTTCTTTAACCAGAGACTCTAATTCTGTAGTGCCATAGGGTTTTACAAAATAAAAGAGTGCACCGGCATCAAATCCTTTGAAGATACTTTCTTGGGAAGAAACAATAGATTCAATCACCACCTTAACTTGGTCGCCCTTGGCAACTCCTCTTCTTTCCTCATCTTTGCGAATTAGAGCAAGCAACTCATGGCCATTCATTTCAGGCATTTTAATATCTAAAAAAATCAAATCAATAGGGTCATTATCAGCGCAGGATTTTTCATAGGCGATCAAGCCTTCTTTGCCGTTCACAGCTACTTCGCAGTCTCCATATTCTTCTAAAATCTTTTGGAGCAAGCGGTAATTAACTGGATTATCTTCTACGATTAAAATTTTCATTTTTGAATTTTTTGCAATGTGGATAAAGTATAATAACCGAAGAGGCAGGTTCTTTCTAGCACTTTTTGGCAGTTTTCTAGTTGATTGCCTTTAAGTCTAATTTTAGGTCTTCAATTTCACTAATAAAATGCCCCCTTTGCCTTGGACTTAGATTGCCTAAGAAGTGTTTGAAAAAGTTAAAGTATTGGGTGGTTACAAGAGCCCATTTTTTGTTGTAATCATGCCTCTGCTGTGGATTCGGTGTGCGTAGGGAAATGACCCTATCAATGAACTTTTTTTCATTGTTTTTGGGATTCTGTAAAAACTGCTGGATAATTTTTTGGTTATCATGGTGATATTGTAATCGCAAAGCCTCAAGGTCGGGCACCGATTTTAAAAAGAGAATATAATCATTTTTCTGGGCAAGTGTTATTTCACCTAGCCACTGGGTTAGGGTCTTTAATTGTTCCTTTGCCTTTTTTTCTTCTTTTTCTGAATCTGACAGGGCGAGGTATTCTACAAGGTAGTCATCCTCTTCTTTCAGGGTTTCAAAAAAGTGAGCCTGCTGCTTTTTTGAAGCCCTAAAAATAAAGGGGGCAAGGTTGCTGACCATTTTTTGCAGTAATCTGTCTCGTAAAACTTGGTACTGGCCGAAGGCATACACCAACCCTTGATCCACATTATTTTTTTTTAGGTGCTCTTGCATTTGGGTGAGGTAAGCTAAATAGGCTGGGATTTCGTGTTTTTTATGCCAAGTCGTTAACGCCTTGATCACTATTTTAGCTTCTTTTTCTTGGGTGTTATTCAAGTCAAGGTAGTTATCTAAACGGTTCAAAATGATCTTGTCTAGGTATCCGTAGCCTATTGAGATAGCACTGCAGCTACTTAGGGATAGAACTAGCACTATTAGAATTTTGGCTTTCATAAGTCACCTTTCATATTGCGCTTTTTCACCATTTTGTAGACAGCTTCAAACGGCCTGCAGTAAGAACTGAGGCTTTTTCGCCAAGGTGCTCTTCACCCCTAAAAAGCCTAATATAGCACTGAATAGTGTTACTAATAAAATTGTGAGCAGAGTAGGCCCCCAGTAGGGTTCAAAGGAACGATCAAACATAATTTCAGCAATTACCTTGGCCATCCCTAGGCTCAAAATACTGCCAGTCACGCTGGCCAATAGACCTAAAAGCCCAAACTCAATGAGGCTTATAAGCTTTAAATCTCGATGCTTGGCTCCAATCACTTTCAGTAAGTTCACTTCCTTAAGGCGTGTTTGGGCGTTAAATCTAGCAATAGAGTAAACGACAACAAGGCCTGCAAACATTGCCAATACAGCCATGGCTGATATAGCTAAGCTAACTTGGGCCGTCAGTTTTAAAATACGGTTGACCATACGGGCAACGTTGATCATGGCGATATTAGAAAAATTACTGCGCAAAGCGTTCTGCAAGTCTGTCTTTTTGTCTTCAGGGATGTCTGCAATGGTCCCTAAATAGGTCGCTGGGGCATCCTCTAAAGACTTTGGTTGGAACAAAACGAAGAAGTTTGGTTGGAAAGAATTCCACTTCACCTTTCTTAAAGAGGTGATCTTCCCTTGGATTGGAACCCCCATAATATCAAAACCCATGGTATCCCCAACAGTTACATTTAAGCGTTTTGCGTACCATTCTTCCAATGAAATCTCAGGCATTAGCCCTGAGTTAGGGTCAAAAGGCCCGCTAAAAAATACACCACCTGTTAAGGTTTCACTAGAGTAAAGTGTGGACCTAGAAGAAAGGTTGGCAGCCCTGCGGCGGGTAACACGAGTGGTTTGCTCTTCGCGGGTCAGTGAATCTTCATTTTTGTTTTTAACATTAAGGTCTTTGCCCTTGAGGCTATAAAGTTTGGCAGCTATCATGGGGCTGACC